>NZ_DIAO01000014.1:0-233820 GCF_002416465.1 Leclercia sp. UBA5076
CCGTCCGTTCCGCCACTTATTAAGAAGCCCTGAGCTCACGCTCAGGGCTTTTTTCTTGCCTGCTGTTTGATTATTGCTGTAAACGCAAAAATCCTCTGCTTAATACGATCTTTTTTCACATATCCCCGCCAGAGATAATCCTCTTTATTAACAAACATGATGAAGAAAAGAGGAATTTCATGTCTATCCCTGCATTCGGTCTTGGCACTTTCCGCCTGAAAGACGACGTTGTTATCGCATCCGTTAAAACTGCCCTCGAACTGGGTTATCGCACGATTGATACCGCCCAAATCTACGACAACGAAGCCGCTGTGGGTCAGGCGATCGCAGAGAGCGGCGTACCGCGTAACGAACTTTTTATTACCACCAAGATCTGGATTGAGAACCTCAGCAAAGAGAAATTAATCCCAAGCCTGAAAGAGAGCCTGAAAAAGCTGCGCACCGATTATGTGGATCTGACCCTGATTCACTGGCCATCGCCGAACGATGCGGTGTCCGTTGAAGAATTTATGCAGGCTTTGCTGGAAGCTAAAACGCAGGGACTGACGCGCGAAATTGGTATCTCCAACTTCACTATCCCGTTGATGGAAAGGGCAGTTGCCGCAGTTGGCGCAGAAAATATCGCCACCAATCAGATCGAACTATCCCCTTATCTGCAAAACCGGCAGGTGGTGGAGTGGGCGAAGCAGCATGGCATCCATATCACTTCTTACATGACGCTGGCTTACGGTAAGGCTCTGAAAGACGAAACCATTCTGCGCATTGCTACCAGGCATAATGCCACCGCAGCACAGGTTATCCTGGCATGGGCGATGGGCGAAGGTTATGCAGTGATCCCGTCTTCAACCAAGCGTGAAAACCTGGCGAGCAATCTGCTGGCACAGGATCTGAAGCTGGATCTGGATGATAAAAAAGCGATCGCGGCGCTTGACTGCAACGATCGTCTGGTTAGCCCGGAAGGTCTGGCGCCGAAGTGGGACTAATCTAGCCCGCCCTCTGTACCCTGAACCCTCTCACAGCTCCTTCGGGAGCTGTTTTACATGCTCGCTCAGAAAATCAATAAAGGCCCGGATGCGGGTGCTTACCGCTCTGTCACTGTAATAAACCGCACTGAAGGGCATCTCTACCGGCAGGCGCTTGTCTGCCATCAGCTCGACTAACTCCCCCCGCGCAATCTCTTTATCAATCATATAATCCGACAGGCAGGCAATCCCATTTCCTTCAAGGCATAACTGTTTGAGCGTCTCGCCGCTGTTGGATGATAAACCGCAAACCACTTCATGCAGCTGGCCATCATGGCAGGCGAGAGGCCATGTATTAAGGGATACCGGCTCCGTAAAGCCCAGGCAGAGATGCTGCTTCAGTTCCTCTATCGTCTCAGGCTTGCCGAAGCGGGCAATATAGGCCGGGGAGGCGATGATTTTGCGATAACTGGTGAACAGAGGGCGTGCCCGCAGGCTGGAATCGGTCAGCGTCCCCGCGCGGATCGCCACATCCACCTTGCGCTCAATCAGGTTGATAAACGTTTCTGAAGAAACCAGAGAGAGCGTCATTTCCGGATAACGTTCGCGGAAAGGTTTAATTAAAGGCATCAGGAAATGCAGCACCACGGGCGTCGCCGCATCGATACGCAGAAGCCCGCGTGGCGTGCTGCGCGTCTCCATGATCTCTGTTTCTGCGGCGGCCATCTCCTGCAGAATAGACTGCACGCGGCGAAAATAGCGTTCGCCTTCTTCGGTCAGGCTCAGTTGCCGGGTCGTCCGGTTAAGCAGGCTGACGCCCAGCTTCATCTCCAGCTTTTTCACCGAGCGGCTGACGGCTGAATTAGCCTGTCCCAGCTGTTCTGCGGCACGGCTAAAACTGCCGCTCTCAACGACGGCGACAAATATCGCCAGCTCCTCAGACGTTGCTTTCATTGTTGCTTTATCCGCAAAATTGTATTGATACTTTGAGCATTTTTGTTATTTAAACACTGGCGCATACTCCGTGTCATCTTAATCCTGATGAGACGGAGTTATTTATGCCTCTGGCGCTACTTGCCCTGACGATCAGTGCCTTTGCAATCGGCACGACTGAATTTGTTATTGTAGGTCTGGTTCCTACCATTGCTGACCAACTTGCCATCTCGCTGCCTTCGGCGGGTTTACTGGTCTCTATCTATGCCCTCGGTGTGGCTATCGGCGCACCGGTACTGACCGCACTCACAGGCCGTCTGCTGCGTAAACAGCTGCTGATGGCGTTGATGGTGCTGTTTACCGCAGGCAACATCCTTGCCTGGCAGGCACCTGATTATACAACCCTGGTCATTGCCCGCCTCCTGACGGGGCTGGCTCATGGTGTCTTCTTCTCCATCGGCTCGACAATTGCGACGAGCCTGGTGCCGAAAGAGAAAGCGGCCTCTGCTATTGCCATTATGTTTGGCGGTTTAACCGTAGCCCTGGTGACAGGTGTACCGCTGGGCACCTTTATTGGGCAACATTTTGGCTGGCGTGAAACCTTCCTCGCGGTCTCTCTGCTGGGCGTGATTGCGCTGATTAGCAGTCTGGTGCTGATCCCGTCCACTATTCCGGGACGCGCGGCAGCGACGCTGCGCGATCAGCTGAAAGTGCTGACTCATCCTCGTCTGCTGATGATCTATGCCATTACGGCGCTGGGCTATGGCGGTGTGTTTACCGCATTTACCTTCCTGGCGCCAATGATGCAGGATCTGGCAGGGTTCTCACCGAGCGCAGTAAGCTGGATCCTGCTGGGCTATGGCGTTTCGGTGGCGATCGGCAATATCTGGGGCGGAAAGCTGGCCGATAAGCATGGCGCAGTCCCGGCGCTGAAAATTATCTTTGCTGCCCTGGTAGTGCTTTTACTGGTCTTCCAGTTCACCGCTTCCATACAGTATGCCGCGCTGGGTACGGTACTGGTAATGGGGATCTTCGCCTTCGGTAACGTACCGGGTTTACAGGTCTATGTCGTGCAGAAAGCCGAACACTATACACCCAACGCCGTGGATGTTGCTTCCGGTCTTAATATCGCCGCGTTTAATGTCGGTATCGCCCTGGGTTCCATTATTGGTGGGCAGACGGTCGAGCATTTTGGTCTGTCGCAAACGCCGTGGATTGGGGCGGTCATTGTTCTCGTGGCGTTTCTGTTGATTGGCCTGAGTGGTCGTCTGGATAAGCCCGCGCGCGTTACTCTCGGATAACTTTATGTAAGTACTTACCGACAAAACAGCTCAGCGGAATCTGAGTAACTCAGTAGTTTCTTAGTAATAGCGTTGAAAGTGTGAGCTGAAAACCCTATAACATTAGAACCCGCTCCTGTTTCTGGACGGGTTCAAGTTGATAGGGGTCGTTTCACACCGTGCGAAAAAATACCTATGCCATGCGTTATGTTGCCGGACAGCCAGCGGAGCGAATTTTACCTCCGGGGTCGTTTGCGAGCATTGGCCAGGCATTGCCTGCGGGTGCGCCTTTAAGCAGCGACGAAAAAATTCGGGTGCTGGTATGGAATATCTTTAAACAGCAACGCGCCGAATGGTTATCCGTCCTGCAGAATTTTGGTAAAGATGCTCATCTGGTGCTGCTGCAGGAGGCGCAAACCACACCTGAACTGGTCAGGTTTGCGACCACTAACTATCTCGCTGCTGACCAGGTGCCGGCATTTGTCTTACCCCAGCATCCGTCAGGGGTGATGACGCTCTCTGCCGCTCATCCCGTCTATTGCTGCCCACTGCGCGAGCGCGAACCGCTTCTGCGCCTGGCGAAATCCGCCCTGGTCACCGTGTATCCGCTGCCGGATACCCGGCTGCTGATGGTGGTCAATATCCACGCGGTTAACTTCAGCCTTGGCGTGGATGTCTACAGCAAGCAGCTGCTGCCTATCGGCGATCAGATTGCCCATCACAGCGGCCCGGTGGTTATGGCTGGCGATTTCAATGCCTGGAGCCGTCCGCGAATGAATGCGCTTTATCGCTTTGCGCGTGAGATGTCGCTGCGCGAAGTACGTTTTACCGATGACCAGCGGCGCAAGGCCTTTGGTCGTCCGCTCGATTTTGTCTTCTATCGTGGTCTGAACGTGAGTGAAGCCTCTGTGCTGGTCACTCGCGCATCCGATCACAATCCGCTACTCGTTGAATTCAGTCCCGGCAAACCTGAGAGATAGAGGTGCGTCAGGTCTGCCGTGGGGCAGGCCTGTACGGGTGCTGCCCTTTATTTTTCATCAACCGAAGGACAGCAAAATGACAACACAGTCCCATCATGACAACGTAGAAAAACAGTTTGGCTCTCAGGCTAAGGCCTACCTCACCAGCGCGGTTCACGCATCCGGGCGCGATTTGCAGCGTCTGGCTGAACGTCTGGCTGATTTTCCGAAAGCCAGCATCCTTGATTTAGGCTGCGGGGCAGGTCATGCCAGCTTTGTAGCAGCGCAGCAGGTGGCTCAGGTGACGGCATATGACTTATCCAGCCAGATGCTGGAGGTGGTTGCCGCCGCAGCCAGCGAGAAGGGGCTGAATAATATTGCCACCCGTCAGGGCTATGCAGAATCATTACCCTTTGACGATGAAATGTTTGATATTGTGATCAGCCGCTACTCGGCGCACCACTGGCATGACGTCGGCCAGGCGTTGCGCGAAGTTAAGCGGGTGCTGAAGCCGGGTGGGCTGGTTATCATCATGGATATCATGTCGCCGGGTCATCCGGTACGTGATATCTGGTTACAGACGGTGGAAGCGTTGCGGGATACCTCGCATGTCCGGAACTACTCCAGCGGCGAGTGGTTGTCCATGTTCACCGATGCCGGGCTGATTGCACAATCGCTGCAGACTGACAGATTAAGGCTGGAGTTTTCTTCGTGGATTGCGCGTATGCGCACCCCAGAGGCATTGAGTCAGGCGATCCGGTTGTACCAGGAGAGTGCCTCGGCCGAGGTCAAAGCCTACTTTGAGCTGCAGGAAGAGGGCTCCTTTACCAGCGATACCCTCCTGGCTGAAGCCCAAAAGGCGGGATAAACAAAAAAGGCACCGAGGGGAATCGGTGCCTTTTTACATCAGGTCTCTGAAATCAGGAATCCGGTGTGGCGTTGTTTTTTACAAACAACGTTATCCGGTCGCCAGGCTGCAGATTATCCGTATCGCTGTTCCAGCGCATCACATCTTTGATGTTTACGCCGTGACGCTTGGCAATACTGGAAAGCGAATCGCCTTTTTGTACGCGATAGGTAATGCTATCGCTATTATTGGCGAGACGCTGCGCGCTGTTACCCGCGCCAATCGTCAGGTTCTGACCCACTTTCAGGGTAGAGCCACGCAGCTTGTTCCACTGCTGCAGATCTTTCGTGCTCACGCCAAGACGTGAAGCAATGCCTGAAAGCGTATCGCCTGTACGTACCCGATAGCTACGGCTATTTAACGGTGTGTTATCCGCAATCAGCGTAGACTGAACCGCTGCAATCTCACCCGACGCTAACGATACCCGTAACTGTTCAGCGTGTTTCTGCGGCACCAGAACGTATTTTGGTCCGCTGGTACCTAACGTAGAGCCCTTCACACCTGCGTTGAAGGCTTTCAGTTTGGTCACCGAGATACCTGCCATATCCGCAACCTGTTTCAGTTCAACAGGGTTGTTGATACGCACTTTCGCCAGCGCACGACTTTCGTCGGAGGTTGGCAGCTGCACGCCGTACTGTTTGCTGTTTTTGAAGATTTCACTCAAAGCCAGCATTTTAGGTACGTATAATTTGGTTTCCCGTGGCAGTGGAAGCGACCAAAAGTCGGTAGGTTTACCCCGTGCTTTATTCGCTTTCATTGCCTTCAGTACACGACCCTCACCGCTGTTGTACGCAGCGACAGTCAGCAGCCAGTCACCGTCGAACATCTTGTTCAGACGTTGCATCATATCGAGAGCGGCAGTCGTCGAGGCGACCACATCACGACGCGCATCGTAGTTGCGGGTCTGTTTTAAACCATAATTGCGCCCTGTGCTCGGTATGATCTGCCAAAGACCTGCGGCCTTGGCGCCAGACGTTGCGTGTGGGTCAAAAGCGCTCTCCACTATGGGTAGTAGTACCAGTTCCATGGGCATGTTACGTTTCTTAACTTGCCCTGCTATCCAGTACATATACGGCTCTGCCCGTAAAGTTACATCGTGGAGATAGCTCTTATTGCTTAAATACTTCTGTTTCTGTTCGCGAATCCGGCTGTTTTCCGGAATTCCCATCTTTAGCTCGTCACCAATAGAGACCCACAAGTCTTGATCCTGTGCGAAGGACGTCCCATCGTCTGCCCATCGCGATTGACTTGTGAACTTCCCTGCTTCCCCTTGACCAGCTGCAGAAAGGCTCTGTGCGTGCTGTTGTACGTTGCCAGTGTTCTGTGACGACTGGCAACCCACAAGCAGGACAGAGGCGAGTAATATCGCTTTTGCCTTCATGTGTGTGTCAATAGTTGCTTAAAAGACGAGCGATGATAACGACGAATAGTTAAAAAGGCAACATGCAATTGTCAGAAGTCATCTTTCTTTGCCCTTAACCACGCGAAACAATCCTCAGGTTGTAACATATTTGTTTCTTCTTTAATTTTATTAACTAAATCAATGTCATTTGTTCTAAGAAATAAATTAATTTTACGTTCATTTTTCAGAATTACGGGCAGTGTTTTTTGGTTTTTTGCACGTAACTCATTCACTTTGCGGTAATAATCCTGAATCGCACTATCCTCAGGCAGAACGTGCATCGCAAACTTCATATTCGCTAAAGTGTATTCATGTGCGCAACAAATAAGGGTATCGTCGGGGAGAGCGTTAATTTTCTGGAAGGACTGGTACATCTGGGCTGGAGTGCCTTCGAAGAGTCGTCCGCAGCCACCAGAGAACATTGTGTCCCCACAGAAAAGATAAGGGAAGCTAAAGTACGAAATATGTCCAGAAGTGTGACCCGGTGTTGCAATTACAGAAAATTCCAACGTTAGAATGAGGATCTTTTCGCCATCTTTTACTACGCGCGTAGCCCCCTTATCTTGTGTCTCAGCAGGACCGTATACCACAAGATGCGGAAATTTTGCGCAGAGTGCCGCCACGCCGCCCACATGGTCATGGTGATGATGCGTGAGCAGAATGGCTTCCGGCTGCCACTGGTTTTGCTCGATGGCGTTTAACACCGGCTCCGCCTCGCCAGGATCGACAATCACGCAACGACCCTCATCATTGCTTAAAACCCAGATGTAATTGTCCTGAAAAGCAGAAATACTGTTAAGATTCATACATTACCTCTCATAGCGTGGCGGGTGTTTTGATGAAACCGGCAAGGATACCTCAGATTGTTACCGCACCGAAACACTGGGCGGAGTTGCCCTGGGGTGAATACTATCGTGAAGCGCTCGAGTTACAGCTTAAGCCCTGGTTTGCGAAAATGTATGGTTTTCACCTGCTTAAGATTGGCAATCTGAGCGCGGAAATCAACTCTGAAAGCTGCGCCATCTCGCATCAGGTCAATGTTTCGCTGGGCGGGGAACCCGTTCAGGTGAAGGCCAATCCGCTGCAGCTCCCTTTTGCCGAGAAGTCCGTTGATGCGTGCCTGTTGGCACATTTGCTGCCCTGGTGCGATGACCCGCACCGTCTGCTGCGGGAAGCCGATCGGGTTTTGATTGATGATGGCTGGCTGGTGATTAGCGGCTTTAACCCGATGAGTCTGATGGGGCTGAGAAAGCTGGTGCCGGTGCTGCGTCGCACGCCACCCTATAACAGCCGCATGTTCACGCTGATGCGCCAGCTGGACTGGCTCTCGCTGCTCAATTTTGAGGTGATGCACCAGAGCGGTTTTCAGGTGATACCCTGGACGCGGCAGGGCGGGAAGTTACTCAGCACCCATTTTCCGGCGCTGGGCTGTATGCAGCTAATTGTGGCGCGCAAGAGAACCATCCCCCTGACGCTCAATCCGATGAAATCAGGCAAAGCCAAGACCCAATTGCGCCCCGCTGTAGGTGCCACGCGGCAGTACCGGAAGCCCTGATCAGGCTTCCGGTTTATACCCCACATCGTCATGCTGCGGATTGAGCGCAGCAGCGCGCGCCAGTTCGTCGCAGCGTTCGTTTTCGGGATGTCCGGCGTGGCCTTTCACCCATTCCCACTGGATTTTATGCTGGCTGAGCGTCGCATCCAGGCGTTGCCAGAGATCGACATTCTTCACCGGTTTTTTGTCCGCGGTTTTCCAGCCGCGTTTTTTCCAGTTGTGGATCCACTGGGTGATCCCCTGGCGTACATACTGGCTGTCGGTACTCAGCACAATATCGCAATGCTCTTTCAGTGCCTCAAGAGCCACAATCGCGGCCATCAACTCCATGCGGTTGTTGGTGGTCAGGCGAAAGCCTTCATTGAAAGTTTTTTCGTGCTGTCGATACCGCAAAATGGCGCCGTAACCCCCTGGGCCCGGATTGCCGAGGCACGAGCCATCGGTGTAAATCTCTACCTGTTTACGCATCCTGGCAGACATCCTGTAATAAAAACGGTAAGTCTGACATAAATGGTCTTCCTCGGCACGGCAAAATAAAGTCCGCGTGAATTAGCCTTTGAACGCCAGGTCAGGTTGATTACAATGTCATCGTTAATAAGAACAGGCTGACAGAATGAGTATTGCAGACACACATAACGCCGACAGGATCATCGTTCTCGATACCGAAACGACGGGTATGAACCAGATCGGTGCTCACTATGAAGGGCATAAGATCATCGAGATCGGTGCGGTAGAGGTGGTTAACCGCCGTCTTACCGGCAATAACTTTCACGTTTACCTGAAGCCAGACCGGCTGGTGGACCCGGAAGCCTTTGGCGTTCACGGTATTGCAGATGAGTTTCTGCTCGATAAACCTACCTTTGCCGACGTTGCCGATGAATTCATCGACTACATTAAAGGCGCCGAGCTTGTCATTCATAACGCCTCGTTCGATATCGGCTTTATGGATTACGAATTCAGCAAGCTCAACCGCGGCCTGCCGAAAACAGACGCCTTCTGCAAGGTCACTGATAGCCTGGCGATGGCAAGGAAGATGTTCCCCGGCAAGCGGAACAGCCTTGACGCGTTGTGCTCGCGCTATGAGATAGATAACAGCAAACGAACGCTACACGGGGCACTGCTCGATGCCCAGATCCTGGCGGATGTTTATCTGATCATGACGGGTGGCCAGACCGCCCTGGCGTTTAATGCCGATAACGAGGCGCAGCAAGAGTCCGGCGAGAGCGAAATTCAGCGCATTATTCGTAAGTCCAGCGCGCTGCGCGTTATACTTGCGAGTGATGAAGAGTTAATGGCGCATGAATCCCGTCTGGATCTGGTGCAGAAGAAGGGCGGAAGCTGCCTCTGGCGAGGCTAAAAGCCGCTGAAATGCTGGTAAAATAACCGTTTGGATCGTTTTTGCAGCAAACGATTCAAAAGCAGAGAAAAAGCATTGACGGGATCGAGGGTAAACCGTAATATCTGCCTCGTTACCAAGGGAACACAGCGGAGCGGTAGTTCAGTCGGTTAGAATACCTGCCTGTCACGCAGGGGGTCGCGGGTTCGAGTCCCGTCCGTTCCGCCACATTCAGGCCCATGTTAGCAATAACATGGGCCTTTTTTCGATCTCTGTTTTTGTGCAACTTTCCCCAGCAACATCTTCCGTCTGGCTTATGCCGTTGAGCCTGAAAATGCCCAGGTTCCGTTATCCTCATTCAGCGTATTCGCAACGATAGACTCCTCCTTATCTTTTTCCGGCCTGCATAAATAATAAATTCAACAACGCTCCAGTCGCCCAACCGGTTAACGGGAAAAAAGAAGAGGTTAAAAATGGTCTGCGTTCTTCTATTAAGGGGCAGGGCAATATCCTATTTTGCGGAGAAGAATTTCATTGTTAAACCCGGCGCAGGATTAAAGCAGGGCAGGGCGAATGATTTCTGGACGCATGGCTTCAAAGGACGCCAGGTTATTACGTTTTAGAGGACAAGGATATGCAAACTTCTTCCGTTATTCCCACACGTTACGATCGCTTTTCTCGCCTTTTACACTGGGTGGTTGCAGCCGTCATTATCTACGCCATGTGCATGGGCTACATTCTTCACGCGCTGGAAGGGACCCGTTGGTTTACCTTTTTTTCTGTGTTGAATATGTCGCTTGGCACCATTGCAACGCCAATCATGCTGGTGCGTTTTGTCTGGCGCTTCTTTCGTCCTTCAGTGCCTTATCCGGCAACGGTGGCGGGGCGGAAAAAGCAGATGGTGGTTTTTATCCATGAGCTGTTTTATCTGACCATTATGTTGGTGCTGGCCAGCGGCTTCCTGATGCTGCACAAAGATTACAGCCTGTTTGGGCTGCTGCCGATTACTCATCCGATTAACACGATTGAAGTTAATGAATTCTTCTTTAAAGTGCATCGCGTTAGCTGCATTTTACTGGGCCTGATTCTGCTTGGGCATGTCGCGGCGGTAATCAAATATACCTTCAAGGGACAGCGCGAAATCCTGCAACGCATGCTGTAAGAAAAAGACTGACGCCTTTCATTAGATGAAGTAACAAACAGCAGAGCCGCACCGCTCCTGTCCCTTTATGCCGATGAGGTGAGGGGACAAGGACAGTGCGGCTTTACCCTTCAGTCAATACTAAACGGATCCGCATCCTGCCAGGCAGGAAACTTCTCCCGGTACTCCCTCAGCGCGGTCAGCGACAGCTCGGCATCAATCCGGGTTGCATGATGCGGCTCAGCGGTGGCAATAATCTCACCCTGCGGGTTGATCACCCGGCTGTCGCCCCGGTAGTGATGCCCGTTGCCGTCAGTACCGACCCGGTTGCAGCCAGCGATATAGGCCTGGTTCTCAATCGCACGTGCCGTCAGCAGCGCCTGCCAGTGGAGAGAGCGGGGCGCCGGCCAATTGGCGACGTAGATCGCCAGGTCGTAATCATCGCGGTTACGGGACCACACCGGGAAACGCAGGTCGTAACAGACCAACGGCAGAATGCGCCAGCCGCGCCACTCAAAGACAACCCGCTCGTTACCCGCTTCATAGTGCTGGTGCTCGTCCGCCATGCGGAACAGATGGCGCTTATCGTAGAAGTGCACCTTGCCCTCGGGCTCCACCAGCAGAAAACGGTTCACCGGTCCGCGTTCGGTCTGCAACGCTGCGCTGCCAGCGATTAACGCCTGGGTTTGTTGCGCTCTGGCCTGCATCCAGGCAACCAGCTCGTCCTGCGGCAGGGACTGCTTAGCCGCCTCCATGGCGAAGCCAGTGGTGAACATCTCGGGCAGGATAATAATATCCCGTCCGGCGATCCCTTCCAGCTGACGATCAAAATGGCGCAGGTTGGCCGGACCATCCATCCACACCAGCGGTTGTTGCAAAAGCGTAATCTTCAGACCAGGCACAGTTAAGACTCCTCGAATAACCCCATTTTGACACTGTAGCACGACAAACAGAGAAACGGGTGGCAATAAAAAACCCCGCACGAGGCGGGGTTTTGGCGGGCTGAAATGGCTTACGCAGCTTCAGGTTTACGCACGATCTCTTTCAGCTTTACCGGCTGTGTCGCCAGCTCTTCAGCGTCAAAATCATCAACGTTAATACTGCGCAGACGGCTCTCTTCGGCTTTAATCAGCAGGTCCGCTTCATCTTTGGTGATGATGCCGCCCGCCAGCGCCTCTTTAGCCAGCTCGTTCAGGCGGGTGAAGGGCAGGTTTTTACCCAGTTGCTTGCAGATCTTCTGGTGAATCGGGTCGGCCGCCATCACATCCAGCAGCGCCTCTTCCAGCAGACCGACCGGGTTATGCTCGCTTGGGGTCAGATACTGACCGCGGCCAATACGGGAGCGGGTTGCGCTCGGTACCTGCAGGATCTTCGCCACTTTATGATCCAGCTTATCGGACGGGGCCAGATAGTGACGACCGGTCGGGAAGATCACCACGCGCAGGGCGCCTGCCACAAAGCGGTTCGGGAAGTTGGCCAGCAGATCGTCGATGGCTTGTTCCGCCTGATACAGCGCATCCTGCACGCCCCAGTGGACCAGCGGCAGGTCCGCTTCATGACGGCCTTCATCGTCATAGCGTTTCAGTACCGCCGAGGCGAGGAAGATCTGGCTCAGCACATCACCCAGTCGGGCGGAGATGCGTTCCCGGCGTTTCAGGCTACCGCCCAGCACCGCCATTGACACGTCAGAGAGCAGCGCAAGGTTGGCACTCAGACGGTTCAGATGCTGGTAGTAACGACGGGTCGCGTCGCCGGTTGGCGTGGCGCTGGTCAGGCCGCGGGTCAGGCCCAGCCACAGGCTGCGCATTTTATTGCTACCGACATGGCCGATATGTTTAAACAGCAGTTTATCGAAGGCATCCACGTCGTTGTTCTGCGCGGCGGCCATCTCTTCCAGCACGTATGGATGGCAGCGGATTGCCCCCTGACCGAAGATCATCATGCTGCGGGTCAGAATATTCGCCCCTTCAACGGTGATGGCAATCGGTGCGCCCTGATAGCCACGTGCCAGGAAGTTACCTTCACCCAGCATAATGCCTTTACCGCCGGCAATATCCATCGCATCAATGATCGACTGCTGGGCACGGTGGGTACAGTGGTACTTCACGATGGCGGACAGCACGGCCGGTTTTTCACCCAGCATGATGCCATAGGTAATTAAGGAAGCGGCGGCATCCATCACATAGGCGTTACCTGCGATACGGGCCAGCGGCTCCTCAATCCCTTCCATCTTACCGATAGAGATTTTGAACTGACGGCGGATGTGGGCGTAAGCGCCAATCCCCATTGCCACCGATTTCAGACCGCCGGTTGAGTTCGACGGCAGGGTAATACCACGGCCAACAGACAGACACTCAACCAGCATACGCCAGCCCTGACCGGCCATTTTCGGGCCGCCGATGATGTAATCGATCGGCACAAAGATATCCTGACCGCGGGTCGGACCGTTCTGGAACGGTACGTTCAGCGGGAAGTGGCGACGACCAATCTCCACGCCAGGTGTGGTGGTCGGGATCAGCGCGCAGGTGATACCCAGATCCTCTTCGCCGCCTAACAGCTTGTCCGGGTCGGAGAGTTTAAAGGCCAGACCGAGCACGGTGGCGATAGGTGCCAGCGTAATGTAGCGTTTGTTCCAGGTCAGACGCATACCCAGAACTTGCTCACCCTGCCAATCGCCCATGCAGACCACACCCGTATCGGGGATAGCGCCCGCATCGGAACCCGCTTCCGGGCTGGTGAGTGCGAAGCAAGGGATTTCCAGACCACGGGCCAGGCGCGGCAGGTAGTGATTTTTTTGCTCTTCAGTACCGTAATGTTGCAGCAGTTCGCCTGGGCCTAATGAGTTAGGTACACCGACGGTGATCGCCAGGATCCCGGAGACGCCGGACAGTTTTTGCAGCACCCGAGCCTGGGCATACGCAGAGAACTCCAGCCCGCCGTACTCTTTCTTGATGATCATCGCGAAGAAGCGATGCTCTTTTAAAAATGCCCACAGCTCCGGCGGCAGATCGGCCATCTCATGGGTGATCTGGAAGTCGTTCGCCATCCGGCAGGCTTCTTCAACCGGACCGTCAATAAACGCCTGCTCTTCAGCAGTCAGGCGCGGCTGCGGATAGTTATGCAGCTTTTTCCAGTCAGGGTTGCCCTGGAACAGCTCGCCTTCCCACCAGGTGGTGCCCGCGTCGATCGCCTCTTTTTCGGTACGCGACATCGGCGGCATCACCTTACGGAAACCACGGAAGACCGGGGCAGAAATCAGGGATTTACGCATCGAGCGCACGTTGAACGGCACCAGGATAATTGCCAGCGGAACCAGCACCCAGATGTTCCAGATGCCGGTCACGCCAAGGGCAGCGGTCCAGGCCAGTAAGATAAGACTGCTCAGCATTAAGCTGACCCGGTGATAGAACAACACCCCGAGCAGAACAACGGTTAACAGAATACTTAAAATCATCATAAAGAATTGCTCCCTGTCTTGTAGGAGGTCTGACCACTTGTGATGATATGGTTGTAGTGGATGTTATTTCTTTTAGCAATGCATTCACAAAATAATTACAACCTGGTTCACATTGTTCAGGTTTTACCCGGCACAAAAACGCAAAACGCCCGACGATTCCCATGGCTTTAGCTTCTCGCTTTTACCGCTATCCGGTAAACTTGCTCTGTTATTTCATCAATACTGAAGGATTATCCTCATGTACCAGGATCTTATTCGTAACGAACTGAACGAAGCGGCGGAAACGCTGGCCAACTTTCTGAAAGATGAAGCCAATATCCACGCTATTCAGCGCGCGGCGGTCCTGCTGGCCGACAGCTTTAAAGCGGGCGGTAAAGTGCTCTCCTGCGGCAATGGTGGTTCACATTGTGATGCCATGCACTTTGCCGAAGAGCTGACGGGGCGTTATCGTGAAAACCGTCCGGGCTACCCGGCGATCGCGATCTCTGACGTCAGCCACATCTCCTGCGTGAGCAACGACTTTGGTTACGATTATGTCTTCTCCCGCTATGTTGAAGCGGTAGGGCGTGAAGGGGATGTCCTGCTGGGGATCTCCACCTCCGGCAACTCCGGCAACGTCATCAAAGCCATTGAAGCGGCTCGTGAGAAGGGGATGAAAGTTATCACCCTTACTGGCAAAGATGGCGGCAAAATGGCAGGCACCGCAGATATCGAAATTCGTGTGCCTCACTTCGGTTACGCTGACCGTATTCAGGAAATTCATATCAAAGTGATCCACATCCTGATCCAGCTGATTGAAAAAGAGATGGTTAAGTAAGACTTCGCTGGGGGGTGAGTGCCCCCCGCTGTTGTGGAGGTGAGATATGTGCGAACTGCTCGGGATGAGCGCCAATGTGCCAACCGATATCTGCTTTAGTTTCACCGGACTGGTGCAGCGCGGTGGAGGAACCGGGCCGCATAAAGACGGCTGGGGTATCACCTTCTACGAAGGAAAAGGCTGTCGCACGTTCAAGGACCCACAACCCAGCTTCAACTCCCCCATTGCCAAACTGGTGCAGGACTATCCGATTAAATCCTGCTCGGTGGTGGCGCATATTCGCCAGGCCAACCGCGGTGAAGTGGCGCTGGAAAATACCCATCCGTTTACCCGTGAGCTGTGGGGCCGTAACTGGACCTACGCGCATAACGGGCAACTTACGGGCTATAAGTCGCTGGAGACCGGTAATTTTCGCCCGGTTGGTGAAACCGACAGCGAAAAGGCCTTTTGCTGGCTGCTGCATAAGCTGACCGAGCGCTATCCGCGCACGCCGGGCAACATGACCGCGGTCTTTAAATACGTGGCCTCGCTGGCGACGGAGCTGCGGGAGAAAGGGGTCTTTAATATGCTGCTGTCGGACGGGCGGTATGTGATGGCGTTCTGCTCGACGAACCTGTTCTGGATCACCCGGCGGGCGCCGTTCGGCGTGGCAAAACTGCTGGATCAGGATGTGGAAATCGATTTTCAGACCGAAACCACACCCAACGATGTGGTCACGGTGATCGCCACTCAGCCGCTGACGGGCAATGAAGCCTGGCAAAGAATCATGCCAGGCGAGTGGATCTTATTTTGTCTGGGGGAGCGCGTAGTTTGACGCCAGCTGTGGCTGGACGACTTCGTGGCTCAGCGGCTTGCTGACCACATAACGTCCATCCACCACCGAAACGGTCGGCGGCTTGTGCGTCTGCTGGAAGTAGTCATAACCCGGCTTCAGCTGTTTCCAGAAATCGGCGTAGTATGAGCTCTTGTGACGCTGCATATTGGCATCGGTCATGCGGAACGGATAGATGCTGACCTGCACCGCAGACTGGCCAAAGACCAACGCGCCAGTTACAAACTGGAAGATCTCATCAATACCGCTGTCGGTCATGGCGTAGCAACCCACTGACACACAGGCACCATGAATCATCAGATATTTACCGTCATAGCCGTGCGCACGGTCAAAGGCATTGGGGAAACCAATGTTGATCGCTTTATAGAAGCGACTGTCAGGTTTTAGCTGGTTACGCTGAACGCTGTAGAACCCCTCCGGGCTTTTGAAATCGCCCTGACGCTGTTTCGGGCCAAGGCCACCGGAGTAGTTGCAGATTTTATAGCTGTCGAGCAGCTGATACGTCTCACCCATCTTCACGAACAGGTCTAACGTGCGCTCTTCCTTATAGATCTGGATATAGACCGGAGAGCCCATCAACTGCTGTTTGTATTCTTTGCTAATCGGCGTTGTTGAGCTGTTGCTGCTGAGCAGCCCGGCAAACGAAACGCACGGAATAAGAAGCATCGCAATGAACAATGCGATTTTACGCATACTACATGTTCCTTGATAAAACCTAACCAACTTGCCAGGACGGCAAAAGAGACCCGAAATCAGATTAATCTGCATTAGGAGCGCTCACATTAGCACCACTGCATTTTTTCGCAAGCGTCAGCGCGTCGGTTTACAAAATAGTTCTCCTTATAACCTGGATTGGCCGTGCTGGCATTGAGAACTTTGCGTAATCGGTCGCATTTTAGCACCCGCCGCTGCGTTATCGCTGCCGCCTGATTGGCAGAAATGGTACACTCCCCGCGTCTTACGACCGAAGGTGAAGAAAGGATGCTTTTCTCAGGGTCAGCCACGATCCTGCATGTAACATGAGTGAGCGTTCACTGCCTTTCTTCTCCTGTGAAACGACTTCTGACTCGTCCGGCTATCTGGCCGGAACGATTTTTCATGGATAACAACTAACACTATGATTAGAATCAGAAAAGGACTTGATTTGCCGATTTCTGGCATTCCCGATCAGCAGATTTCGCCCTGTCCGATGCCTCGCCATGTTGCGCTTCTGGGGGACGATTACGTGGGCATGCGCCCCACGATGCTGGTACAGGAAGGCGACAGCGTCATCAAGGGGCAGCCGCTATTCGAGGATAAAAAAAATCCTGGGGTCTTCTTTACCGCACCCGCCAGCGGGACGGTAGTCGCTATTCATCGTGGCGAACGCCGGGTACTACAGTCGGTGGTGATCCGCATCGAAGGTGAGGGTGAGCGCGAGTTTACCCGTCACGATGCGACGGCGCTCGCCACCCTTACCCGTGAGGCTGTGCAATCCCAACTGCTGGAGTCGGGACTGTGGACGGCATTTCGTACCCGCCCCTTCAGCAAAACCCCGGTGCCCGGCACCGTCCCGGCAGCCATTTTTGTCACCGCCATGGACACCAACCCGCTCTGCGCCGACCCGCAGCCGCTCATTCTGGCGCAGCGTCAGGCATTTGATGCCGGGCTAACCCTGCTCACGCGTCTGACGGAGGGCAAAGTGCATGTCTGCCAGGCAAGCGGCGGCAAACTGGGCGGACACCCGCAGGGGCAAGTCACCTTTAATACCTTCGCCGGGCCGCATCCGGCAGGGCTTGTGGGTACGCACATCCATTTCCTGGAGGCGGTGAGCCTGACCAAACAGGTCTGGCATCTGAACTATCAGGACGTTATCGCTATCGGCAAGCTGTTCACTACCGGCCAGCTTTGCACCGAGCGGGTTATCGCCCTGGGCGGCCCGCAGATGCGCCATCCGCGCCTGGTACGCACCTGCCTTGGCGCAGACATCAACGAGCTGCTGGTGGACGAAACCCTGGAAGGTGAAAACCGTCATATTTCGGGTTCTGTACTGAGCGGCAGACATGCCGTCGGGGTGCAGGCGTACCTCGGGCGCTTCCATTTGCAGGTCAGCGTGGTGAAGGAAGGGCGTGAGAAAGAGCTCTTTGGCTGGGTGATGCCGGGCAAAGAGAAGTTCTCTATCACCCGTACGACGCTGGGCCATTTCCTGCGCAACAAGCTGTTCAACTTCTCCACCGATACCAACGGCGGCGAGCGGGCGATGGTGCCTATCGGCAACTACGAACGGGTGATGCCGCTCGACATCCTGCCGACCGTGCTGCTGCGCGATCTGCTGGCGGGTGATACTGACGGTGCTCAGGCGCTGGGCTGTCTGGAGCTGGATGAAGAAGATCTGGCGCTCTGCACCTACGTTTGCCCCGGCAAATATGAATACGGACCGGTGTTGCGCGAGGTGTTAACCCGCATTGAGCAGGAAGGATAACTGATGGGCCTGAAACATCTCATTGAAAAACTGGAGCCGCATTTTACTCACGGCGGCAAGCTGGAAAAGTACTACCCGCTTTTTGAAGCGACCGCGACGCTCCTGTATACGCAAGGGCAGGTGACGAAAGGGGCCGCGCACGTGCGCGACGCCATCGATCTCAAACGTATGATGATCCTCGTCTGGTTCGCTGTGTTCCCGGCGATGTTCTGGGGCATGTACAACGTCGGTCTGCAAACCATCCCCGCGCTTAACCATCTGTACGATGCGCAGCAACTTCAGCAGGTTATCGCTGGCGACTGGCACTACCGGCTGGCGCAGACGCTGGGCGTGAGCTTTGCGCCTGATGCCGGCTGGATCAGCATGATGACGCTGGGGGCGGTCTACTTCCTGCCCATTTACATGACGGTCTTTCTGGTCGGCGGCTTCTGGGAAGTGCTGTTTGCCATCGTGCGTAAGCATGAAATCAACGAAGGCTTCTTTG
This sequence comes from Leclercia sp. UBA5076, assembly GCF_002416465.1. Taxonomy (NCBI): domain Bacteria; kingdom Pseudomonadati; phylum Pseudomonadota; class Gammaproteobacteria; order Enterobacterales; family Enterobacteriaceae; genus Leclercia; species Leclercia sp. UBA5076. Next base: position 18,527 of record NZ_DIAO01000014.1, read on the forward strand.
TCACCTCCATTCTGTTTGCCCTGATTGTGCCACCGACGTTGCCACTGTGGCAGGCGGCGCTGGGGATCACCTTTGGTGTGGTGATGGCGAAGGAGATCTTCGGCGGTACCGGACGTAACTTCCTTAACCCGGCCCTCGCCGGGCGCGCGTTCCTGTTCTTTGCTTATCCGGCGCAAATCTCCGGCGATCTGGTCTGGACCGCCGCCGACGGGTTTTCCGGCGCAACGCCACTCTCCCAGTGGGCCGCTCGCGGCGGTGAGGCGCTGGTCAACAACGCCACCGGACAGCCGGTTAGCTGGTTCGATGCCTTTATCGGTACCATTCCTGGGTCAGTCGGCGAAGTTTCCACGCTGATGATCCTGATTGGCGGAGCCATCATTCTCTTTGGCCGTGTCGCCTCCTGGCGCATTGTGGCAGGCGTCATGCTTGGCATGATCCTCACCGCGACGCTGTTTAACCTGATCGGTTCGGCGACGAATCCGATGTTCGCCATGCCGTGGTACTGGCATCTGGTGCTGGGCGGGTTCGCCTTCGGCATGATGTTTATGGCGACAGATCCGGTTTCAGCATCCTTTACCAATAAAGGAAAATGGTATTACGGGGCGCTTATTGGTGCGATGTGCGTCCTTATCCGCGTGGTGAACCCGGCCTATCCGGAAGGGATGATGCTGGCGATCCTGTTCGCCAACCTGTTTGCGCCGCTGTTCGATTACCTGGTGGTGCGTGCCAACATCAAACGGAGGAAGGCGCGTGGCTGAGATTAGAAATAATGACACTATCGGCAAGACGCTGATGGTGGTGGTGGTGCTTTGCCTGGTCTGCTCCATTGTGGTAGCAGGATCTGCGGTGGGTCTTAAATCCCGTCAGCAGGAGCAACGCGCCCTGGATAAACAACGTAACATCCTGGCCGTCGCCGGGCTGATGAACGGCGAAATGAGGGCTGAGGATGTGGCGCAGACCTTTGCTTCACGCATCACGCCACGTCTGGTGGATCTCAATACTGGCGAGCTGCTGGAGACCGATCCATCCACTTACAATCAGGCCCAGGCGCTGAAAGATCCGCAGCGCAGCACGGTACTGGAGGCCAGTCAGGATCCGGCAGGCATCAAACGCCGCAGCAATACGGCGGAGATTTATCTGGTACGCGATGAACAAAACCGTGTCCAGGAGCTGGTTCTGCCGGTCTATGGCAATGGTCTGTGGTCGATGATGTATGCCTTCGTGGCGCTCAACACCGATGGACGCACCGTCAAGGGCATCACTTACTACGATCAGGGCGAAACCCCGGGGCTGGGCGGCGAAGTCGAAAACCCAGCCTGGCGGGCGCAGTTTGTCGGCAAAAAAGTGCTGGATGATAACGGCCAGCCGGCGCTTAAAGTGGTGAAAGGCGGGGCACGTCCGGGTGATGAGTACGCCATCGATGGCCTGTCGGGCGCCACGCTGACCTCAAACGGTGTGCAGCATAGCTTTGATTTCTGGATGGGCGAGATGGGTTTTGGTCCTTTTCTCAAAAAGGTACGTGAAGGAGAGCTGAACAATGGCTGATGTGGGCGAACTGAAAGAAGTTAAACGGGTGCTTATTGGGCCGCTCATCGCCAACAACCCGATTACCCTGCAGGTACTGGGCGTCTGTTCGGCGCTGGCGGTCACCACAAAACTGGAGACCGCCGTGGTGATGACCCTGGCGGTAACGCTGGTGACGGCGTTTTCCAGCTTGTTTATCTCAATGATCCGCCACCACATCCCGAACAGCGTGCGCATTATCGTGCAGATGGCGATCATCGCCTCGCTGGTCATTGTGGTGGATCAGCTGCTGCGGGCATTTGCCTACGAAATCTCAAAACAGCTGTCGGTCTTTGTTGGCCTGATCATCACCAACTGCATCGTGATGGGACGTGCAGAAGCCTATGCGATGAAAATGCCGCCGCTGGCCAGCTTTATGGACGGTATCGGCAACGGTCTTGGCTATGGCGTGATCCTGCTGACGGTCGGTTTCCTGCGCGAGCTTCTTGGCAGCGGCAAACTGTTTGGTATTCCTGTCCTTGAAACCGTACAAAACGGTGGCTGGTATCTGCCAAACGGCTTGTTCCTGCTGGCGCCCAGCGCGTTCTTCATTATCGGTTTGTTGATCTGGGCGGTGAGAACCTGGCGCCCTGAACAGCAGGAAAAGGAGTAACCGACAATGGCTCATTACATTAGCTTGTTTGTGCGCGCGGTGTTTGTCGAAAACATGGCGCTCGCGTTTTTCCTCGGGATGTGTACTTTCCTCGCGGTCTCCAAAAAGGTATCGACCGCCTTCGGGCTGGGCATTGCCGTCACGGTGGTGCTGGGGCTGTCAGTCCCGATCAACAACCTGGTATTTAACCTGGTGCTACGCGACAGCGCGCTGGTTGAGGGGATTGACCTGAGCTTCCTCAACTTTATCACCTTCATTGGGGTGATTGCGGCACTGGTTCAGATCCTCGAGATGATCCTCGATAAATACTTCCCGTCACTGTATACGGCGCTGGGCATCTTCCTGCCGCTGATTGCGGTGAACTGCGCCATCTTCGGTGGCGTATCGTTTATGGTTCAGCGTGATTACAACTTTACCGAGTCGATAGTGTACGGTTTCGGCTCTGGTATTGGCTGGATGCTGGCTATTGTGGCGTTGGCGGGTCTGCGTGAAAAAATGAAGTATGCCAACGTGCCGGCCGGTCTGCGCGGCTTAGGGATCACCTTTATCACCACTGGTCTGATGGCGCTGGGCTTTATGTCCTTCTCCGGTGTGCAGCTGTAAGGGCAAAATCTATGGAAATTATTCTTGGCGTAGTGATGTTCACGCTGATCGTGCTGGTGCTCTCGGGGCTGATTCTGGTGGCGCGCTCAAAGCTGGTCAATTCCGGCGATGTGATCATTGAGATAAACGATGAGGCAGATAAGCAGATCCTGACGCCTGCGGGCGACAAGTTGCTGAACACCCTCTCTGGCAATGGCATTTTTATCTCCTCTGCCTGCGGTGGCGGCGGTTCATGCGGACAATGCCGCGTGACCGTCAAAGAGGGCGGCGGCGATATTCTGCCAACGGAACTGTCGCACATCAGCAAGCGCGAAGCGAAAGAGGGCTGTCGTCTGGCTTGCCAGGTGGCGGTTCGCCAGAACATGAAGATCGAACTGCCGGAGGAGATCTTCGGCATTAAGAAGTGGCAGTGTGAAGTTATCTCCAATGATAACAAAGCCACCTTCATTAAAGAGCTGAAGCTGCGGGTTCCCGACGGGGAAGACGTGCCGTTCCGTGCGGGCGGATACATTCAGATTGAATGCCCGGAACATACTGTCGCGTATAAAGATTTTGATGTGCCTGAGAAGTACCGCGGTGACTGGGATAAATTCAACCTGTTCCGTTTTGTCTCTGAGGTAAAAGAGCCGACGCTGCGCGCCTATTCAATGGCTAACTACCCGGAAGAGAAGGGCATTATCATGCTCAACGTGCGTATTGCCACGCCGCCACCAAACGTGCCGGACGCACCGCCGGGGATCATGTCTTCTTATATCTGGTCGCTGAAAGCGGGAGATAAAGTTACTATCTCCGGTCCATTTGGTGAGTTCTTTGCTAAAGATACCGACGCCGAAATGGTCTTTATCGGCGGGGGCGCCGGCATGGCGCCGATGCGCTCGCACATTTTTGACCAGCTTAAGCGCCTCGGCAGTAAGCGTAAAATCAGCTTCTGGTATGGTGCCCGTTCGCTGCGCGAAATGTTCTATCAGGATGAGTTTGAACAGCTTGCGCGGGACAACCCGAACTTTACCTTCCACATTGCGCTTTCCGATCCGCAGCCGGAAGACAACTGGACCGGCTATACCGGCTTTATTCATAACGTCCTGTATGAAAACTATCTGAAGCACCATGCCGCGCCGGAAGACTGTGAGTTCTATATGTGTGGTCCGCCGATGATGAACGCCGCAGTCATTAAAATGCTGCAGGATCTGGGCGTGGAAGATGAGAACATCATGCTGGATGATTTTGGAGGCTGATGATGATGACCTTCGTGCTGACCTTTGCCGTTTTTGTGCTGGTGATCTTCGGCATGTCCCTCGGCTGGCTGATTAAGCGCAAAAGCATTCAGGGCAGCTGTGGTGGCATCTCTTCCCTGGGGATGGAGAAAGTTTGCGATTGCCCTGAGCCGTGCGATGCGCGTAAAAAGCGTATGGCGCGTGAGGCGCAGCGCCAGCAAAACCGGATCCTCTGAAATAAACAGGCCGCATCAAGCGGCCTGTTTTTTTACTTAAGCCACTCCCGCGCCTGGGCTGGGGAATCGACCATCACCCCATCGGCCCCCAGCGCTTTTGCTTTCTGGTAATCCTCCGCGGAATTTACCCCCAGCAGGATAATGTGACCATTACCCTGCGAGCGGAAACAGTCCATCGCCTCTTTGTCCCATGTCAGGGTTGCCGGAGAGATCCCCTCGCCCAGGGTAAACTTCTCCACCACCTCGACCTTGCGGTTCAGCTCCAGCCCGTACCAGTATGCGTCCATTGTCTTTGCTGGTGCCTGGCACACGTGGTTCAGCGAGATATTTGCCAGCCGGGTACGCGTTTCACTGCGGGTGACAAAACGCGGTATTTCTGCGGGCAGCGCATCCAGATAGCGATCTTCGGTAGAGTACACGCGCACGCGGTTCAGGCTGTTGGTCTCTTTCAGCACGGTCAGCAGCTGCTTGCCCATCCCGACTGCATCAGCATCCGGGGATTTGATATCAATATAGAAGCGGGTCTCAGGCCAGCGTTCAAGCACGGCTTTCAGCGTTGGAATAGTGGCGCCGGTAACGCTCTCTTTCCATTTCGCACCTGCGTTAAATGTCGCCAGCTCTGCCTGGGTGTACTGGGACACTTTTCCCTGAGCGGGGGTTAACGCACTCAAATCGCTGGGACGATACAGAACGGGAACGCCGTCACGGCTGAGCTGCACGGTTATCCAGATAGCCTGAGCATGATTTTCCAGCGCCAGGGCAATGGCAGGCAGCGTATTCTCCGGCGCATCGGCGGTTCCGCCGCGGTGAGCAATAATTTGCGGGTCAGCCCAGGCGTTTGAGGCGATCAGCAGTGAAGCGATAATCATCTTTTTCATGAATAAATTTCCATTTCAAATGCATTAACTTGATGAATTTAAAGTGTTTATTGGCTCTATCTTGTACCACGGTTTAATGACAGAAGTGAGACAGTAAAACTGCTGACGCATTTTTTGTACTTTGTTATACTGGATGTAATTACAGGTGTGGTGAAGACGATGCGCAAAATCATCCATGTCGATATGGACTGTTTTTTTGCTGCGGTGGAGATGCGGGATAACCCGGCGCTGCGGGATATCCCCATTGCCATTGGCGGCAGTCGCGAGCGGCGTGGCGTGATCAGTACCGCTAACTATCCGGCGCGTAAGTTTGGCGTGCGCAGCGCCATGCCAACCGCTATGGCGTTAAAACTCTGCCCACACCTCACCTTATTACCGGGACGCTTCGATGCCTACAAAGAAGCCTCCAGCCATATCCGCGACATCTTTTCCCGCTACACCTCCCTGATTGAACCGCTGTCGCTGGATGAAGCCTATCTGGATGTCACCGACAGCCTGCACTGTCACGGCTCCGCCACGCTGATGGCGCAGGAGATCCGCCAGACGATTTTCAATGAACTGCAGCTCACCGCCTCGGCGGGCGTCGCCCCGGTAAAATTTCTTGCCAAAATTGCCTCGGATCTCAATAAGCCCAACGGTCAGTACGTGATTACCCCTGACGAGGTCCCGGCATTTATCAAAACGTTGCCGCTCAGCAAGATCCCCGGCGTGGGTAAAGTCTCTGCGGCAAAGTTGGAGAAGATGGGACTGCGCACCTGCGAGGATGTGCAGAACAGCGATCTGGGCATGTTACTTAAGCGCTTTGGTAAGTTTGGCCGGGTGCTCTGGGAGCGAAGCCAGGGCATTGACGAGCGCAACGTTAACAGCGAGCGGCTGCGTAAATCGGTCGGTGTGGAACGGACCCTGGCTGAGGATATCCACGAGTGGGCAGCCTGTGAAACCATTATTGTCGAACAGCTTTATCCGGAACTGGAACGGCGGCTGGCGAAGGTCAAACCGGATCTGCTGATTGCCCGGCAGGGGGTAAAACTGAAGTTCAACGACTTTCAGCAAACTACGCAGGAGCACGTCTGGCCTCGGCTCAACAAGGACGATCTGATCGCCACCGCAAAGAAAACCTGGGAAGAGCGTCGGGCAGGGCGCGGGGTGCGGCTGGTGGGATTACATGTCACGCTGCTGGATCCGCAGCTTGAGCGGCAGCTGGTGCTGGGGCTGTAAAAAAGCCCGGTGGCGCTCACGCTTACCGGGCCTACAAACTACTGCCCGGTGGCGCTTTGCTTACCGGGCCTACAAATGACAAACGATGTTGACCTTGTAGGCCCGGCAAACGCAGTGCCGCGGGGCAACAGTCGGCTGATTACTTCGCCGGGATCGCTTTCAGCAGTTCCGTCAGCAGGGTCCAGTAATGGCCCACGCTTTCAATATGAACCTGCTCATCCGGCGAGTGCGGACCGGTAATGGTTGGCCCGATAGACACCATATCCATATCCGGGTACGGTTTTTTGAACAGACCGCACTCCAGACCAGCGTGGATCACCTGAATGTTCGGCGTGCTGTTGAACAGACGCTGATAGGTTTCACGCACCAGCGCCATCACCGGCGAGCTCGCATCTGGCTGCCAGCCCGGGTAGCTGCCCTTGGCGACGGTCTGCGCGCCAGAGAGTTTGCCCAGAGATTCCAGCATGCTCACCACGTAATCTTTCCCGCTGTCGATCAGGGAGCGGATCAGGCAGATGATCTCTGCGCTGTCGTCAGCCATGGTCACCACGCCGACGTTCAGAGAGGTTTCCACCACGCCTTTCGCCACGTCAGAGTTGCGGATCACGCCGTTTGGCGTGGCGTTCAGCAGCTGAACAAAGCGGTCGCGGGACTGTTCAGTCAGCGCCGCTTTATCGCTGGTGCTCGCTTCCAGAACCACGGTCAGGTTCTTCTCTTTGGCGTCCAGTTCGTTTTTCAGGATATCCAGATAAACGGAGGAGAGCTTTTTCAGCGCATCGGCTTTGTCTGCGGCAACCGCCACGGTCGCGAACGCTTCACGCGGGATAGCGTTACGCAGCGTACCGCCATTGAAATCCACCAGACGCAGATCCAGCTCGGCAGCATGACCGGCCAGGAAACGGGCCAGCAGTTTGTTGGCGTTGCCTAACCCTAAGTGAATGTCACCGCCGGAGTGGCCGCCTTTCAGACCTTTCAGCGTCAGCTTAAAGGTCTGGAACCCTGCCGGGATCGCTTCACGGGTCAGTGGCAGCGTGGAGATAAAATCGATACCGCCGGCGCAACCCATATAGATTTCGCCTTCCTCTTCGGAGTCGGTATTGATCAGAATATCCGACTGCAGCCAGTTCGGTTGCAGACCAAACGCGCCATCCATACCGGCTTCTTCGGTCATGGTCAGCAGCACTTCCAGCGGACCATGCTCAACGCTATCGTCGGCCAGCACCGCCAGCGCAGAGGCCATACCGATGCCGTTATCCGCACCCAGGGTGGTGCCGCGGGCTTTAACCCACTCGCCGTCGATGTACGGCTGAATCGGATCTTTGGTGAAGTCGTGAACGGTGTCGTTGTTCTTCTGTGGCACCATGTCCAGGTGCGCCTGCAGCACAACCGGTTTACGGTTTTCCATGCCTGCGGTGGCGGGTTTACGGATCAGAATGTTGCCAACCTGGTCGCGTTCGGCGTGCAGCCCTTTTTCCTTCGCCCAGCCCATGATGTGTTCGGCAAGCTGTTCTTCGTGATAGGACGGGTGAGGAATGGAGCAAATTTTGGCAAAAATATCCCACAGCGGCTGTGGCGATAGTTGAGACAGTTCAGACACAGTAAGTCTCCTTGTCGATCTCCTGCAGACAATCTTGCAGGTCACGGGGTTAGCAGGTTTAGAGTTACCACAAGTCAGACTTGCGAGGTGGGTTTGAGAATACCACTTTCTCTGTCGGCTGGTAGGGGTAAGCAAGTAAAAACTCCCGCTGTAACCGCTTAGCACTGGTTTTTAGTGCTTCAGATCTCTATAATCTCGCGCAACCATTTTCCCCCTCGAACACTTTTTAAGCCGTATAAACACAGGCTGGGACAATTCACATGAGCGAAAAATACATCGTCACCTGGGACATGTTGCAGATTCATGCACGTAAACTGGCTGCGCGCCTGATGCCATCCGAACAGTGGAAAGGCATCATCGCTGTCAGCCGCGGCGGCCTGGTACCAGGGGCACTGCTGGCACGTGAGCTGGGTATTCGTCATGTCGATACCGTGTGCATCTCCAGCTACGACCATGACAACCAGCGTGAGCTGAAAGTGCTGAAACGCGCTGAAGGCGATGGTGAAGGTTTCATCGTGATTGACGATCTGGTTGATACCGGCGGTACGGCAGTGGCTATCCGCGAAATGTATCCAAAAGCGCATTTCGTCACTATCTTCGCGAAACCGGCCGGCAAGCCGCTGGTTGACGATTATGTCATTGATATCCCACAGGATACCTGGATCGAGCAGCCATGGGATATGGGTGTTGTATTCGTCCCACCTATTTCTGGTCGCTAATCCATATTTTTTAACGCCCGGTGATGCCGGGCGTTATTTTTTCGCCACTGGCGCGTTACAATGACCCTCTCTGACGTATCTATAGAGGCAGCGCGCAATGTCCCAGGCGAATCTCAGCGAAATTCTCTTCAAGCCCAAGTTCAAGCACCCGGAAACGTCGACGCTGGTTCGTCGTTTTAACGGCAGTACACAGCCGTCAGTGCAGTCCGCGCTCGATGGCAAAAATATCCCGCACTGGTATCGCATGGTTAACCGCCTGATGTGGATCTGGCGTGGTATCGATCCCCGCGAAATTCTCGACGTGCAGGCGCGTATTGTCATGAGCCAGGCCGAGCGCACCGACGGTGAACTGTACGACACGGTGGTGGGCTATCGCGGCGGCAACTGGATCTATGAATGGGCAAAACAGGCGATGATCTGGCAGCAGAAGGCCAGCCAGGAGGAGGATCCTCTGTTAAGCGGCCAGCACTGGCTGCACGCCTCTAACCTCTACAGCATTGCGGCTTACCCGCACCTGAAAGGCGACGAGCTGGCAGAGCAGGCCCAGGCGCTGGCAAACCGCGCCTACCAGGAGGCGGCCCAGCACCTGCCTGGCCGGATGCGCGAAATCAGCTTTACCATCCCCGGTGGCCCGGCGGTCACCGGCTTCCTCCATATGCCCGCGGGCGACGGCCCCTTCCCGACGGTGATGATGTGCGGCGGCCTCGACTCCCTGCAGACCGATTACTACAGCCTGTATGAGCGCTACCTGGCGCCGAAAGGGCTGGCGATGCTGACCCTCGACATGCCCTCTATTGGCTTTTCGTCAAAATGGAAACTGACCCAGGATTCCAGCTTGCTCCACCAGCATGCGCTGAGAGCGCTGGAGCAAAACCCGTGGGTGGATCACACCCGCGTAGCGGCGTTTGGTTTCCGCTTTGGCGCCAATGTCGCTGTCCGTCTGGCTTATCTCGAATCTTCGCGTCTGAAGGCGGTGGCCTGTCTGGGGCCGGTGGTTCACGCCCTGTTAAGCGAACCTGCCCGCCAGAGCAGCGTGCCGGAAATGTACCTTGATGTGCTGGCCAGCCGGCTGGGTATGCACGATGCCTCGGACGAGGCGCTGCGCGTAGAGCTCAACCGCTACTCTTTGAAAATGCAGGGGCTGCTGGGGCGTCGTTGCCCTACGCCAATGCTCTCTGGTTTCTGGAAAAACGATCCCTTCAGCCCGGAAGAGGAGTCCCGCTTAATCACCTCGTCATCTGTGGATGGCAAGCTGCTGGAGGTGCCGTTCAGCCCGGTGTATGAAAATTTTGACAAAGCACTGCAGCAGATCACGCGCTGGATCCATCAGAGATTGAGTTAAGAGATTGCTAATTTTTTTGGGTTTGGTAAAACAGTGGCTTCACAAAAGGAGATCGCAATGACGTTACCGAGTGGACATCCGAAAAGTAGGATGATCAAGAAGTTTATGGCTCTTGGCCCCTACATCCGCGAAGAGCAGTGCGAAGAGAATCGCTTCTTTTTCGATTGCCTGGCAGTTTGCGTTAACGTAAAGCCAGCGCCGGAGAAGCGCGAATTCTGGGGATGGTGGATGGAAATGGAAGCAGAAGCGTCACGCTTCACCTACAACTATCAGTTTGGCCTGTTCAATAAAGAGGGTCACTGGCAGGAGATGGCCATTAAGGATCCCGAAGTGATCCAGCGCCTTGAGCATACCTTGCGTGAATTCCACGAAAAAGCCCGTACGCTGCTGGCAACGTTCGATCTGAAACTCGAGCCTGCTGATGATTTCACCAATGAACCGGTGAAGCTGACAGCATAAGCCCGGCATCAAAAAAACAATAAAAAAACCCGGCGCTTAGCCGGGTTTTTTATCGGCATAAATCAGAACTGGTAGGTCATACCCAGCGCAACGATGTCATCGCTGCTCACACCCAGTTTATTGTTGTCATCAATCTGGTTGATTTTATAATCAACAAACGCGGACATATTTTTGTTGAAATAGTAGGTCGCGCCGACGTCGATATATTTCACGATATCTTCATCACCGATGCCTTCAATATCCTTGCCTTTTGACTGGACATAACCCAGGGATGGACGCAGACCAAAGTCAAACTGATATTGCGCAACGGCTTCGAAGTTTTGCGCCTTATTGGCAAAGCCACCGGAGATTGGCGTCATATTACGCGTTTCGGTGTACATGGTTGCCAGATAAATGTTGTTGGCGTCATATTTCAGGCCGGTACCCCAGGCTTCGGCTTTTTTACCTTCGCCGCGCGCCAGCAGGTTCTGGGCATTGGTTCGGTCAGAGTTGGTGTAGGCGCCGCTGATGGCGAAGTCGCTGCCGCCGAAATCATAGGTCAGAGCGGTACCAAAGCCGTCGCCGTTCTGTTTTTTAGCTTCGCGGCCTTCGTTTTTACCCTGATATTGCAGCGTCAGATCCAGGCCATCGATGGCGCCGAAGAAGTCACTATTACGGTAAGTTGCCAGGCCGCTGGAGCGCTTGGTCATGAAGTTGTCGGTCTGCGCAGAAGAGTCACCGCCGAATTCCGGGAACATATCGGTCCAGGCTTCAACGTCATACAGCGCACCGAGGTTACGACCGTAATCGAATGAGCCGAAATCCTTCAGCTTAATACCGGCAAAGGCCAGACGGGTTTTCTGTGAAGAGTCGCTTTCAGCTTTATTGCCGGAGAACTCAGCTTCCCAGCGGCCATAACCGGTGAGCTGATCGTTAATCTGGGTTTCGCCCTTAAAGCCGAAACGCACATAAGTCTGGTCACCATCTTTGGCATCATCATCGCTGATATAACGCATCGCTTTCACTTTTCCGTAAACGTCCAGTTTATTGCCGTTTTTATTAAACACTTCGGCTGCCTGTACAGATGCGGAAGCAACAACGCCCATTACCACTAATGCCAGAGTACTCTTTTTCATTTTCAATCCTGGTTTTATATACGCGCTAATATTCGCTGAACAGTAAGCTCATGCTTTTGTTCCGTGAAAAAACAGGAAGGGTTTTAACGTTCTGTAATGAACGTTTTATGACAATCTCAGAATAATTTTAAATAATTGTATTTTTCTGTTTCAGTAATAAAACCGTCAAATTCTGCCGCTACGCTTCCTGATCCCGCGCAACAAAGTGGTTGCCTCTGCGTTATGGCGGTTGGCAACGGACCCCAGTCCTGATAAAAAGTCTGATTAATATCATTTCCCTTATTGTTGAACGGCAGAGAACTATGAGTGACAGCCAGACGCTGGTGGTAAAACTCGGTACCAGTGTGTTAACAGGCGGATCGCGCCGCCTTAATCGCGCCCATATTGTTGAGCTGGTGCGCCAGTGCGCGCAGTTGCACGCCGCAGGGCACCGTATTGTGATTGTCACCTCCGGGGCGATTGCTGCCGGGCGTGAACACCTGGGCTACCCCGAACTTCCGGCCACTATTGCCTCCAAGCAGCTGCTGGCGGCGGTGGGGCAAAGCCGTCTGATTCAGCTCTGGGAACAGCTGTTCTCCATCTATGGCATCCATGTCGGACAGATGCTGTTGACCCGCGCCGATATGGAAGACCGGGAGCGTTTTCTGAACGCCCGCGACACCCTGCGCGCGCTGCTGGATAACAACATCGTTCCGGTCATTAACGAAAACGACGCGGTCGCCACCGCAGAAATCAAAGTCGGCGATAACGATAACCTTTCGGCGCTGGCCGCCATTCTGGCGGGCGCAGACAAGCTGCTGCTGCTGACCGACCAGCAAGGTCTCTTCACCGCCGATCCGCGTACCAACCCGCAGGCTGAACTTATCACCGATGTAAAAGGTATCGACGATGCGTTGCGCGCCATCGCGGGCGATAGCGTCTCTGGCCTCGGCACCGGCGGCATGGGGACCAAACTGCAGGCCGCCGATGTGGCCTGCCGCGCCGGGATCGACACCATCATCGCCGCGGGCAGCCGTCCGGGGGTTATCGGCGATGTCATGGAAGGCATCTCGGTGGGCACTCGTTTCCATGCCGAAGCGACCCCGCTGGAAAATCGCAAACGCTGGATCTTCGGCGCGCCACCCGCCGGACAGCTCACCGTGGATGAGGGCGCCACCGCCGCTATTCTGGAAAGAGGCAGTTCATTGCTTCCAAAAGGAATTAAAAGCGTGACAGGTAACTTCTCCCGTGGTGAAGTGATTCGTATCTGTAATCTGGAAGGGCGCGACATTGCCCACGGCGTCTCCCGCTACAACAGCGATGCGCTGCGCCGCATTGCAGGCCACCATTCACAGCAGATCGATGCCATTCTCGGCTATGAGTACGGCCCGGTTGCTGTCCATCGCGACGATATGATCACCCGTTAAGGAGCAGGACATGCTGGAACAAATGGGCGCCGCTGCCAAAGCCGCCTCGTACAAACTGGCGCTCCTTTCCAGCCGCGAGAAAAACCGCGTGCTGGAAAAAATCGCTGACTATCTGGAAGCCCAGTCCCACGAGATTTTGCTCGCTAACGAGCAGGATCTGCTGGAAGCCCGCCGCAACGGTCTGAGCGAGGCGATGCTCGATCGCCTGGCATTAAACCCCGCGCGTCTGAAAAGCATTGCTGACGATGTGCGTCAGGTATGCAGTCTGGCCGATCCGGTAGGGCAGGTGATTGACGGCGGACTGCTGGACAGCGGCCTGCGCATCGAACGTCGCCGCGTGCCGCTGGGGGTGATTGGCGTGATCTACGAAGCCCGCCCGAACGTCACCGTTGATGTCGCCTCGCTGTGCCTGAAAACCGGCAATGCCGCCATCCTGCGCGGTGGAAAAGAGACCTGGCGCACCAACGCCGCCACGGTAAAGGTGATCCAGCAGGCGCTGGAAGAGTGCGGCCTGCCAGCTGGTGCGGTACAGGCGATTGAAAGCCCGGATCGTGCCCTGGTCAACGAGATGCTGCGCATGGACAAATATATCGACATGCTGATCCCACGCGGTGGCGCAGGCTTACATAAGCTGTGCCGCGAGCAGTCGACGATCCCGGTGATCACCGGTGGTATCGGCGTGTGCCATATTTTTGTAGATGACACTGCCGAGCTCGAACCGGCCCTGAAGATCATCGTCAACGCCAAAACCCAGCGCCCAAGCACCTGTAACACGGTGGAGACGCTGCTGGTACACCAGGGCATCGCCGAGACCTTCCTGCCGGCACTGAGCAAGCAGATGGCGGAAAGCGGCGTGACTCTGCATGCCGATGCCAACGCGCTGATGCAGCTGCAGAACGGCCCGGCGAAGGTTGAGCCGGTGAAAGCGGAGCAGTACGACGACGAGTTTCTGTCGCTGGATCTGAACGTGAAGGTGGTGGCCGATCTCGACGATGCTATCGCGCACATTCGTGAACACGGCACCCAGCATTCAGATGCGATCCTCACCCGCACCCTGAGCAATGCCGGTCGCTTTATCAACGAGGTGGACTCATCTGCGGTTTACGTCAACGCCTCCACCCGCTTCACCGACGGCGGCCAGTTTGGTCTGGGCGCAGAAGTGGCGGTCAGCACCCAGAAGCTGCATGCCCGCGGCCCGATGGGTCTTGAAGCGCTCACCACCTACAAATGGATTGGCTTCGGCGACGATACCATTCGCGCCTGATTGCCTGCGTGGGCAGCCTCAGCGGTTGCCCGCGCTCGCTCTGGTGTTGAGACCTGCCCGATTCTGCGCCGCCAGGTCCAGCACGGCGATTTGCTGTTTTAGCGCTGTCAGGCTGAGTGGCCTGCTGATGTAATAGCCCTGGGTTTCATCGCACTCCATCATCATCAGTTTTTGCAGTTGTCCTTCGTTCTCTACGCCTTCAGCCGTAATACTCAGCGAGAACGCTTTACCCAGGCCGATAATATTTTCGACGATGGTATTGGCGCTGTCGCTCTCTGGCATACCGTCGATAAACGATTTATCCAGCTTGATGCCATCGAACGGGAAATTGCGCAGGTAGCTCAGGGAGGAGTAGCCGGTGCCGAAGTCGTCCATCAGCAGCTTCACGCCCAGTTTCTTGAGCGCCAGCATGATTTCGAGACTGTTTTCAGGATTCCACAGGGTGGCGTTTTCGGTGATTTCAATCTCCAGCCGGGATGGATCTAACTGCGATATCTCTAGCGCCTCTTTGATGCGCTCCACGACCTGCCAGGACTGGAACTCGACGGCAGAGATATTCACCGACACGGAGAGGCCGTGCAGCGACTGCTGCGCGTCCCGACAGGCGGTTTTCAGCACCCAGTCGCTCAGCGGAACGATCAGCCCGGTCTCTTCGGCCAGGGAGATAAACTGATCCGGCATGATCAGGCCGAGCTCAGGGTGATCCCAGCGAACCAGCGCCTCCACGGCGATAATGCGCGAGGAGTCATGACCATAGCGCGGCTGATAGACCAGATGGAACTGCTCTTTTTTAATCCCGTCGCGCAGGCTCTCTTCCATCTCGCGACGCTGCACCATCTGTTCAGCCATTTCAGGCGTATAAAATACCCACTTGTTACGGCCGGTGCTTTTGGCTTTGTACAAGGCGATGTCTGAGAAGCGCAGGAGCTCGCTCGCGTCGACCCCATCATGCGGTGCGATAGCCACGCCGATACTGGCACCGATTACGATCTCATTCCCGTTGATCAGGAAGGGGCGCGTAAGTTCGGCAATGATACGTTCGCACAGGGTATCAACGTACTTCCTGTCATGAATGTCGGAGATAATCAGGATAAATTCGTCCCCGCCCTGGCGCGCCACCAGATCGTAATCGCGGATACAGTCTCGTAGCCTGGTCGAAACTTCATGCAGTACGCTATCGCCGGCACTGTGACCAAACAGATCGTTGACCGGTTTGAACTTATCGAGATCGAGGCTGAGCATCGCCAGCGGATGCATCTGCGTAGGCTGCGCCCGCAGCTTGCCCTCAAGGAACTCGCGCATCCGCACCCGGTTGGGCAGCCCGGTGAGATCGTCGTGCCGGGAGAGATACTCCACGCGCGCCTGGGCCTCCACTTCAAGAGTGACATCCGTGGCGGTGCCACGGTAGCCGGTGATCCCCTCCGGCGCGATAACCGGTTTAATCGCAATATGGCAGTAGCGCTGGTGGCCCATCGCCGAAAGATAACGGCAGTGCAGCAAGCGGCGATGACCCGTCTGGCCGGGAAGGGTGATCCACTCCGCCAGCGACTGGTTTTCGGCCTCCATCAGCTCGCTGAGCGGACGGCCAATCCAGGCCGATATGCTGTGCCCGGTGATCCCGGGAAAACGCTCCGAAAGCCAGGTAAAACGCAGCTCGGTGTCCGTCTCCCAGATCCAGTCCGTGGTCGCCTCGGCAACGTCACGAAAACGCCGTTCGCTGGCGGTGAGCGCCAGACGGTTCTGCGCCAGCAGCCAGGTATTTTCATCATACATGCGCGCCTTTTTCAGCGCGTTACGCCCCAGCATCACGCCGGGAATAGCGGTGCACAGCGCCAGCAGGATCAGCAGCGGCAGGATATAGCGCAGCAGCTCCCGACCCGGATTTTCGCTTTTCCATTCGAACGTAACCTGCTGACCATCAACGGGAAGGGTGGCTACCCCGCGTCGTCCTGCCAGCGTTGAGGTGCCCGTATGCTGCACGCGAGTCTGGGCGATACCATACTCTTCACCCAGCGCGGCGAGTTTACGCTCATCCAGCACGTCCACAAACACCAGCACCGAGGCTGGGCCGGGGGCAGCTGTAATGCTTGAGTCATCGCCCGTAGTGATGTTGGCTGCTGCTACCAGTGCCGGATGACCTCCCTTCAGTACCACCGTGTTAGATACGGGGACGGCGTCCGGTTTGCTTATTTTCTGAATCAGGTCGGGCATGGGATCGTCGCCCAGCCAGGCTTGCAGAGAGCGTGTCACCAGCTTGCCGTTGATGACGCTATAACGGGTCTGCCCGTTGACATCCAGCACGAAGACCCCTTCGTACTCAAAATCGCGCCAGAGGGTCGCGCCCATATTCTGGCGGGTATAGGCCCAGTCGATATCCACCTTCGGATGCAGGTGCTGGTAGGCTTCTCCCCACCAGGCATAGTCTTTAATGTGGGTCGCGAGGGTATCGACACGGTTATGAATGGCCTTTTGCAGCAGCATGGCGCTGTGCTTATCGCTGTCTTCATTGATATTTCGCACAATCGTCAGCAGCGCGATGATGGCGATAATAAACAGCACCATTAGCAGAGAGACCATCAGCAGCAGGGCGCGTTTGATAAAGCTGGCGGTTCTTTTTGGCTCAAGGTCCGTGCCAGCTATGTCATCGGTGACAAAAAATTTATTCATTATGTACCCACTCTCTCAGGCATTTCTGTGTTCCGATTAGAATTGTTATCGACCTGTTCTGGCGGGGCTTGATGCCAAAATGAAAACTGAAGATAGCCGATCCTGTTGGGAAATGGGGTAAGATGGCATCGCCGATGCAGGCAAATAACCACAAAATGTGAAGAAAGGCGAAAATAGCCCTTTTTTCTGCATGGTTTTTGCGCGAGTTGGTGTAAAAATCAACGACTAAAAGAGGAGGGGTTGACGAGGTGGGCTCTTTTTCTTACCCTTTTACACCGCAGTACCTCTCCTGAAAGCCGATATAGCTCAGTTGGTAGAGCAGCGCATTCGTAATGCGAAGGTCGTAGGTTCGACTCCTATTATCGGCACCATTCTAACGTTTCCCCAAGTCTACTAAAGTTCACTGAAACCCCTTATACTCTGCGCTTTACAGCCCCTTTTAGTATTTCTACGTCTACTAAAGTTCCCTGAAATCTAAGGTCGTTTGGGGGTACTTATGGGGGTATATGCTGTTCGGTCTAGAGGAGGTACCCCCAAGTGAAACTAAACGCCCGGCAGGTGGATGCCGCCAAACCTAAAGATAAGCCTTACAAGCTTGCTGATGGTGGTGGTTTGTATCTCCTGATTAAACCTAATGGCGGCAAATACTGGCGGCTCAAGTATCGTGTAGCCGGCAAAGAGAAGCTGTTAGCGCTTGGCGTGTATCCTGATGTCACATTGGCCGATGCTCGGGCAAAACGTGAAGAAGCCAAAAGGGGTATCGCTGGGGGTATCGATCCTATGGAAGCGAAACGGGAGGAGAAGATTGCCCGTGAAATTCAGTTAAACAACACCTTCAAAGATATTGCCCTTGAATGGCACAGCAGCAAACTAAAAAAATGGTCTGCTGGTTATGCTTCAGACATCCTCGAAGCCTTCAATAAAGATGTGTTCCCATACATTGGCAAAAAACCAATAGCCGAAATCAAACCGCTTGAACTGTTGAATGTGCTTCGGCGCATTGAGGGGCGCGGCGCTACCGAAAAGGCAAGAAAAGTTAGGCAGCGCTGTGGGGAAGTTTTCCGTTACGCAATAGTCACCGGTCGAGCTGAGTATAACCCCGCCCCGGATCTCACCAGCGCGATGCAAGGGCACGAGTCCAATCATTTTCCTTTCCTCACACCTAAAGAATTGCCTGATTTCTTCAATGCGTTGTCAGGATATTCAGGAAGCGAGTTAGTTGTTTTGGCTGCTCGTTTGCTGATTATCACCGGATTGCGTCCCGGCGAACTCCGTGGGGCATTTTGGGATGAAATCAATATCAGTAAGGCGGTCTGGGAAATACCCGCCTCACGCATGAAAATGCGTCGCCCTCATGTGGTGCCGTTGTCCAGGCAAGCTCTTACGCTTATTGGTCAGCTCCAAGAGCTAACAGGCAATTACCCGCTTGTGTTCCCAGGCCGAAACGATCCGCGAAAAACAATGAGTGAAGCCAGCATAAACCAAGTCTTCAAGCGGATTGGCTATAAGGGAAAAGTCACCGGGCACGGTTTCCGGCACACCATGAGTACCATCCTGCACGAACAGTGCTACAACACCGCGTGGATAGAAACGCAGTTGGCACACGTCGACAAAAACTCTATTCGAGGTACGTACAACCATGCGCAGTATCTGGATGGTCGCCGCGAAATGCTCCAGTGGTATGCCGACTATATGGAGGCGTTGGAAAAAGGCGAAAATGTAGTGCATGGAACGTTTGGGAAAAGCGCTTAACTGTATGTATAGACAGTGCTAATTGACAGTAGTAGACTTCTGTAGACTATCGTTAGCAGGAAGCTTTTATGCGAGAAAACATCCTCAACATGCCCCATCATCTTCGCCGACAACGTGTGGTCACTGCTGAGCAGGCTGCAATGGCTATGGCTGGCGTGTACAGTTGTTCACGCTTAGATGAGCTGAAAGCTAAATTCCCTCCTGAGATCTACAACATTGCTTCCAGTTACTTGAGGATAATTTTGAGTGCTGTAAACGCAGAAGAACTACATCCCAAGAGAACATGGTCTAGCTCACCTGGCGGAGATATCACTGGAGCTGATTTTTATTCCAATGATATTTGGCCTTGGGCTGTTAAAGAAATATCAGCTACAGATAGTTGGTTTGGATGTGATCCAGATAGCTCTAGCGAAAAGTACCAGCCTTTACGAAGCGGGTGGGGCGAGTTTGCTGGTAAAGATACAGCGTTAAAACTGATCGCTGGAATGGCTATTGCGCTTGAAAAATCAGGTGGTAAATATGTTCGCGGTAAAAATTTGAACAAATCCGAAGTTGCTAGGAGTGCTTCAAGAAGCATATTGGAACATGGCGATGGCATCGATGTGACAGATAAGGCATTGACTATGCTAATTAATGAAGCTCTGAACACATACGCTTCCAAATAGCTCGTAAGGATTTCCAAAAAGTCGATCTACAGGTTCTAAAACTTCTGACCGTACTTCTATTTCAGTGGAAGAGCTGCTTCCAACTGATTTACCGTGACTTCCACAACTACCCGCATGTTTTTGCTGAAATATACCTCGTAGACCACATTAGACTTCGAGAGGTATATATGTCCCATTCCCTTATCCGCTTACCTGAAGTTCAGCGCAGAACCGGCTATAGCAAGGCTTGGATCTATCGACTCATGGCTGAGCAACGTTTCCCCTCATCCATAAAGATTGGTTCTCGAGCAATTGCTTTCATTGAAAGCGAAATTGATGAATGGATTAGTGAGCGCATTGAATCGTCACGCAGCCAAACGAACTGAGATTCCGTGAGCAGAGATAATTTGCGAGAGTTTGCACTTCGGATCTCGCAGAATAAGTTTGTCGCGACAGCTCACTAAACAATTCAAAAAGGTTAATGCCATGAAGAACAATTATGCCCGTCTGGGGCAGGGCTTCGCTCACCCTAAAAACTCCTTGCCTTGTTATTCAACTGAAGGGTATGCTTTAAAAGCACCAGCAAAATCTGGTGTCGGGCGTGAGAACCCGGATAAGCAAAAGGCGATACCAGACGCCTATAGCGTCTTTTTTTGTGTCGTAAAGCCAGTACATCTTCATTCAGCGGGGAAGAGCCGCATCGAATCTATGGTGGCGCTGGCGGGGCAGCCGAAAGGCTGGCCGGTATCCTTTTGCACCGGTATTCTCACCCCCGTCAGTGTCACCACCCTTTATGAGCGTGAGAACTCAGGTGGTGACTCCAGTAAGCAAAAGGAGGCTGCCACATGGCTACTACCCCAACCCAAAAACTGCCCAAATTCACCTGGCTTTTCCTCGGTACGCCGAAAGGCCGGACCTGCACTCCCGTTGTTATCCGCATCGTTGCCGACAGTGAGCAAGAAGCCCGCGAGTTTTATTCCCGCTGGGATCTTATCTTTGCCGCCAAAATTCGCTCTGAATGTTCGCTTTATCAATACAGTAGCGGCGCGTTTGAACTGGATGTTGCGAAACTGGGAGGTAGCCATGTTTAACCTCCAGACCCTGACAGCTAAAGCCCGCGAGCTGCGCGGCAACGTGGTAAAAGCCACTACCACGAAAGGCACCCGCACCATGACCCCCGTTTACGAACGGGAAGAGCAGCGCAAACTGCGCGAACGCATCCAGCAGACCCAGCCGGAGTGGGTTTTACTCTGGTGGGATATTGCGACCGTAACCGGCTGGCGTACCAGCGACGTGTGCAACTTCCGTTACTCCTGCATCAACTGGGAAACCGGCATTGCAACAATCATCGTGGCGAAGCAGACCAAAGCAGCGGAAGCCAGAGCGACCCGGAAGGGGATCGAGATTGTTCGCCAGCAGCGCAAGGACGCTGCCCGGCTTGCTGGCGATCACATTGGGTACATGCACTGGGATAGCGTGAGCTGCGACGAGCTGGCCGCCGGCATGACGGAAGAAGAACAGGCGATCGTGTTTGAGCTGGTGGCAAAGGCTGAAGTGAAGCACGACACCAAACAGCTGCCGCCGGGCATCATCAAACGACTGCGGGAACGCATGGAGCGCAATCTTATCGGTGACGACCTGGTATTTTCCCGCAGCCAGATTGAAAGTAATCGTTGCCAGTCTCTGGAAGGTAGCGTGAGCCGCCAGACAATCTGGAAGAAACTGCACAACGTAATGCTGTGGTTTACCCGCGTCGTAAACACGCGTCTGCGCCTGAGCGCCTATTCCAGCCGCAAAATTGCCGCCTTTAATCTCATGTCAGCCGGCGGCGAACAGGGCTTGCTGGTCGCCTCTGAAATGCTCGGGCACAGTAACCCGGCAATCACCCGAACTTACCTCCAGTTAGGCAGCAAGGCCTCCGCCATTCAATCCCGTCTGGCCATGGAGGTATCTGTATGACAACGGTTATCCCAATTTGCTGTCTCGGTACTTTCGCCGATCACATCCCTGCGCAATTAAATAGCGTGCGATTTTGTTTTGCCGGCCAGTCATTAAGTGAAGGGGAGGTGAAATTATGACTCCTGTTTACGATCTGGTTCGCCGGGCCGACGGCAAAAACGTTTTCAGTTTCCCGGCCGGCGGCCGCTATCTGGTGGACACTTCAAATGGCCTTCAGTCGATGCGCCCCCTTATGGACGACGAGATCATTTTTACGGTGGAGAGTGCCGCGCACTTTCTGAAGAAAATTGGTTATCAGGTAATTCCGCCAGCGGCGTGAGGTAAAAAATATGACGATTAAAAATTCCGGCTTAGCTGCTGGTGGCCGCGCTCACCCTGAAATCAGGCCGGGCGATAAATGGAAGGACAGTCGGGGCAACCAGGTAATTATCGAAAGTTACCGATTCGACAGAGTGACATATTGCCGCGAGGGGTACAGCTCACCGTGTTTTTGCACGCCAGAAAGACTGGTGCGGGAATTTGAATTTGTATCTTCCGCGCCGGTCGCCGGCGAAAAAGATATCGATCGAATTATGCGGGTGCAGGGCATCGAACGAATTCGGGTTATGCGGGAAATCATCAGGGAGCGAGGGAACAGAAAATGAAGAATGCACCAAACCTTAAAAAGCAGCCGGCGGATCTCATGGAGGAGTCAATTATCTTTGCCGGCGCCGACGCCTGGACGTTCGCCAAAGCATGGCAGGAAATGAACCCGATCGGTGACACCGTGCCGCCTGTCGTGCTGGATAAAAAGCAGCTGGCGGAGCTGGAGAATATCCGGATTGTGGATGATGGCCGGCTTTATGCCCGGGTTTGCCGTGGCGGGCATCTGACCGAACGGCAGATAACCATTCTCGCCACAAAGCTGGCGGTGGCCGGCGTGGAGCGTGCGCAATTCTACTCTGAAGGTTATCAGCTTCTGGAGGACTGGACGCCGCAGCTGCCGCGCCTCAAAGCCGATGCGGAAGCCGGCAAAAGCATGGTGATCGGCAAACCCCTGACGGATGTAAACCTCCGCGACCTGGCTGATAACGAAAAGGCGCTCATACTGGCCGCGCGTTACACCGGCATTGCAATCAACGAAAACAGCGAGGGCGTGTACGTCTACCGCGCCGGCATCTGGGAGAAAACGTCTCTGCTCGAGCTGAGCCGCGAAATGGTGGCTATCTACAACGAGAACAAAACCAACTTCAGCAAGCGCGCGATCAACAACGTTATCGACGCCCTGAAAATTGTTATCCCGGTAATGGGGGAGCCGCGGCGCAGCCTGATCCCCTTTGCTAATGGCGTCTACGATATGGAAACCGGCATTTTCTCCGAACACAGCCAGGATAACTGGCTGACCAACCACAACGGCGTGACCTACACGCCGGCGGTGCCGGGCGAAAACCTCCGCGACCACGCGCCGAACTTCCATAAGTGGCTAAGTTACGCATCAGATAGAGACGCAATTAAGATGCAGCGCATCGCTGCGGCGCTCTTTATGGTGCTGGCGAACCGGTACGACTGGCAGTTGTTCCTCGAGATAACCGGGGAGGGGGGCAGCGGGAAAAGCGTCTTTACCCACATCGCCACGATGCTGGCCGGCGCGCATAACACCGCCAGTGGGAATATGGCGGCGCTCGACAGCGCGCGCGGGCGGGCGCAGTTCGTCGGCAAGAGCATGATAACCCTTCCTGACCAGCCCAAATATTCAGGAGAGGGCACCGGGATAAAGGCTATCACCGGCGGGGATGCGGTGGAGATCGACCCGAAGCACGAGCACCAGTACACCGCCGTTCTGCGGGCGGTGGTTGTGGCCACGAACAACACGCCGATGATTTTCACCGAACGTGCCGGCGGCGTTTCCCGGCGCCGCGTAATTTTCCAGTTTAACCGGCGCGTCAGCGAAGAGGATAAGGATCCCGACCTGGCAGAAAAGATATCCGCTGAAATTCCGGTGGTTGTTCGTCGGCTGCTGGCAACCTTTTCGGACCCGGAAAAAGCGCGGGCGCTGCTGCTGGAGCAACGGAACAGCGAAGAAGCACTGGAGGTGAAGCAGAAAACGGATCCCCTGTACGCCTTCTGTGCGCATCTGGAGCGCCTGGCTGATTGCGTGGGAATGCTGGTGGGCAACCGTAACCCGCCTCATCGCCCCCGCATTTACCTCTATCACGCTTATCTGACGTTTCTTGAGGCTAACGGTTTCGAGAAGCCGCTGACGCTGAATAAATTCTCTGAGGGAATGGAAAGCGCCATGCGGGAGTTTAATCACGAGTACCGCAAGGAGAGAAAGACCCGCGGCGTGGTGACGAACGTCGAACTTTCAGAGAGTGCGGAGGACTGGCTGCCGCAGGCGCACCCGTTAGCTGAGGAAAAAAGATGAATGTTTAGCTAAATATGGCGAAAGGTGTTCATAGTGTTCATTGATTGATTAAAGTTCAATAAAATCAATAAGATTAACTATGAACACCTTTGTGTAAGGTATTCATAGGGTATTCATAGTGTTCATAGGTCACTTTGACTGTGTGCTCATAAAGTAAACAGAAATATGAACACCATGAACACTTGTAACCCCTGTATGTAGACCGGTGTTCATAGGTTAATTTATTGTTTTTTATGTAATTTATCGCCCTTATGAACACCATGTATACCTTGAGGGCAAATTCTTTAAAACGCATCCACTCTTTTCACGTTGTGGACCCCTGCTATTTCATTAACATCGTTTCATAAATCGCAATTTATTATTTGGTTGTTGCGATTAATGAAACTTTAACGATCACTTTAACAGGGGGCATCATGAGCAAGGTTAACGTTAAGCCCGTTTTGCTGAACGGGGAGCAGATTCAGGCTCTGAAAACCATCCAGGAGAGGGAGCGCCAGAAGTCGGGCATGGGGATCGCGCCGTCAATCCATGCTGTTGCACGCAAGGTATTTGATGCGGGGCTATCAAAAATGGAGGCTGGCCAGTGAGCTACTCAATCAAAATAGGGAAACACAGTATCGAGCTGTCAGGTTATGCCGGTAAGGTTGTTGCGCCAAATACTCAGATGGCCGCTTTATTCCGTGGTATGGCGGGCGAACTCACCAGCCTGAGGACAACGGCGCAGCAGGCCGAAGCTGAGGCGGATTTGCTGGACGTTATCCGCAACGATCCGGATCTGAACGAACAGGCAAAAAACCGCAGGGCAGGTGAAGCCCGGAACCCGGACACGCTCAAAGACTTTACACGCGGGGTGGCAGCCGTAAGCGAGCAGGCCGCAAACATTCTCGATTACCTGAAGAACAAGCTCGCTCCGGTTAATCCCCTGGCAACTGATGATGTTCAGGGATTCATGCGTGACAGTGAAATGCGCCAGGCATTCGCCCGACTGGATCGCCGCAGCCAGGAAAAAATGTTGCTGTCGATGCACAGTGGAAAGCATAAGGAGCTGGCTGGCGCTTTACTAAGGGCGCACGCAGTGTGTTCTGGACTCGATACGGAACAGCTAAAACGTCTCGGCTTCTCCCGTATCGCATCGGAGAACGGGCAGGTGATTAGCGCGGTTGCCGAGCTGGTCGATGCGGTAAGGAAAGACGTCGCACAAATTACAGCTGTCCGAACCTGGTATAACAATCTCGTTTACGGGAAGAACGACGATCCATCAGAAGTTCTGCCCCGCATGACCGGCCTTGATCAGTTAAGCGAACATGTCAGCGCGATGCTCAAAGGCAGCCAGCGGCAGACACATTCAGAAGAGAAGCAGGCCGCCTGAGGGCGGCTTTTTTCTGCCCGGAGGGATACACCAGAATGCTGTTAAGTAAATCAGCCTACGCCAGGCATATGGGCGTCAGCCGGCAAACTGTTTACGGCTGGATAGCCCGCGGTGAAATTGTAATTTCAGGCGATAAAGTGGATGTCGAAGCATCGCAGGCTAAACAAAATTCTGCTGGTGCTGGCGAACACCAGACTGAAATGACGTGGGCACAGGCCGCCGTGTGGGTATGGGGGCATGACGGCGGGAAAGAGCTGCCGGCTGATATTGATGCTGGTCAGCGAATAGAGGTAGCAGCCGCTGAGCTGGGTTTTGATGTTCAGCACGAGCCCGATGAACAATTGCTGATTCTCTTCCGGCCGGATGAAGAAACCCACAGCTTCTATGGCAAAGATCACATGGCTGGTGGTCTGCGTTTCCTGCGTTCCGAGCTGGCCTATGTGGCCGCAATGCATCCCGACACCCAAGATGACTGGAGCGAGACAGGATTAAAGGCACTCTGTCTGCTGGCAGGTGAAAAACTGTAAACCCCCGGCCAAACCTAACTCCTCTAACTTGACACTTTTTCGTGAAAAACGGGAAAAGTGTCAACCCAACCTAACGGATCCTAACGTTCACGCACAACAGCTGCAGCCAACGTGTAAAGGGCTGGCGTTGAGATTTGTTGAGCCTTGGCTGTTAGCTTTTGTTAATCCTGATGCGAAGCTGGGCAGGTGTCAGCCTGTTATGGTTTGTTATGCCTCACCAAAAAAGTGTCAGCCGCTGCCGCTTCAGAAAACTTCAGGTACACGAACTCGTGAAGGGGAGGTGTTAAGCACTCCCCTTTTGCAACCATCCTCAAGCTTCATTCAGATCACTGTTCTGGTTGGCCCGGACGCTGGCGTACAGACTGAGTTGTCAAAACTTGTCATCCACCGCCAGTGGGGATTTTTTGCTACAAGCGCTCTAAGTTACAGTTGCTTTCAAGTGACACTTTTATAGAAGAGTTGCATGCCTTATCTATAATCACATCTTTACTATGAATCTATAGAAGATTTTTACGTGATCTGAAATCTTTAATGTATTGAATTTTATGGGTATTATTTTTTTAGGTAAACAGGACCATGTTTTATCGTAGTGCTTGATTTCGCTAAATACACTCTTGTGAAACTGGTAAATAGATTGTATGTTATTTGTGTGAATAGGTTTTTTTAAAGTAATTTTCGAATATATTTCAAGTAAATTCGTTTATATGGAGATAAATATGGATGCTATGTTAAATAGCCTTAAACTTGCAAATTCAGCTAACGAATTAATAAGCGATGAAACGTATGAACGCCTCAAAAGATTGATTTCAACAGGTAATGCCATTGTATTTGTAGGTGCAGGATTTTCAAAAGAATCCATAAACATAATTGGAAGTACCCCGCCTTTAGCGAAAGATCTTGCTTTGCAAATTTCAAATAAGTCAGCAAACTATTTAAAAGAAATTGGTGCCGACTCTCATTATATTGAAGAAATTAAACAATGTGATGATTTAATGGTGGCTTCAGATTTCTTTCTTAACAATATCCCTCAAAAAGACGAGCTTCTACAATTACTTAAAAATAATTATACAATTAAAGATGTTACGCAAGAGCAGGTAGATATCTTCAGTATGAAGTGGCGAAGGATATACACTACAAACTATGACAATGCTATTGAACTTTCTTTGATTAAATCAGGAAAATCAGTCACTCCTCTAACGCTCGAAGATGCACCAAATCAGTACAAGTCTGCTGAAGATATCTGCCTCCACATCAATGGAAGAATTGAGCGTTCAAAAGAAAGCGATCTTGATTCTGCTATAAAACTAACAACATCATCCTATCTTTCTCCGGAGCAGTTCCTAACATCGAGCTGGTATAGGCAGTTTAAAGCCGATATAGACAATGCAAGTGCTATAGTTTTTCTTGGGTATTCGATGTATGACATTGATATTCAGAAAATTTTCTTTAATGATTCCTCTATTAAAAGTAAAACCTTTTTTATTACTAGGGAAGGCACCACCAAATTCCAAAATTATAAGTTAGCCATGTTTGGAGAAGTGATAAATATAGGTGTGAACGCCTTTTCCCATATTGCTGCCAAGTGCATTGAAGAATCACATCAAGACAAAGAAGTTGGTTTGATAAATTCTTTAGAGCTCTATATTCCTGGGGAGGAACATGATGAAATAAGAGATAATGACATCGCCAATTTTATGATCTTTGGGAAAGTGAGCGATCGATATATAGATGAAGTCACTCTCAATGATAATATGCAAGACAAGATAATTTTACGTGAAGAAGTTAGTAAGATTATTGATCATATTGAAACAGACAATGATATTTTAATTGCCAGCGATTTAGGTAATGGCAAAAGTATAATGACTCGAATGTTAATGTCGAAATTATCAAGGAAAGGATATCTCTGTTTTTATTATTTATATAATGAATTTAGCTTCAGTAAGGACATTGAACGATTATCCAAGTTGGGGCAAAAAGTTATTATTTTCATAGATGATTATAGTAACTGCATTGATGATACTCGTTATGCCATAGAAAACCGTAAGGACAATATACAGCTTGTACTGACTACGCGTCATTTTGGCTATGAAAATACTAAACAACATTTATTAACGATGGATATGAGCAGTTTTAAAACTCATAGCGTCGATTATTTATCAGATTCCGAAGTTGATAATTTCGTACATATAGTTGATCACTTAGGGGGATGGGGCGAAAAAGCAGGGCTTTCTAGGCATGAAAAATTATCAGAACTTGATGAAAATGCTAGGAGCCAACTTTCGTTCTTGCTATTATCAATCCTCAAATCCGAAGCTATACAATCTAGAATTCGGGAAATATCTAATCTTGCACTGAATGATAAAGAATATAAAGAAACAGTTTTTGCCATTCTATTATTAGATGTCATAGGTCTCCCATTGGTAAGATCTTTAATTTCAGATGTGGCGGTTAATGAAAAAATTTACAGCGCGGAGTTTACTGAAAATGAAGGTGTTAAAAACTTATTTATCATAAGTAATGGCATGGTTAAGACTAAATCTAGCACGTTGTCTAGATTCCTTATAGCGAATATTTTTGAACATAAGTATGTTGTAAATCAATTGCTTAAGGTTATTGAGCATTTGTATGTTATTAATAAAGATGCAAAAGATCATAGATTACAAACGTTGATTACTTCTCTACTGAGATTCTCTATTATTGAAAAGCTTCTCCCACAAAGACGTGTGGAAATAAATTATTTTTATGAGAAAGTTAAACATATTATTCCTAATCTCATAAATGATCCTCATTTCTGGGTGCAATATGCAATGTCTATGATACCGTTCAAAGACTATCCAAGTGCTGATAGATATTTAGCTACTGCCTATTCCTTGGCTGCAAGAAAAGATAACTATCATACAAAAAATATTGATACGCAGCGTGCAAGATTACATCTTTTGGTTTCTCTTACAAAAACTGGAAATGAAGCATTCCTTGAGTTTGAGGCCGGTGACAACCTTATACGAATTATTCCAAATGATATTTATAAATACCGTCAGGTGCTTAGATATAGGGACATATATGAAAAAGTTTATCCAACATTTAATGCTAAACAAAAGGTATTTTATGAGCACGCTGTAAAACGTATTATAAAAGAATCAGAAAGTCCTGAGTTGGTTGAGGATTTAACTTATAAAATTGGTGTAAATTGGCTCGATAAGTTGCGTGGAAATTTGAAAATGATAGTGGAAAATATACAGGAAAATAGACCTAAAGGTAAAAAGTAACTCTTGATTAGAGCCTGTTTTTTACAGGCTCTATTGCTTTACTAAGTTTATAAGAAACTAACCTTAAGATAATGCGTTGACTATTCGGAAAAAATCATTGGGGGTACTTTTGGGGGTATCAATTTCATTGGTGAAATAAAAAACATTAAAAAACAACGGGTTTTGTTTTTTGTTTTGTTCCTATTATCGCACCATCTAAGTCAACGCGTTACCTCTGATATTCACCAGTCAGGAATGTAAGTCCCAAGTATTATCAACAGAACATATTCTTTGCATAATTTTTAGCCTGCACCGTTTACATAAGCCTGAGAAGGTGTTCGGGCAGCACCAGTAGCCTGGATACCGCCCAGCGAAACATAGAATGTTGCCAATCTACCCTGCGTGTTTTTACGTCCAGGCTTAGCTTATTTTGATGTCATCCAGATTAATATCTTCCTCTTCATCATCGTGGTTTATAACCACGTCGCGAGGAACATCCTTTTTGATGACGGCATAGACAGTAGCCGTGACAACGATATTCACCAGTAACGCCATAATACCCGCCATGGGGTGTGACATGGTTGGAATCATCAACACGCCGCCGAAAGGTACGGTTGCGTCAGCACCATATACCATGGTAACGGCACCACCACAGGCGCCACCGATTGCCGCAGCGGTGATACCACGAATGATATCGTTCATCACGATAGGTATAGAGCCTTCGACGATATTCACCACTCCCATCGGCACCGCCGATTTCAACATCTCGATCTCTTCGTTGTTATAGATGTTTTTGCGCAGAAGTTTGGCGATAAAAAATGCCAGCCCCAGGCCGATAGGGGTTGCCGTATTCACTAGCTGAAGTGCAGTAATGGGTTCATTTATGCCCTGCGCCTGAAGCGTTAAGACGAATGCGAAGCAGGTTTTATTGATCGGCCCGCCGAAATCAACAATACACAACGCGCCAATCACAGCCCCTAAGACTAAATTGGAAGAGGTACCCATACTTCTCAGGAAAGAGGTAAGCGCATCGGTAAAAATACCGATAGGCGTACCGATGATGTAGACCATGATCAGGGCGCTGATGATAGAGGCAAAAAATGGCACAATCAGTGTAGGCATTAAGCCACGAGCCCAGCCAGGTACCTTCACATTTTTAATGATGGCAAGCGCAATATAGCCGGAAATGTAGCCGCCGATCATGCCGCCGATGAAACCTGCACCAATAGCATTAGCCGCCAGGCCCATAATAAAACCCGGCGCAATACCGGGTTTGCCAGCGATCGAGCCGGAAATCCCGATAGCGATAACGACGGGCAAAAGTCCAAGGGCCTTTGCGCCCATCGTTGCTAAGGCCTGCCACAGATCAAACTGGCCCGGCACTAACGCGCCCTGAACCGTACCCCCCAGGCCCATGCCGATGGCAATAATAAATCCAGCACCACAGACAATGGGAATTAAGAACGAGATAGCAGTAAGCAGATGACCTTTAGGGTTGGCTGCTTTCCATATTTCTTTTATATTCATAAATTACGCCCTTTAATTTATAGGATACGCACAGGTAAAAGTTATGAATTCACTAATTCACTGAGCTTTTCAATAAGCTTATTAGGAGATTTAACCGCCATTTCTGTTGGAACTTTAACTACTCGCTTTCCGGCGAACCGTTCTTCTCCAGATACCTTTACATCAGCGGCCAGCAGAACAATATCGGCCTGTGCAATTTCTTCAGCGGTTAAGGCGTTCTCGATACCAATAGTGCCTTGCGTTTCAATTTTGACATTGTGACCTGCTTTTTTTGCTGCTGTTTCAATTTTCTTCTGCGCAATGTATGTATGTGCAATACCTACAGTACAGGCTGTAATTCCAACGATATTCATGGGTATTCTCCATAATTTGCTTTGAGATGTTCAAACTTATCAGATAATGGCAGAGGTAATAATTTCCGGAATTAAACGGTCTGGTCTTCAGCTTCTGAATTTAATAGCTCAATGAGCTTCTGAGGATTAGTTTCTACCAGCAACTTAGCGATAATATCCTCGTCGGCTAATGAGCCTGAGACATGTGATAATAAACGGATGTGAGTTGTATTCTGATCTGCCAGACGAACAGCAAATAAAATAATACAGTGGACATCGCTCCCATCCATCGTTTCCCAGGGAATGTCGTGTTGGGTACGCCCAATAGCCAATGCCGTATGGGCGACAGCCGAGGATTTACCGTGCGGGATCGCAATATGATTTTCGAATCCCGTTGATCCCTGCTCCTCTCGCAGCCAGACATCCCGAATAAATTCATCTTTATTAATGACCGCGCCATCCTGCACCAGTAAATCCGTTAATTCTTCAATGGCATCTTCCTTACTTCTCGCACTCATGCTTAACTTGATATTTTTGACGTTAAGAACTTCCGAAATATCCATAATTCACCTTCGATAATAAAAAAGCATTGATATAAGTGGGGATACAAAATGCTTCTTGCTTTGGCAACTACGCGCTAAAAGGTACAGCGCCCTCAACCGTACTAATCAGGAGCGCGGATAAAGAGACAGACCGGTTAAATAGACCTTTACCCTGCGCGATGGCTTAATACGGCTGAGCGCACTGCAATTTTCAGGCAGCGACTTCGCGCTGGTAAATATCGACCATTTTATCCCAGGCATCACTCACATTATCCGCCAGGGAGAACAGGCCAGAGGTCCCGACAATAAAGACGTCAACACCGGACTGAGCAATTACATTAAAGGTTTTCTCGTTGCAGGAGCCGTCAATCTCGGTCAGATAGTGGTAACCATGCGCTTCACGCATCGCAATCAATTCTCTGATTTTGTTGAGTGATTCCGGAATAAATTTCTGCCCGGCGTAGCCTGGGTCAACCGACATGACGGTCACTTTGTCCAGCAGATGCGCGTACTCTTTAATGGCATCAGCCGGGGTAGCCGGGTTCAACACCACGCCACAGCGACGGCCCGCATCTTTAATCTGGTTCAGCAGACGGAATATTTTGTTATTCGCCGTCTCCGGATGGAAGCTGATAATATCGGCCCCTGCATCAATACACATCGGAATAATATCTTCCGGGTGGTTCACCATAAGGTGCACATCGATTGGCACATCGGTGATTTTCTTCAGGTTTTCGATAAAGAACGGTGATAGCGTAATATTTTTCACATAGCTGCCATCCATAATATCAACGTGATAAAAATCCGCCCGCCCGTTCATTGCCGTAATTTGTTCTCTGAATTGCGTTAAATCCATACACATTAACGAGGGCGAAAATTTAGCCGCCATACTTACCTCCAAAAGAATCAATTAGTTAAACAGTGATACGACATGCCCAAGAATGATGCCAACCACCCCGAAGTCCGCATCGCCAAAGGTGGTGGATGCAAAGCCAAGGTCGCCCATCAGAGGCAGCAAAATTGCCGGCAAAAATGAAATCAGCAGACCGTGAGCAAATGCACCCACCACCGCGCCGCGGCGACCTCCGCAGATGTTGCCGTAAACGCCCGCCGTCGCGCCGCAGAAGAAGTGCGGCACCAGGCCAGGAACGATGACGCTTAAACCAAAGAGCGGGCACAGGAACATACTCACCAGACCGGCGGCAAAGCTTGACAGGAATCCGACGATCACCGCGTTTGGAGCGAATGGAAAGACGGTAGGGCAGTCGAGAGCCGGTTTGGCGTCTTTCACCAGTTTGTCGGCGATGCCTTTAAAGGCCGGAACAATTTCGGCAATAATCATGCGCACGCCCGCCAGGATGATCCACACGCCTGCCGCGAAGGTCAGCGACTGGATAATGGCGAAGATGATAAAGTTCTGACCACCGCTGATACTGGTTTCGACAAACTCTTTGCCTGCTACCAGCACCAGAATCACGAACAGGATCATCATCGTCAGCGAGATGGCGACCGAGGAGTCACGCAGGAAGTTCAGTGATTTCGGTACCTTCAGCTCTTCAATCGACGGGCTGCCCTTACCGATCGCTTTTCCCACCAGCGCCGACAGCAGATAGCCAGTTGAACCAAAGTGTCCCAGTGCCAGGTCATCAGTACCAGTTATTTTGCGTGTGAACGGCTGCAGAATGGCCGGCGAGACCACCATCATGATGCCGAGGATCACCGCTCCCACCAGCACCACCCACAGGGGTGACAGACCGCCGACTGAGAGGATAACGGCCAGCATCGCCGACATATAGAGCGTGTGGTGTCCCGTCAGGAAGATGTACTTCAGCGGTGTAATACGGGCCAGGACAATGTTAAACAACATCCCCAGGACCATGATCATTGCCGTTGCGGTACCGTAGTTTTTCTGCGCCAGCGCCGCCATAGCATCCGTATTGGGCACTACCCCCTGAATATGGAATGAGTGCTCAAACAGCTGGCTAAAGGTCGTTAATGTCGTGGCGATAATCGCCGCTCCGGATGTTAATATCACAAAACCCATAATGGTTTTGAGGGTTCCGGAAATAACATCGGAAAAAGCTTTTTTCTGCAATAATAAGCCGATCAGGGAAAAGAGACCGACCAGGATTGCTGGTGTGCCCAACACATCATGAATAATAAACTGCAGCATAGAATAACTCCGTAAGGCCGCAAATAATTAATCAGAGATTTTCGGAAAGAATTTCTTTGATTTTATTGTTATCCAGCAGGTTAGATAAGCCAAAGACCTG
Source organism: Leclercia sp. UBA5076 (assembly GCF_002416465.1). NCBI lineage: Bacteria > Pseudomonadati > Pseudomonadota > Gammaproteobacteria > Enterobacterales > Enterobacteriaceae > Leclercia > Leclercia sp. UBA5076. The sequence continues at coordinate 51,995 of NZ_DIAO01000014.1, forward strand.
GGCAGAATGGCTGGAAAGATGTTCGGCAATATCCTTAGCGCTAAGAATAATATCGGCAGTTTCACTTTTTGCCGAAGTCAGATCGGTATGAGAAACCTCTGCTTCTTTATTCAGCTCTTTAATTATTTTTTTTACGTTCATTTCGACGATAAAACTGCTGCCTAAACCGTTACCGCAAACAATCAGAACTTTTTTCATCTTCACCTCTTTATCCGTTGATAACAGTTTGAATTGTTTCCAATGTTGATGCTTTCAGCAGTGCTGAGAGTCGTTCATCATTGCTAAAAATCTCCGCCAGGGCGGTAATCATATTGATATGCTCATCTCCTGAAAGTGCACACAACATAATCACAACATAAATAGGGTCATTCTCGTCGGCGTTAAAAGAAACCCCTTGTTTAATATGTAAAAGCGACAGTCCGTTTTTAATCGCCCCTTGCTCCGGGCGAGCATGTGGCATCGCCAGGCCGGGAGCTAATACATAATAAGGACCCAGCTCCTGATGGCTCTTAAAAATGGCTTCAACATATTCTTCGGTAATCGTCTCTTTCGCTAATAAGGGCTGAGCCGATAACCTAATGGCCTGTTTCCAGTCGCTGACTGAATCCACAATCTGGATATTTTCTACAGGTAGCCAGGTTGTAATCATAAATACCCCGATAGCGTTGAAAGTGAACTTACTATAGTGGAATGACTTCGCGGCTTACCGTGATCTGTATCGCAAAGTTAGCGCTAACACGGCAATAATGTTAAAATCCTTGTTACCGCTAACTTTATTATCGATACTTGTAATTACTTTGCAGTTGGGCAATGCGAAAAACGCTAAACATCATTTACAATGGTTGCCCAGTCAGGCGAAAGGAGGAGATCAGTGCAGACGTTAGAAGCGGACGATAGCGCGAGAGAAAAACGCAGGAAAAACACCGGTAAAATTACGCTCGCTGAAGTTGCAAAACTGGTCGGCGTTAGCACGATGACCGTGTCGCGCGCGTTACGTATGCCTGAAAAAGTGAATCCTGAACTCCGTAACCGCATCGAAGCGGCAGTGAGTGAGCTGGGCTATGTGCCCAATCTCCAGGCCCGTAGCCTCGCCTCCGCTGACTCCAGCCTGGTGATGGGCGTGGTGCCCTCATTTTCTTCTCCGGGCTTTCTTGCCGTCTCCGAAACCCTGCAGACCGTGCTCGCGACTCAGGGCTATAGCATGATGTTTATTGAGTCCAGTCAGGGAGGGCAGAGCGAAGAGCGCGCTTTTGCGCAAATGCTCGCCTATAACCCGGCGGCGATTGTTCAGTTCAACATTGATAACATCAGCAGTTGTTCGCAAATGATCAGTAACACCGGCGTGCCGGTGGTTGAAATTGGTGCCATCAATCGCGATGCGAGCTGGGTCAGTATTGGCGTTGACTATGCTGCTGCCATCAAAAAGCTGGTCACATCGCTTGTGCAGGCCGGATATAAGAATATCGGCCTGCTTTGCACGGCGTCCAATAACATTATGTTTCGCCAAGTACTGAGCGGCTGGAACAGCGCCATGCTCTCCGTTAACCACTCGCCCCACCGTGTGGTGACTTCTCATCTGCCCGCAGGTATTACGACCGGTTTAAACCTGCTGGGCGATATTCGTATTACCTGGCCAGAGCTGGATGCGCTGATTTGCACCTCTGATGAAATTGCCTGCGGCTGCATTATGGCCTGCCACGGTGCAGGGCAAAAAGTGCCTGACGCCCTGGCTCTGGCAAGCCTGAGCGGGGGGACCCTTGCCGCAGTCTGTTCCCCGGCGCTGACGGCGGTTGAATTCCCATGGAGTGAGACGGGAACGGTCGCAGGGAAAACGTTGCTTGATCTACTGGCTGGCAAATCGACAGATAAAGCCATTGAATTACCCTCAACGTTACAAGTTCGCGCCAGCACCAGAAAGCAGTAAGGCCGGTACCCTGGTTATGCCGCCGCATACGACAGGATGACGGGTGGTCACTGGCATTCCCGCCATGCTTATTCGCCGCTCACGACCAGCAGCATTTGACGCCAGATCCTGGTGGATCACCGCGTGTGGGCCCTTACCGCCGCCACGTCCGCCACCACCGACAGCGCCAGCGTGTTAGCATCCCGCGCCTGGGGGAAGATGCCAATCGGGGCCTTAATCCGCGCGATATCCGCATCTTTCCAGCCCAGCTCACGCAGTTTACCCACCCGACGCTGGTGGGTGCGCTGGCTGCCAAGGGCACCGATATAAAACGGCGCCGTTCCCAGCGCGGCCTGTAACACCGGCAGCTCCTTGTGCTGATCGTGCCAGAGCAAAATCACCGCCGTGTCCGCATCCATCAGCTCAACCGTGGGGGGATTGCAATACACCTCGTACCCCGCCGCCTGCGCCACATTGGCTGTCGCCTGCGCCTCCACCGACCCGCCATAGATCAGTAGCCGCGGGCAGGGGCGATAGCCCTGCTCGAAGCGATCGTCCTTCCAGCCTGTCCTGGGTGTCCAGGGCGCCGACTGCAAGGATTGGGAAGAGGGGAGGTAATGCAGTCCCACCGGTTTACGCTGGGCGAGGCTGTTCAGCACCGCCAGCAGCGGCTGTACCGTGCGCACTTTATGGATGTTCAGCGTGATCCCGCCGCCGCAGGGGAGCACAATATCGAACCACGGCGATCCCTCGCCATACTTCACCTGACGGTCCGTGCCGCAGGCAAGGGTCTCCAGTGCCTCGTACGCGGCAGCGGCCTCCACGCAGCCGCCGGAGACATAGCCGCAATAGAGCCCGTCCTCGCGAACGGCCATCTGCGCCCCCAGCGGCCTGGCGGCCCCGCCGCGGATCTCCACCAGGGTCACCAGCGCCACCGCCATGCCTGCCGTAAACGCCTCCGCCGCGAAGCGCAGCACCGCCACGCTGTCGTCGGTAGCAAAAGCCTGCTCGGGGATTATCTGTTCACTTAGCGCAGCGCCTTGCAGCATGCTCTCTCCTTACACCACATCGGGTAGCGCATCGATCAGCTTGTCCAGGGTGATGGGATACTCCCGCACCCGTACCCCCGTCGCGTTATAGATCGCATTGGCGATGGCCGCCCCGACGCCACACAGCCCCAGTTCACCCACCCCTTTGGCCTTCATCGGCGAGGAGATGGGATCGGTATCGTCGAGGAAAATCACCTTCTGTTCCGGGATATCGGCATGAACCGGGACTTCATACGCCGCCATATCGTGATTAACGAAGTAGCCAAGACGGGTATCCACCGCCAGCTCTTCCATCAGCGCCGCGCCGAGCCCCATGGTCATCGCGCCAATTACCTGGCTGCGGGCGGTTTTCGGATTGAGGATCCGGCCTGCGGCACAGACCGCCAGCATGCGGCGGACCCGGACTTCACCTGTCGCCATATCGACCGCCACTTCGATAAAGTGACCGGCAAAGGTCGACTGCTGATACTGCTTATCCAGATCGCCAAACTCGATATTGTCTTCGGCGGTCAGCGTGCCGTTGGCTGCGGCCTCGCGAATGTCTGCGCTGCGGGTATCAAGAACGATCTTGCCGTCGCTGAACTGCGCCTGGTCCGGATCAAAACCGAGGTTCGTGGCAATGGTCTGGCGTAACTTCACGCAGGCGGCGTAAACCCCCGAAGTGGAGGTGTTCGCACCCCACTGGCCGCCTGAACCGGCCGACACCGGGAAGTTCGAATCACCGAGATGCACCGTCACCTTGTCCAGCGGCACGCCCAGCATCTCCGCCGCCGTCTGGGCAATGATGGTATAGCTCCCGGTGCCGATGTCCGTCATGTCGGTTTCTACCGTCACGTTTCCGTCCGCGTCCAGATGCACCCGGGCACCCGATTTTTCTAACAGGTTATTGCGAAAACCGGCCGCCATGCCGTAGCCCACCAGCCAGCGTCCGTCGCGAACCTGGCCGGGCGTTGCGTTGCGCTGCTTCCAGCCGAACTCTTCGGCGCCGGTACGCAGGCACTCGATAAGCTGACGACGGGAGAAAGGGCGGTTGGGATCGGCCGGATCGACCTGAGTATCATTGAGAATGCGAAATTCGACAGGATCGATGCCCGCTTTCTCCGCCATCTCATCAATGGCGATCTCAAGCGCCATCATGCCCGGCGCTTCACCGGGGGCGCGCATGGCGTTGCCCTCGGGCAGATCCAGTTTTGCCAGCCGCAGGCCGGTATGACGATTGGCGCCCGCATAAAGCAGTTCGGTCTGCTGCACCGCCGTCTCCGGCGTGCCGCCGGGCAGATTGCCGGACCAGCTGTCATGGGCGATGGCGGTAATCTTGCCCGCCTTGTCGGTCCCGATGCGAATATGCTGGATGGTCGCCGGGCGGTGAGTGGTGTTGTTGGGAATTGTCGGGCGCGACAGCATGACCTTTACAGGGCGCTTCAGGGTGCGGGCCGCCAGCGCGGCCAGCAGCGCATCGCTCCTAAGGAACAGCTTGCCGCCAAAGCCTCCGCCGATATAGGGGGAGATGATGCGCACGTTCTCCTCGGGGATCTTCAGCGTCGCCGCCAGATCGGTGCGGCACCAGGCGACCATCTGATTGGAAGTCCAGACGGTCACCTTGTCGCCGTCCCAGACCGCCATAGAGGCATGCGGCTCCATCGCCATATGGCTCTGATCGGGGGTGGTATAGGTCACATCTATCTTCACCTCGGCGGCGGCAAAGGCGGCGTCAACATCGCCGACGTTTTTGTCAGGGGTCTTCTCCGGGGGCTCGTTGACGGCGGGTTTTTCCTCTGCCAGCGACCAGGCGCCCTTTTCACGGCGGTACTGGACCTGCACCAGCGACGCCGCGGCCCGGGCCTGCTCGAACGTCTCTGCCACCACCAGCGCAACGGCCTGATGGTAGTGCTCTATTTTCGGGCCGCCCAGCAGAGTGGCCGTATTTCTCTCGCCTTTGCCGAGCTCGCCAGCACTGCTGGCCGTGACGACCGTCAGCACGCCTGGCGCGTTTTTCGCGGCCAGGGTGTCGATGGCGGCAATCTCGCCTTTGGCAATCGCCGATCCGACCACATAGCCATAGGCCGCATTGGGCGCGGTGTCGTGCCATTCGTAGGCATAGTGCGCCTTGCCGGTGGTTTTTAGCGGGCCGTCGATACGGTCATGGGGCTGTCCAACCACCTGTAACCGATCGATTGGGTTTTCCCCTGCCGGTTTCTCAAATTTCATACCTGAGCCCTCGCTTCTGTCAGCACGGAGGCAAGCGTTCGCTTCGCCAGGGTAAGTTTGAACCTGTTTTCAGCCGTCGGATGCGCGTCGGCAAACAGCGCGTCATACACCGCCTGTGCCCCCTGGGGGAGTTGCGCATCGGCCTGCGCCATCCGCCAGGGTTTATGGGCGACACCGCCCAGCGCGACGCGGCCGGTGCCATCGGGCTGGACAATCGCAGCCACCGAGACCAGCGCAAAGGCGTAGGAGGCGCGATCGCGAACCTTACGGTAGATGTGTTGCCCGCCCACGGGCGGCGGCAGGGTGACGGCGGTAATCAGCTCGCCGGGCGTCAGCACGGTCTCAATATGGGGCGTTTTTCCCGGCGCACGATAGAAATCGGCGAGGGGGATGTTGCGCGTTTTTCCATCTGCATTGATGGTTTCTACCACCGCGTCCAGCAGGCGCATCGCGACGGGCATATCGCCGGGATGGGTGGCAATGCAGGCTTCGCTCCCCCCGACGACCGCATGCTGACGACTAAAACCTTCCAGCGCCGCGCAACCGCTGCCGGGAAGGCGTTTATTGCAGGGTTGGTTCGTATCGTAAAAGTAGGGGCATCGCGTGCGCTGCAGAAGATTGCCCGCCGTGGTGGCCTGGTTGCGCAACTGACCAGATGCCCCGGCCAGCAGCGCTCTGGAGAGCACGGCATAGTCGCGGCGCACGCGCTCATCTGCAGCCAGATCGGTGTTACGCACCAGGGCGCCGATGCGCAGCCCCCCCTCGTCAGTGGCATCAATCTTATCCAGCCCCAGGCCGTTTACGTCGATCAGATGCCCAGGGGTCTCGATTTCCAGCTTCATCAGATCCAGCAGATTGGTGCCGCCCGCGATAAATTTGGCGCCAGGTGTGCGCTGGGCGCTGGCGGCGGCTTCAGCTGGGGTTTTTACCCGCTCATAGGTGAAGGCTTTCATGATTTTTCCCCTCCGGCGACATCCTCAATGGCAGCGAGTATGTTGGCGTATGCGCCGCAGCGGCAGATGTTGCCGCTCATGCGCTCGCGGATCTCCTGGGCATTCATTTCGGGAGGAGAGACCAGATCGAGGGTCACATGGCTGGGGATGCCCTCTTCAATCTCTTTCAGCACCGCCACCGAAGAGCAAATTTGCCCCGGCGTACAGTAGCCGCACTGATAGCTATCGTGTTTAACAAACGCCGCCTGCATAGGGTGCAGATTGTCAGGAGTGCCCAGCCCCTCGATGGTAGTGATATCGGCGTTCTGGTGCATCACGGCCAGGGTGAGGCAGGAATTGATCCTGCGCCCGTCAACGATGACGGTGCAGGCGCCGCACTGTCCGTGATCGCAGCCTTTTTTGGTGCCGGTCAGGTGCAGGTTCTCGCGCAGGGCATCCAGCAGGGTGGTGCGGGTATCCACCTCCAGCTGCTGCGCCTCGCCATTGACGCGAAACGTTACCGGCATTTTCTCCGGTGCGGGTGTGACGGCGGGTTCGCCCTCGGCCAGGGCGGAACAGGGATAGACCGCCGCGGTCGCCGCTGCTGCGGCGCTGGCTTTTAAAAGGTCCCGTCGGGACAGGCTAAAATCGTGTTGTTCGTGCTTCCCGAACTCACCATCTTCGGGGTATTCGCCTTGGTTGCTCATGCCAGGCCTCCGGTATGCAAAGGGGAAATAACGGTCAAAGAGGGCGCGACGTTGTCGTCTTTTTTTAAACGTTAAGCATAGACGGCGATGTTGGTGGGATTATTCTTAAATCCAGCAGGGGGTTAAACAGGGCAGGAAAGGGTCGGCAGCGGGCGGGGCAAAGCCTGCTGCCGACGGGGGTTAGCCGTTCAGCGCGGAACCGGGCGTCGCAGGGGCTACATACTCTGCGGACACGGGATTCCACAGCTCGTCATAGGAATAGCCCGTGAGGTCTTCCACGACATGGCGAGCCTCGGGCGTGACATCCTGTTTGCGGCCATGTGCCTTCAGGCGTTCAATTTCATCTACAAAGATCTTGTGCGTGCGCTTGTTCAGATGGAAGGTGAGCGCCTGCCACAGGGCAATAATCAGCAGACCGGCGGTACCCACAAACAGCAGCAGGGCGATGGTATTGATGGCTTCCTGTGGCTGAACCTGGCTCCCTTTCACGAAGCCGCCGCTCTGCAGGAACAGACCCACCGCAAAGGTCGCAATGGCGACCGTAGTCTTACGGGAGAAGGTCATTACCGCCGCAAACAGCCCTTCACGACGCTGACGCGTGATCATTTCGTCGATATCCGGAATAAACGGGAAGACGTTCCACGGGGTAAATTCCAGCACGCAGCGGCCCACCTGATAAACCCCGGCGAGGATCACCAGCAGCATCACTTTGTGGTCTGTCGGGAACTGATAGACCAGAAAGAACCCGCCGAGACAGAGCAGCATGACAGAGTAAGCAAAGACATAAAGACGTGACGGGCCATATTTGATGATTGCCACGCCTGCCGCCAGCGTAACCGGCAACCCGACGATGCTCATGGAGAGCAGGGAGCCCGCCAGCGAGGAGGAAACGCTCAGACAGTATACGCAGAAGAAGACGAAAACCGTGTTGTAAACATCCTTGGCGGTAAAGGAGAAAAGATAGATGGCGAGGTGTTTACGGAACGCGCGAACCTTCAGCGTTGAAGCGTACTCCTTAAACAGGTTGCCTACGGCGGCGAGTTGCTCAGCGGCTGTTTTTGCCTGTGGCGCTTTTTCCATTTCTGCCAGCATTTCTGGGGTTAATTCTCGTTCCCATGTAACTTTCCAGGAGATAAACACGCAGACGGTGAACAGCACGGCAAACACCACGCCGTTGATCAGATAAGCATCGGCATTGTGATCGCCCAGCCAGCCAATCAGCAGGCCTGGAATAAAGGTCGCGAGGAACGTTCCGGAGGCTGACAGGAACATACGGCAGGTGGAAAGTTTGGTACGGTCGTTGAAGTCTTTAGTCATTTCCGACGGCAGCGTTTCCCATGGGATCAGCACCATTGCAGCAATGATTTCAAAGGCCAGATAGACGGCGAGATAGAACCAGAAATTCATCCCGTTCAGCCAGAGCAGAATATAAACCAGCATCAGCGGCGCACCGATCAGCAGAAAGAACCGCCGGCGACCAAATTTTTTGCCCAGGTAATTTTTATAAAAATGATCCGTAAAACTGCCCATAAACAGGCTGACGATCGCGTCGACAATACGGGCGATAGCGACGATAGAGGCTGCTTCAATCGGCGACAGACCGACAAAGGTGGTATAGAAGAAAAGCAGCCAGGCACCAATAACGGTAAAAGCCCCGCCACCCATGATATCTGTCAGACCATAGCCGATACTGACAGGAATAGTGACTTTTCTCTTCTTAAGCGACATAGGTTATTCCTGCCTCAGGCTTGAGCAAAACAAAAATAGCGGCGTGCGTTTTCAACACAGATGCCGCGAATCATGGAAGCAAGGATCGCTTCATCTTTCGGGACTTCCCCTCTCTCTACCCAGCCGCCAATCAGATTGCAGAGGATCCGGCGGAAGTAATCGTGACGGGTATAGGAGACGAAGCTGCGGGAGTCGGTGAGCATGCCGATAAAATTGGCCAGTAAACCCTGATCGGCCAGGGTGTTAAGCTGGCTAACCATGCCGCGGCGCGTATCGTTAAACCACCAGCCGGAACCAAATTGCAGCGGGGACTTCACGCCCTCTTCACCGCTCTGGAAATTGGCGAGGGTGGAGGCGACCACGTCGTTGTAGCTGGCGTTAAGGTTATAGAGGATCGTTTTTGGCAGACCGTCGTTTTCAGCCATGGCATTGAGCAGGGCGTTCAGGCTCCCGGCGAGATGGGGCTGATCGCCAATTGAATCAAAACCGCTGTTAATGCCGACTTTGCGGAACATCGGCATGTTGTTGTTACGGATCGCACCGAAGTGAATCTGCATCGCCCAGCCGCGCTGTTTGTACATTCTGGCAAGCGCGACAAAAATGAGGCTATCCCACGCCTGGCGTTCATTTTCCGTCAGCGTTTCACCCGCCAGTCGGCGTTGGAACAGCGCGGCTTGCGCGGTTTCATCGAGACAGCAATAGTGCACTGCCAGCGGCCCGTGATCGGAAATTCGGCAGCCCACGGAGTGGAAGAAATCAATGCGTGACGCCAGTGCAGCCAGGAAGTGTTCGAGTGACGCGATCGATATGTCTGTTTTCTGCGCCAGCCGTTCGACAAAGGTCAGGAAGCGATCCGGGTCCGTATCGAACAGTTCATCCGGGCGGAAGGTAGGCAGGACGAGAGTGGCAAAATCGCTCTGCGCTGCCAGTTGCTGATGGTAGTGCAGATCGTCAAGCGGGCCATCGGTAGTGCACAGCGCTTCAACGTTAGAGCGGCGAATTAATGCCTGGGGTAAAAAATCACTGCCACGTAACTGTTCATTACAGCGGCGCATAATTTCACGCCAGTTTTTGCTGTTGAGGGTGTCGTCGATATTAAAATAGTGCTTCAGTTCGAGATGGGGCCAGTGGTAAAGCGGATTGCCAAAACTGGCTTCAACGGTTTGCGCCCAGGCTTCGAATTTTTCTTCCGCACTGGCATTACCGGTAATTTTCCGTTCAGGGATCCCATTCGCGCGCATGGCACGCCATTTGTAATGATCGCCCTCCAGCCATAGCTGAGTCATATCGGTAAAGGGTTTATTTTCCCATATCGCTTTTGCATCAAGATGACAATGATAATCAATAATGGGTAGCGATTTTGCCAGTTCAGAATATAGCTTCTGCCCTGTGATGTTTTTGATCATAAAGCTATTATTAATCAGTGACATAAAGTCTCCGTGAGCGCAGTTTTTTATAACCTAAACACCGCCCCTTTTTGGCCGAAGCAGGCCAACGGCGCATGTTTTATGCCATAAACATTAAACCTCTCACGGATTACAAGTCTACTACCATACAAGTATAAATAAAAAAGTGTGACTCATATCATAGTCATCAAATGTTATTTATTTGTTCTTTTTGGAGAGGGTTGTGTTTATTTGTGCATTTCTGAATGTAAATGGCAGAATATATATTACATAATGCTTTTCTTATTAAAATCTTTCACAAAATAACAACCTTTCCTGAAAGGGTTATTTCTTCTAACGGGGGAGGCAGGCTTCCACCGCGTTGCAGGGTAAAAGAGACGTTATTTTTCCGGCGAGGCTTGATCTCATAAAAATTACTGAATATGCTTTTTAATACTAGTATGGTACTTATTCAAACGCGAAAACGTAACGACAAAGGTGGAAGCAAAATGCAGATGACAATGCGCTGGTTTGGGCCTCAGGAGGATAAAATTCCCCTTGAGTATATTCGACAGGTGCCCGGGGTTGAGGGTGTCGTGGGGGCATTGTATGACGTTGCGCCCGGAGAGATCTGGCCGGTGGAAAAAATTAAGGCTCTGGTAGAGCAGGCTCATGCCGCAGGGTTAACGATGGAGGTGATCGAAAGCGTCAACATCCACGATGACATCAAAATCGGCACCCCCGAGCGCGACCGTTACATTGAGAACTACAAACAAACCATCAGTAATCTGGCGGGTTTTGGCGTAAAGGTTATCTGTTATAACTTCATGCCGGTCTTTGACTGGATGAAAACAGACATGAACTACCGCCTTCCGGATGGCTCCCTGACCATGGCATTCGAAAAACAGGGGATAGATAAGACCCTGGAGGAGGTGGTGAAGGAGGTTCTGGATAATTCGAATGGTTTCGCGTTGCCAGGATGGGAACCGGAGCGTCTGGCAAAAGTGCAGGAATTATTTGCTCGCTATAACGGCGTGGATGACGACAAGCTGCGTGAAAACCTGTTTTACTTTCTGCGTGAAATTATTCCTGTTTGTGAAGAAGTTGGCGTGAAAATGGCGATCCATCCCGATGATCCTCCGTACTCTATTTTCGGACTGCCGCGAGTGGTGAAAAATTACACCGATCTGGCAATGATTTGCGATGCGGTTGACTCCCCCTCTAATGGGATAACGCTGTGTACCGGCTCTATTGCTGAAGATCCGGACAATGACGTGTACGAAATTCTGGCCGAATTCACCCGCCGTAAGCGTCTCCATTTTGCCCATGTGCGTAATATTAAGTTAATTAAGGATAAAGACTTCTACGAGTCTGCTCATCCTTCCCGGTATGGTTCACTGGATATGTATCGCGTTATGCAGGCTCTGCATGATAACGGTTTCGATGGCTATATCCGTCCGGATCATGGCCGCTTTATCTGGGGTGAAGAGGGCCGCCCGGGCTACGGTCTGTACGATCGTGCATTGGGTGTCACTTACCTGATGGGGCTGTGGGAAGCGCTGGAAAAGAAAAACAAAAATTAACTGAAAAGCGTGCTCACCTGGTGACGGCATTTCATGCTTGTCTGTTTTTGAACAGACAAGCATGATGACAGACTGTTATCCAGCGCGCTGGCGTACCACTTCCGCTCTCGCTATTTATCCTTCCGGTGATCGCTGATGGCCTGCGCCGCGCAGATCAGCGCCAGATGGCTTAACCCCTGGGGCATGTTGCCAACCCATTCGCCGGTGCGGGTATCGAACATCTCATTAAAGGTTTCGACATTGCCGCGATGGCACAGGGTATTGAGAATTTCATCCATGTTCGCTTCCGCCAGCGCCGGTTCACCCATGGAGGCCCAGGCTTCAGCCAGCCAGAAGGCGCAGGCGATAAAGGTGCTCTCCTCCTGCTCAACGCCGCTGTAGCGGTAGATCATTGCGCTGTTATGGCCCAGTTCGCGATAGATCGCCTCATAGGTGAGCTTCATGCGCTTCGGGTTGACCTTCACACCGTAGCGTGACACCAGGGTGAGTGACGCATCAAGCAGCCCACCATCGCCGCTGTAAAAGCAGTAAGACTGATGGGTTTCGGACCAGCAGTGCTCTTCAATCCAGTCGCGGATCCTGTCCCGCTCCCGCGCCCAGCGCGCTTTCCATGTGGGTTCGATATGGCTGCCCTCCGCCAGTACCACGGCGCAGTCCAGCGCCAGCCAGCAGGACATTTTTGAGTGGGTATAGTGCCGCTCTTCCGGCAGTTCCCAGATCCCCGAATCCTTCATGCGCCAGCGATCGGCGCACTGATTGGCAAGATGCCCTAAAAAGCGCGACGTGCCCGTATCCAGAATATGGCCCGCCTCGACGAACAGTTTTGCCACCCCCAGCATATCGCCATACATGCTCAGCTGGCGCTGGGTTCGGGCATTATTGCCCAGGCGTACCGGCTGCGAATCCCGGTAGCCCTGGAGCTCCGCGTACTTCTCTTCCGGCACCAGCTCGCCGTCGAGGGTGTAGCAGGCCCGCATCTCCGGGCCGTGTTTGATGATGGTTTTCGACAGCCAGGAGAAGGCCGCCTTACACTCTTCAAGGGTGCCAAGATAGGTAAAGGCTTTGATGATCAGGCAGGCATCGCGCACCCAGGCAAAACGGTAATCATAGTTTTTACTGCCGCCGGGCCCCTCCGGCAGAGAGGTGGTGGCCGCCGCCGCCAGCGCGCCGGTAGGAGAGTACCAGAGGAACTTCAGCGCCAGCGCGGAGCGGATAACGTGATCTTTGTACAGGCCATCATATTTCAGCCCCTTCACCCAGTCCTGCCACGCGGTGTGGCTGGTCTCAATGCGGTTATCAATCGCCTCGATATCGGGCACCGCCAGCGGCTCACTCTGCGTCACCAGCAGTGCGACCAGCTCCCGGCTCCCTTTTTTCAGAACGATCTCCGCCTCGACCTCTTCATCATCGGCATGGGTAATGACTACGTTTTTGCTGGTGTGCAGCATCGCCATCAGGTCGCCAATATGATAAACGCTGCCCTTGAAGGTATCGGAGCGCCAGGGCGAGCGGGTTTCGATCATCGTTCCGAACCGCAGATGAAGCCTGAACGTCACGGTGCCGCGGAGGCCTTCCAGACGGCGCGCCAGCTCACTCCAGGGCAGGCGGCCCGCCAGAGTACTGTTAATGGATTCGGTTAACAGAACCGTGCCGCCTTTCGTCTCATAGCGGGTTTCCAGAATGTTGCTGTCATCGCGATAGGCGCGCGAGACGGTGTATTCATCCGCAGGTGTCAGGCTGAAAAAACCACCGATGTTGGGATCCAGTAACCGGTCGAAGAGGGGCGGGGAATCGAGATTGGGCGCGCCCCACCAGTCGATCGAGCCATCCGGGGCGATGAGCGCTACCGAGCGTCCTTCGCCGATAGCAGCATAGTCCCCGAGGCCAACGAACCCGTTATCACGTTGGGGCATGTCGTATTTCGCATTTTTCAAATGAGCGATCCCTTTTCTTTGATGAACATAAAGCCTGGCATAATGCGATGAAAATCGCGCTTTCACCGATGCAGTATGTCCCTCTTCGCGTACACCTCTTTCACCAAGGCACTCCGCCATGATCTCAGGCCGTTAGCATTCATCGTCCTCTCAATAATAGTGGAGTCGCCATGCCGCCAGGACCAGCACCACGAGGTTGAGGATCACGCTTAACATAAACCAGGTTTTGAAAGGCTGCTTTTGGGTTTTATGGCGAAACAGCTGCTGGCCAAAGATCGCTCCCGGCCACCCTCCGACTACCCCGCAGATCAGCAAGGTCGACTCCGGAACCCGGCGCCAGGCTTTGCGGGCCGCGATTTTGTCGGCGCCGTAGATCATAAACGTCAGCGCGCTGGCGAGCAGAAACCACATCGCAAAAGGGTGAGGGGACAAGGCGCTGCCCGCAGCGATCAGGGCCAAAAGGAGATAACAGAGGACATTGAGGTTCATGGGAGGCAGTATCAGTCATCAATCCGAAGGGCGATGATACGCGATCCTGCCGGGAGTGTAACCGGGCTAGCCGGTTAACCGTTTGGCAAAACAGATGGCCTCGTCGCGCCCGATATAGGGGCCAAAGTGGCTTTTCCACTGCTGCCGGTATCGCTGCAAGCTCCGCGGAGAGCTGTTCAATAAGCGTCTGAGAGTCGGTAGAGGCGTACAGGATTTTTCTTTTGTTATCATTTTGCAGTAGCGGCAACAGGCTCGGCGAATAACCGTCAAACTATGTTTGAGCGCAGGTAAATTTAATTTGTGATGAGAATATCTTATTTGCAATAAATTCATTTTATTTATACATAACCTTGTTTTATATCAAACTCTTTGAAATATGCGTGAATTATTTTAGCTAAATACATAATCGCAACTTGAATAATATGAAAAATAAAAAATTACTAATAATGATGTTTACTGCATGTGCTTTTTTTATGGCGGGTAATGCAGTAGCAAAAGGTAATGCGATCTCTGATACTTCGGTTAAAAAAAAGATTATTGCTGAATCAATCGCTTCGTATCCTGGGGTATGTGCCTGTCCTTTTAATCAGGCGAGAAATGGAAGTGCATGCGGCAGACGCAGTGCGTGGAGCAAAGCAGGAGGGTATTCACCGATTTGCTACGAAAAAGAAGTCACTGCCGATATGGTTAAGCGTTGGCGTGAACAAAATCAGATCTAACGTTGCTTCCTGAATTTAAATCACTGTTCTTGATACGCTTAGACATTCGAATGCCTGTTTCCCCTTAAACTGAAATGGCGGCGGCATTATGCCACCGCCTTCCACACTGCTTACTCTTCGTCCTCCAGTAATCCCATTTCGGCGATACGTTCCTGGATCAACTGTTTGCGTTTCTCAATAAAGCGCCGGTAATTTTCCAGCTTCCATAAGGTCCTGGGGCTGCGGGGGATACAGTGCAGATCCAAAAATTCCGGGGATTGATCTTTTAGCCATGTATCGAGGGACTGGGCTCCTTTGTCGCCTGCGCCATTCTGATGGGCAGGTAACAGCATACAGTTCGCCAACTGGTCGATTTCCCAGTTTTCGTAGACACGTACCATACGGCCAGTTTCTTCATTTAAAATCTTCTCTTCTTTTAGCAGGCTACGGGCAAAAATGTGGTCAATCTGCGGTTCATGCTGAAAGCCTGAAGATTTGTATTCTCCGCCATACCACAAGTTAAACAGCAGGTGGATGTGCCCGCTACCGTAGCCGCACCAACCGAAGAGGCGCTCTTCGGTTAAATGCAGGCTACGATTGGCCGAAACGATCGCCGCACGGATCTTTTTCAGATCGAAGCTCTCCTGGTCGTCGATCACTTTTACCAGCTTATCTATAATGCCATCTGGCTGACCAGAAAAAACGCCATTCAGCAGAGCAGGCACCAGATACTGCTTTAATGCTTGCGATCTCGCTAATTTCCCCGGGAAGTGATATTGCAGATATACTAAGGGAATCAGTGCATTATAAGAGGTGAGTGCTTTGCCGGATCGAATATAGGTTTTACTGACAATCTCATCTTTCACAAACATAAGCGCTTTGGCGATAGCTGGCCAGTTTTCACTGATCTGGTTACGCACATTATCATCACGCAGTTTATCCACATCATATTTGGCACCAAAGCCCAGCAGCGTGGTGCTAAGTTTAATCAGAAAATCGCGGGAGAAGTTGAAGCGGCCGTTATCATTAATCTTCTCCAGAAAGTCTTCAAAGATAACGTCAGCGTCAGACCACTCGGTGGAGAGCAGCGTAAACATTAGATCTGATTTGCTTAACCTTGTACCGCCTGAGTTCGCCCGAATAAAGACCTCAACCACATCGTCAAAATCAAGTTCGCTGTCGTCTTCGCTGCTGTCAATCACGTGATAAAGCAACTTACCTTCATTACTAAACTCTTTACCTGCACGACTAATATTGATTGTCGCCTGTTCTCGCTCTTTCGCGCTTAGTTCCAGCTTTTCTTCTTCAATGCGCTGGCTGAGAATCTGTTCGGGTAATTTTTTGGTGTAGACAATGTCTGACATGACCATCCATGGCCAGGAGCTTGTGGCGGCATCCTGAAACTCAAACTGATAGCGAATTTCTTCATTGCTTGTCGATGTACCACTCAGCACATTGAAATGGAGTACTTTACCGTCAATGCTACCTTTCAACGCCAGATAAAAACTTTGTAAGCGCTGCTGGCCGTCCAGAACCAGCCATTTCGACTTCGTTTTGCCGTGATGATAGTGATCTTTTAAATCGACCTTGCCGTCGTTGAAATTCTCTATAAATTTACGGTGCTTAATTTCTTCGCGGGTTTTCCAGAACAGCAGGGAGGAGAGGGGATATTGCCGCATGACAGAGTCGAACAGGCGGGCTATTTGATCGGTATTCCAGACAAACTGTCGCTGAATATTTGGCAACCAAAGCCCGCCACCATCGGCTTCGTTATTATTAATTTCCTGAATCATCGCCTTGATTGATTTACTGGGCATTGCACTCTTCCTTGTCGTTGCGCACACGAATGCGGCATTGAATTTGGCTTAAGGGTATCAAGGGGCATTATCGGCAACGGGAAGATAATATTTAGCGTGAAGGCAGAAAAACGTTCTCAGTGTCAGAGGGCAAGCAATAATTTATCTGCATCTTTTACTTTGAGCAAACCGTTAACTCCCCTCCAGCATCCCAAAGCTGACGATCCTTGAACGCCCCAGCTCTTTCGCCCGGTAGAGCGCCACGTCGGCGGCACGCAGCAGGTTATCGCCCTGAGCGTGCTGCGGATAGCTGGCAATACCGATCGATACATCAACCGGGCCGATCTCCGAGAGCTCATAACGCAGCGTCAGGTTATGCACAGCGGTATGAATTTCACTGGCGCAGGTAAACGCCGTCTCTTCATCCGCGCCCGGCAGCAGGGCCAGAAACTCCTCGCCGCCATAGCGGAACGCCATGCCTTTGTCGCTTACTGCACGCTGGACAATGGTCGCCACGCTTTTAATCACCAGGTCTCCCGCGTCGTGGCCCAGTCTGTCGTTGATGGCTTTAAAGTAATCGATATCGATCATCAGGCAGCTTAATGGCGTACCGCTGTGCATCGCCTGGTTTATCTGGGTGCGCAGAGCATCTTCCAGATGGTGGCGGTTACGCAAGCCAGTCAGCGGGTCGAACAACGCTTTCTCCAGCAGGGCATCACGCAGGCGCTGGTTGGCCAGCGCCAGACCGAGCGCCTCGGCCATCAGCTCCAGATAGGCGCGGGATGGAGCCATCGCCGGGGTCACGTTCTGGAACGAGAGCAGGCCGATGGTTTCGCCCTGGGCAATCAGGGGAACGCAGAGCGCATGGCTGGCACAGGCGTCGGGGAGGTGGTAACAGGTAATATCCGGCTCGCCGGTCACTGGCGGATGACTCTGCCCGCGGCGCACGGCCCAGCACTGGTCCGGATGGAAGGGATCGGACTCACCCTGCGGGTCGAGCCATTCGGCGGCACAGTGCATCTGCCACGGCTCCCTTTCGAGAAGCCAGAGCTGTCCGGGAATGCCCGGCGCTATGCCGGGCGCGAACAGTTGCGCCACGTTCAGGACATCCTCGACGGACTCGCACCCTTGCAGCCGCTGCGTCATTCGCGCCAGCAGCTCGCGGATCGCCCAGTCGGCATCACGCTCTTTTTCCAGCCGCTGCCGTACCAGACCGTTTTCACGAAAGATACGGATCGCCTGGGCCATATCGCCAATCTCGTCGATCTGCCGGTAATCCGGGGCTTCGACCCCATAATCCTGAGACGCCAGTCGGTTGACCACATCACTCAGGCGCACCACCGGGCGCAGCACCCGGCGTTTGAGGATAAAACCGAGCACAAACAAAAACATTAGTGCGGTCAGGCCGACCATCACCTCGGAGAGGGTACGCAGCGCGCGGGATTTTGCCGTGGCATCCTCAATTGCCACATTGGTGCGGCGGTCCAGCATCTGACGAAAATGATCGAGCTGATTCTGGACCTGCTCCAGCTCGCTCTCGTAACGCTCGTTATAAAGCAGTTCAATGGCCTGAGGCTGCTGCCCGCGCCCGACGCTGGCGATAGCACTCTGTTGCTCATCCTGCAGCGCATCGGCCATCTGCAAACCTTCGTGCAGCAGCGCCAGCTCTTCATCACTGGCACCCGCATCTTTCAGCTTTTGCAGGCGATGCTCAATTCTGACCATCGTTTCCGCTTTCTGGCGGTACTCCTCTGCCACCGCGGGATCCTGTTTAATGACGTACAACCGCGCCAGGTCGGAGAGCGCCCAGGCGTCAACTTCCACCTCTTCGGTGAGCTGATCGAAGACGTAGCGCTGTTCAACGGCCTGCCGCTCAACGCTTTCGGCGCTGGAGGCCATCAACATAGCCACGCCGGAAGCGATAGTCAGACAAACCGTGGCACCGTATGCCCAGTTAGTGATAGTGGCGATACGCACGTCTTATTCCTTCTTCATAAATCAGGCGAATTTTTCCCTTCCTCGATAATCGCATCGTCAATCTCTTCGGCATTACCGGCATGATCGCGACCCGAAAGCAGGTTCCAGCAGGCGATAAACAGGGCGGCGATTAACGGACCAATCACAAAACCGTTGATGCCATAAATCTCCATCCCGCCGAGGGTAGTGATGAGGATAAGATAATCGGGCATTTTGGTGTCTTTTCCCACCAGCAGCGGGCGCAGCAGGTTATCCACCAGCCCCACCACCAGCACAAAGAAGCCGACGATAAACAGGCCCTGCCATAGCTGATGGGTGGCGAAGAGGAAAATAGCTGCCGGTACCCAGACGATGGCCGAGCCGACCGCCGGGATCAGCGACAGGAACGCAATCAGCGCCCCCCACAAGATACTGCCATTAATACCGACTATCCAGAAGGCGATACCGCCCAGCACACCCTGGACCAGGGCCACCACGGCCGTGCCTTTTACCGTCGCTCGGGCAACCCCAGCAAATTTGGCAAACAGATGGTGTTTGGCGAAATTCGACAGCGGCAGGCTGTCGAGGATCTGGCGCACCAGCCACGGGCCATCTTTCAACAAGAAAAAGAGCAGATAGACCATCACGCCAAAGCTGATGGCGAAGCCAAAGGTGCCTTTACCAATCAGGAAGGCGCTGCCGGCAAGATATTGCCCGCCGCGTAGCGCCGCTTCAGAGAGCTTTTGCTGGATCTGCGCGGCAGTGTCGAGATCATGCTCGATCATCAGCGCGCGCAGCCAGTCTGGCAGGTGAGAGAAGAGACCAGCGAACACCCCGGAAAATTGGGTGTCGTTCTGCTGCAGGCGCGTGTAAACAATATTGAGTTCAAAGGCTAATGAGGAAAAGATCACCATCAGCGGAATAAAGACGATGAGGCAGATAAGCAGCACGCTCAGCAGCGCCGCCAGCCCGTTGCGATCCCCCAGTTTGATACGCAGGGTGTTTTTGACCGGGTAGAAAATCACCGCCAGGATAGCAGCCCACAGAATGGCCGAGAAGTAGGGCGACAGCACATCAAAAAACGCCCATGAGACCATCAGCAGTATCAGTATGAAGAAACCTTTGGTCAGTCCGTTAAATCGCATCAGCTCATCCTTTTTTAATGAAACACTACGACTATAGAGTGTTTTACGTAATTTAACATATTGCGATCTTCTGCCGGGTGGCGGCTGCGCCTTACCCGGCCTACGTGAATGAGTAGGCCCGCGCAAGCGCAGCGCCGCCGGGCAAGGCCCGCACCACCCGCCAGTCCGTAGGCCCGTGCAAGCGCAGCGCCGCCGGGCGACAGGCCGCACCACTCGCCAGTTTAGCGGCTAATAACCAGATACCACTTTCGCCTGACCGACGTGGGGCCCGGTGCGGTACATGCTGTAAGTAGCGATTTGCAGGAGGTGTCCTATGGCATGGCGACCCTATCTCTACGTGATTTATACGGTGCGGCCCCGTTTAAGCGCCCGTCGCGCGCGTCTTCGTCTGGTGCATGGCTAGCAATTTGTTAACAATCGCGGTATAAACACACCTTCTTTTGGATGTTTAGATGTCCATACGTATAGAAGGTGATATGCAAACAGAACAAAACGGACAGCTACAGCGCACCATGAAGACCCGCCACCTGATCATGCTCTCCCTCGGCGGCGTGATCGGCACCGGGCTCTTTTTTAATACGGGTTACATTATTTCCACCACCGGAGCGGCGGGCACGCTGCTGGCCTATCTGATTGGCGCGCTGGTGGTCTGGCTGGTGATGCAGTGCCTCGGCGAACTCTCCGTGGCGATGCCGGAGACCGGCGCCTTTCACGTCTATGCTGCGCGCTATCTCGGCCCGGCAACCGGCTACACCGTGGCGTGGCTCTACTGGCTCACCTGGACGGTAGCGCTGGGATCGAGCTTTACCGCCGCCGGATTCTGCATGCAGTACTGGTTCCCGCAGGTGCCGGTCTGGGTGTGGTGCGTACTCTTCTGCGCGGTCATTTTTGCCCTCAACGTCATCTCGACCCGCTTCTTTGCCGAAGGGGAGTTCTGGTTCTCGCTGGTCAAAGTGATCACCATCATCGCCTTTATTGTTCTGGGCGGCGCGGCCATCTTTGGCTTTATCCCGATGCAGGACGGTTCTCCCGCGCCGGGGCTCAGCAACCTTACCGCCGAAGGCTGGTTCCCGCACGGCGGCCTGCCGATCCTGATGACCATGGTGGCGGTTAACTTTGCCTTCTCCGGCACCGAGCTGATCGGCATTGCGGCGGGTGAAACCGAAAAGCCGCACAAGGTGATTCCTGTCGCCATTCGTACCACCATTGCCCGCCTGATCATCTTCTTTATCGGCACCGTCTTCGTGCTGGCGGCGCTGATCCCGATGCAGCAGGCCGGGGTGGAAAAAAGCCCGTTCGTGCTGGTGTTTGAGAAGGTGGGCATTCCGTATGCCGCAGATATTGTTAACTTTGTCATCCTGACGGCGATCCTCTCGGCGGCCAACTCTGGCCTGTATGCTTCCGGGCGGATGCTGTGGTCCCTGTCGAATGAAAATACCCTGCCGCGCTGCTTTGCCCGGGTGAATAAAAATGGCGTGCCGCTGACGGCGCTGTCGGTGTCGATGCTCGGCGGCGTGCTGGCACTCTTCTCAAGCGTGGTGGCCCCGGATACGGTATTTGTCGCGCTGTCGGCGATTTCCGGTTTTGCGGTCGTGGCGGTGTGGATCAGCATCTGCGCCTCGCACTTTGTCTTCCGCCGCCGTCATCTGCAGGCCGGTAAACCGCTCGACGATCTGCACTACCGCGCCCCGTGGTATCCGCTGGTGCCGGTGCTGGGCTTTATCCTCTGCCTGGTGGCCTGCGTTGGCCTGGCCTTTGACCCGAGCCAGCGCATTGCCCTTTACTGTGGTTTGCCGTTTGTGGCGCTCTGCTATGGCGCATACTACCTTACTCAAAATCTGAAAACCCAGGAGCCTGAACATGTCGCAGAATAATCCGCTTACCGCCCTCCTTGAAAGCCAGCCCTTTGTGGTGCTGGACGGTGCGATGGCAACGGAGCTGGAAGCGCGCGGCTGTAACCTGGCCGACAGCCTGTGGTCGGCGAAGGTATTAATGGAGGACCCGGAGCTGATCCGCGACGTACACCTCGACTACTTCCGTGCCGGGGCGCAGGTGGCGATCACCGCCAGCTATCAGGCCACGCCGGAGGGGTTTGCCGCCCGCGGGCTGGACGAGGCGCACTCCCGGGCGCTGATTAGCAAAAGCGTTGAGCTGGCGCGCAAGGCGCGGGAAGCGTATCTGGCGGAAAACCCGCAGGCCGGCACGCGGCTGGTGGCCGGTTCGGTCGGGCCCTATGGCGCATTCCTG
Organism: Leclercia sp. UBA5076; assembly: GCF_002416465.1. NCBI lineage: Bacteria > Pseudomonadati > Pseudomonadota > Gammaproteobacteria > Enterobacterales > Enterobacteriaceae > Leclercia > Leclercia sp. UBA5076. Next base: position 73,755 of record NZ_DIAO01000014.1, read on the forward strand.
GCGGACGGGTCGGAATACCGCGGCGATTATGTACGCAGCGCAGAGGTCTTTACCGCCTTTCATCGTCCGCGGGTAGAGGCGTTGCTGGATGCCGGGGCGGATCTGCTGGCCTGCGAAACCCTGCCATCGTTTGCTGAAATTAAGGCTCTGGCGGATCTGCTGACGGCCTACCCGCGCGCCCGGGCGTGGTTCTCGTTTACGCTGCGCGACAGCGAGCACCTGAGCGACGGCACGCCGCTGCGCGAGGTGGTGTCGGTGCTGGCGACTTATCCGCAGGTGATTGCGCTGGGGATTAACTGTATCGCGCTGGAGAAGACCACCGCCGCGCTGCAACACCTGCAAAGCCTGACCGCGTTACCGCTGGTGGTCTATCCGAACTCGGGCGAGCATTACGATGCGGTGAGCAAAACCTGGTATCATCACGGGGAAGCGTGCGAGACGCTGGCGGGGTATTTGCCGCAGTGGTTAGCGGCAGGGGCGAAGCTGATTGGGGGGTGTTGCAGGACGACGCCGAAGGATATTGCTGAGATTACTGCCCGGCGCTGAGAATAGCGCTGCACTATCGGTTTCGGTTGAAGAACTTTCGTTAAAAATTCATTGCTCGGGCGGCTCTCTCTTCATTGATGGAGAGGGCTGGAGTGATGAGGGAACGTTCGACTGAAGAGGGGGCCTTTCACCATACGTTGCTTGCTTTAAGGACCTAAGAAATATTGTGGAGCCTTTGTCCCTATGGGAGAGGCAGCAAATACGAAAACGGCAACCAAATTTGTAATGCCAGTCATTTAAGCCACTGACTGGCTCTACGATTGCCCCATTTACTTTATTTTTGCGTCTCATTCGGTTTTGCTGGCTTCATCCATGCATCATCATATTTAATATTTCCTCTTACATAATTCCATTCAATACCTCGGAATCTAAGTCCCACTACTTCATGCATGTTCGGGGTAGTACTACCAGGATAATAAACATGAGTGAAATCTACAGAAGAAACGACAACACCCTCTAGCTTAATATTATAAATCTCCGTCTCTATTCCTGCTTCTACGATTTCATAATATTTAAGCACCGCTTTTTGAAATCTCTTTTGCTCACACACAGCGATAGCAAAGAAAGGGCTGGTTTTATCAAGTTGTTTATGAATTACTACAGGACTATGTTGTCTACATCCTGTCATGTTTCCTGTATTGCTGTCTACTGGCTGCCTTACGCCGTAACTACTATTCATAACTTCTATTGCACCCTCACGGCCTAAAGCCATGCAATCTCCTGGAATTTGCATTCCATTTTCATCATACAGAAATAAATAAGCTGGTAGTGACATAATTATCTGTTCCCATCGTTGTCGATAAAGAATGAATCAGAATAACTGACTCCATTTAAATTATATGCAATATTGTAGTTATATCCCTTTGGCAATTTAACGTTTACACATGTGTCAGGATAGGATAAAGATATATTATCTTTTGCTTCTATAACTGTGTATTTTTTATTTGGCCAATAGTAAATGCTATAACGTTTTAGAATATCACTCTTGTTTATAGTAAAGCAGATGGTGTTATCTTGCATATACACGCTACGATGTATTGATGCTGGTTTTCCTCCACCAGGGCAACCCGTAAGGATAACAATAAAAGGTAATGTGAGTAATCTCTTCATCCCGGAAATCCTTTCAGGACTGATTTGTATTTTCTAATGAGTTCATAAGTGGATACATTCGGATGATAATCTCTATATTCTGTTAAATATAACGTATCACTATTAAATCCATAGGTAAGAAGTAGCCAATAATCGCTGGCAATTGATGCTTGTTGTTCTAGCCCATAATGGAGGAAATCAGCTTTGTCTAAACTGTAACTATAATCAGCCAGGCGAGAGAATAACCCTCTGGTTCTCACAAACATTCCCTTTTGTGCTTGCCATGCATGAACCATTTCATGCATAAATCTGTGTTTCTTCTGCAGGTCTCTTTCTAAAGAAAAATCCGGTGAATAGGTTCCCTCTCTAAACCATAATTCGCCGTCAGGAGCCATTGCAACATCTACAGGTTGCAGGTTGAATGGTAAATACCCTTCACGATGTACCCAAATGCGGCTATAGATCAGACTTCCACCAAATAAAGTCCTGGCTAATGCAATTTCACCTATCGTTAGTTGTCTGACGCCACCAGGTACAATCGGTGTTCCTGATGTGGGTTTTATACTTTCATCAACTGGCATTTAGTATCCCTCTAATTGCTGTTGGTTTTGTATGTTAATCGTACAGTATGCGACAGGCGAGAGGAAGCGTGGTTTACAGAAAAGTGCTTAAAATTAAAAGGCTTTAAGTGAAACAGGTAATGGCAACCGTAGGCCCGGCAAGCGCAGCGCCGCCGGGCATTAATCATTACGCCAGGAGTTCAATTACCCCCTCATCGGTTCTGAGCCAGCGCGGCATCTTGAGCGTATCGGCGTAGAAACTGACCCGTTCTCCGGGCAGATTCTGGATGACTCTTTCCACGTCCGTGGTGAGCGAGCCACTGATCAACTGCTGGGTCAGTACCTGGCAGTAGCGCCCGAGGTGATCGGCCTCGGGCTCAAACACAGGGAGACGGGTCGGGAAATCCTTTACCGTCAGGCTTTCTTTTAACGCCTCCGGAACCACCACCGGAGCCGCACGCTCCCCCTCACCCCAGCCCTCTCCCACAGGAAGAGGGAACAAAACGGTGCCGTTTACGCCGCATCTGCCAGCACAAACATCCCATACGGATGGATCTCCAGGAAATATTCTTCCCCCACGTCCGGCTGCAGCCTTGTCGCGTTCACCTGCAACAAAATCTCCTGCCCGTGCCACTCCACAATCACCTCATACTGCGGCCCCATATAGGCGACGTGGCGGATCACGCAGCGCTGACTCGTCTCGCCGTGCTGGCTCAGGGTGATCGCCTCCGGGCGTACCCCAACGGTGCCAGCCCCCTGGGCGGCAAAGTGGAGCGGGCGCGGCAGGCGATAGCCGTGGATCGCCACGTAATCCTGGGTGAAGGTGGCCGGGAACAGGTTGGCATCGCCCATAAAGCTCGCCATAAAGCGCGACGCGGGCTGGCGATAGAGATCCTGCGGGGAGCCAATCTGCATGATGTTGCCCTTGTTCATCACCAGCACGGTGTCCGAGACCGCAAAGGCCTCGCTCTGGTCGTGGGTCACATACAGCGAGGTGATGTTGAACTGCTTTTGCAGCTCGCGGATCTTATCCCGCATGCTGCGCCGCAGGTTGGCGTCGAGGTTACTCAGCGGCTCATCAAACAGCAGCACTTTCGGTTTGAGGATCAGGGCGCGGGCGAGCGCCACGCGCTGCTGCTGGCCGCCGGAGATCTGATCCACATAGCGGTCTTCGAAGCCCTCCAGATCCACCATCGCCAGCGCCTCTTTGACGCGGGATTTGATCTCCGCGCGCGACACGCCGAGCATCTTCAGGCCGTAGCCGACGTTCTCCCCCAGCGACATGTGCGGGAAGAGGGCGTAAGACTGGAATACCATGCAGATATCACGCTGCTGAATGGAGCGGTGGGTCACGTCTTCGCCGTCGATGAGGATCTGCCCGTCGGTGGGTTTTTCCAGCCCCGCCACCAGACGCAGCACCGTGGTTTTGCCGCAGCCGGAGGGGCCGAGCAGGGTCACCATCTGCCCCTGGGGGATCGCCAGGTTGATGTTTTCAATCACCGTGTTGGCGCCAAAGCGCTTGGTCACGTTACGCAGTTCAACGAAATGTTTCTGAGTCATAGTGTTACGCCTGGTTTTTGGCTTTTGAACGGGAGATACGCGCCTCACCGATGAGCCAGTCAAAGAGGAAAATGATCGCCAGCATGACCACAATCAGGATCGAGCCGTAGGCAATCGCCACGCCGTATTCGCCGTCTTCCACGCGGTTCAGAATGTAGGCCGTTGCCACCCGGGTATCCGGCGTGACGAGGAACACAATGGCGCTGACGGTGGTAATGGCGCGCACAAAGCTGTAGATCAGCGCCGACAGAATGGCCGGGCGCAGCAGCGGCAGCAGAATGTGCGTAATGGTGCGCAGGCTCCCGGCGCGCAGGCTCAGCGAGGCTTCGTCCAGCGATTTATCGATCTGGCCCAAACCCGCGATCCCGGCGCGAATGCCCACCGGCACGTTACGCATCACCATGGAGATAATGACGATGGCGGCGGTGCCGGTCAGGTAGACCGGGGCGCTGTTAAAGGCGAGGATGTATGACACCCCCGCCACGGTACCCGGTACCGCAAAGCAGAGCATGGTAGTGAACTCGATGGTCTTTTTACCCCTGAACTGCTGGCGCACCACCACCCAGGCGATCAGCAGACCGAAGGCGGCGGTGATCGGTGCCGCAATCCCGGCGTAGAGCAGGGTATCGAGCAGTGAAGGCCATGCCCCGTCGCTCATCCCCTGGCCGAAGAGCTTGATAAAGTTATCCAGCGTCAGGGTGTAATCCACCCCCCAGTTGACGGTAAAGCTGCCGTAGAAAATGCTGCCGTAAAGCAGGGCGTTAAAGGCGATCCACACCGCCAGCAGGGCAACCACGCTCCACACCAGGGTGACCGGCAGGGGCTGGACGTCGCCGCGGTAGGACTTGCCGGAGACGGTGACGTAGGAGCGCTTGCCGATCCACATATACTGAATGCAGAACACCAGCAGGGAGAAGAGCAGCAGAAAGGCGCCGAGGGTGCTGGCGGCCTGATAGTCGAGCTGAGAGCCGGTGATGTAGAAGTAGATCTGCGTCGCCAGCACGTCGAAGTTACCCCCCAGCACCAGCGGGTTACTGAAGTCGGCCAGCGACTGGACGATGACAATCAAAAAGGCGTTGGCCAGCGCGGGCTTGAGCAGCGGGACAAAGACGCCGTTAAAGGTCTGCCAGCGGCTGGCGCGCAGGGTGTACGACGCCTCCTCCAGCGACGGATGAATGGTCTTGATCGCCCCGTCGAGGATCATAAAGGCCATCGGCGTAAAGGCCAGCACTTGCGCCAGCCAGATACCGGTGAAGCCATACAGCCAGTTGGTATTGGTCAGCCCAAACCAGTCCACCATCAGCTCCGTAATATAGCCGGAGCGACCCATCATCAGCGTCACGCCGAGACCTACCACGAACGGCGGGGTAACAATCGGCAGGATGGAGAAAATACGGCCAATAATGGCGCTGCGTCTGGCGATGCGGGTGGTGTAGATCGCCAGCACCAGGCCGAAGAAGGTGCAGCCGATGCCGACGGCGATCGAGAGCAGGATCGAGTTGATGATCACCTGGATGATATGCGCCTGGGAGAGCACATTCATAAACGCCAGCGGCGCGAACTCCCCGGCGTCGTTGGTGAACATCGGAATAAAGATGGCGATGCTCGGCCAGACGATAAAGATGCCGATCAGGGCGACGATGGTAATCAGCGAGCCGATGACAAAGCGGTCGCCGCCCAGCCACTCGAGGCGGGTCAGGGCCAGGGTCATGATCGCCCCCAGCGCTACAAACAGCACGATGATGGCGTAGCCCAGGCCGCGTCCTTCGAGGGTGGCGCTGATGACCACAAAGGCCATGCACAGCAGCGCCCAGCCGGCGTCGAGGTAGTGGCGGCTACGCTGCTCGCGCTTCGCCTCGGTGAACGGGCGCACCAGCAGCAGGGTGGGGAGCAGATACCACAGCCAGCTGATGTTGAAGTGAGACCAACTGTAGGCGTCGAGGATCTCGTCGCCGGTGGACTCCAGCAGGCCGTAATCCAGGCTCCAGCTCGGCAGAAGGGCAAACGCCAGCCAGCTAACAAAAACCCAAAGGAAGACCGCATCCCGTTTTTTTACGGGATGGAGAGCGAGTGTCTGTGACATAGGTATTCCGGTGTTGTAGGCCGGGTAAGCGTAGCGCCACCCGGCAAAGGAGCAATAGCGGGCTTATTTACCCATCTTCACGTCGCTGACCCACTTGTTGATCAACGCTTTACGCACGTCCGTCGATCCGTACTTATCCATGTCGTAGCTGATGAGCTTCAGGTCATCGAGCTTCAGCGAGTTCGGCGAGGTCTCTGCGGTGGTGTTGGTCAGGATCTGATAGGACTTGCCCTGCTTCCACGCCAGCTCCTGGGCCTCTTTCGACAGCACCCAATCCACGAAGAGCTTCGCGTTCTCTTCGTTGCGCGCCCCTTTCAGGATGCTGACGCCGCCAATCTCATACCCGGTGCCTTCGCACGGGGAGATCAGCTCCAGCGGTGCGCCCTGCTCTTTTTCCAGCGAGTAGTCGTGCAGGAAGCCGATGCCGATGGCCGTTTCACCGCGGGCGGCGTTACGCGCCGGGGCGATGCCCGATTTGGTGTACTGGGAGACGTTGCCGTTCAGCTGTTTGAGGTAGTCGAAAGCCTGGTCTTCCCCCCACAGCTGGACGAAGGTCGCCAGCGCGGTATAGGCGGTGCCGGAGCTTTGCGGATCGGCAATCTGGATCTCGCCCTTGTACTCCGGTTTGGTCAGATCTTTCCAGCACTGCGGTACCGGCAGGTTTTTCTCTTTCAGGCGCTGGGTGTTGACGCCAAAGCCCAGAATGCCCACGTACACCGCAGAGGAGAGGTTGCCTTTCACCTTGGCCGGATCGCGGAATTTCTCCATGATCTGCTCCAGGTTTTTCGATTTGTACGGCTGCAGCAGCCCCATCTCACCGGCCTGAGACTGCGGGTCCAGGGTGCCGCCGTACCAGACGTCAGCCTGCGGGTTTTTCTTCTCGGCATCCACTTTCGCCAGCGTACTGCCGGAGCCGTTGCGGATAAACGAGGTTTTGACGTCGTACTTGTCGCCAAACGCTTTGGTTTCGGCCTCGCACATTTCGTTGGTGGCGCTGCAGTAGACCACCAGGCGGCCTTTGGCCTGTGCGGCACCGGTTAAGGTTGCCAGCGCGATCCCGGAAGCAATGAGGGTAGAGAGAAGCGTTGTTTTCATTATTCAGCCCTTTTTATGACGTTATGTGACTGCGAGAAGCGGTGATGCCCGCCATCAGCAGCGGCATCAGGAGTAAACCCATCAGTACGGCGGCGATGGAGAGCAAACTGAACATTCCCGACCAGCCGTAGCGTTCGATAACCTGCGACAGCGGCCACCCGGCCAGCGCCGCCCCCAGATAGGCAAACACGCCAAGAAAACCGGTAATCGAGCCTGCTGCCTGCTTGTGCCCGCACTCCACGGCGGCAAGGCCGATGAGCATCTGCGGACCAAAGACAAAAAATCCCACCGTAAAAAAGCACATCGCCAGCAGGGCGTAGTGGTGAACCGGGGCCAGCCACAGGGCGGCGACCGACACCATCAGCCCCAGCGTAAACAGTAAAATCATCGGCGCCCGCTGGCCGCTGAACAGCAGATCCGACCCCCATCCGGCGAAGAGTGCCCCCAGCAGGCCGCCCACCTCGAACAGCATCACCGTGGCGTTGGCGCTCAGCAGGTTCACCCCGTGGCTCTCCGCCAGCCAGATGTTGCCCCAGTCGTTGAGGGCAATGCGGATCAGATAGACCAGCACATAGGAGGCCCCGAGCAGCCAGATCATCGGGTTTTGCAGCATGGTGGTGCGTAACATCTGCCACAGCCCCATCGGCGGGCTCTGCTGCTCCTGGCGCAACTCCAGCGGATCGTTGCGCCACTCCCCGACCGTGGGCAGACCCTCTTCCTGCGGTGTGCCCCGCAGTTGTGTGGTCAGCCACAGGCCGAGCACGATACTGATGATCCCCGGTGTCAGCATCGCCGCCTGCCAGCCCCAGCGATGGGCGGCGAAGGCGCAGATCAGCGGAATAATCGCCCCGCCGATGTTGATGGAGGTGTTCCAGCACCCCCACCAGAAGCCGCGCTCGTTGCGCGAATACCAGTGGGTGAGCAACCTGGCGCAGGGCGGCCATCCCCATCCCTGAAAGAAGCCGTTCAGCGTCCAGATAAACAGCAGCAGGGGCAGGGAGTCGCCGAAGGCGAACAGCACGTTCAGTACCCCGGTCGCCATCAGGCCGATGCCCATAAACGCCCGCTGGCCCTTGCTGTCGTGCCACAGTCCGGCGGCAAATTTCGACAGGCCGTAGCTGAGGTAGAACAGCGATCCGATCAGGCCGATATCGCTCTTGCTTAACCCCAGATCCAACTGCAATGCGGGCAGCACGTAGTTGAGGCTTTTACGCGTCAGGTAAAACGCGGCGTAGCCAGTGACCATGCAGAGCAGCAGTCGCGGGCGCAGCCGGCGGTAGCGTTGTGTAACCTGTTCAGCTGACAGTGCGGGCATGGCGTTCTCCATTTGCAATGACTGTATGAAAGCGCGACGAAAAAGGGATGAGAGAAAGTCTGGCGTGACTAAGACTTTTTCCTGGTTAGCGGTGTGTTTGTTGCAAAACTGTGGGCAGGTTAACAATTACGCGTGTGCCGCCCTGGGACTCCAGGGTGAACTCGCCGCCCAGGGCATGCACCCGCTCGCGCATCCCCTGGATGCCGAAGCCGGGGATCGGCTGCATGCTGATACCGTTGCCGTTATCCTTAACCTCCAGCCGCAGCTGGTTATCCTGCTCACAGAGCAGGACGCTGACCTCGCTGGCATCGGCATGTTTGCTGACGTTATTCAGCAGCTCCTGGAGTAAGCGATAGAGGGTGAAGACCAGGGTTTCACTCTGCGGCGGAGCGGTGAGCCGGTAGTCAAACCGACACTGAATGCCGCGCTCGGCAAAGGCGAACTCGTTCACCAGGTGGTGCAGCGCCTCGTTCAGGGAGAGCTCGTCCAGCACCGGGGGGCGAAGCTGGCGCAGCAGCTGGCGGGTGGAGTGGTGAATGCGGCGGGCCAGCTCGTTGATCTGCCCGGCGGCCTCTAACGCCTGCGGATTATCCCCCGCCCGTTTTACCAGCTGGGACTGGATCTGAATGGCGGTGATGTTCTGCCCAATCTCGTCGTGCAGCTCCCGGGCCAGGTGCTTGCGGGTATCTTCTTCGGTATGGATCAGCTTTTCGGTCAGCTCGCGTCGGGCCTGCAATTCTGCCTCCAGCCGACGACGATAGTGATCGAGGTTCATCGCCAGATGTTGCTGGCGGCTGATAGCGATCCCCAGCCCAATCCCCAGCAGCGACTGGGTGGCGAGAAAAATTTCCAGCTCCAGCAGATCGCTGAACCCTACGCCGACCTGACGGGCAATGGTGATCATCATGCTGCCCAGCAGCCCGGAGAGCACGCCTCCCTGCCAGCCGAACTTCCACGCCATCACCACGTTGGGCAGAAACACCACAATCAGCAGCAGTCGCTCCAGGGAGGGTGAGAGCACCATCTGGGTGCCGATACCGATGATAAAAAAGAGGCTACACCAGATGATAAGCGAGGTGCGCAGCGGCGGGTTGCTGGTATCGAGCCCCAGCAGATGGTAGCGATGCTGCTGGCGCAAAAACTCAAACACGAGGTAGACGAACGGCGTCAGCAGCACCCCGCCGGTAAAGGAGGCCAGCACCAGCAGGGTGGCCGGGCTTTCAAGGAATGGCGCCAGGATCAGGGTCTGGAGCAGGGCATTGAGGGTCACTGCCGCGATCAGCAGCGACAGACGCTGCCAGTAGAGGGGATAGCGGTGCCAGTAGTGCTGCGCCAGCCACGCGCAGACGGTGCCCATCAGCGGCACCACCAGCATCAGGTGATGAGTCAGCAGCTGTTCGCCGTGCAGCCAGAACATCGCCGCCAGCGGAGGGAGGATCAGCGCCGGCCAGAAGCGGCGCGAAAGCACAATCAGCAGCGCCAGATAGACGCCCTGAGGCAAAAACAGCGCCGCCTGCTGCCCGTTGCGGGTGAGGTAAAAGCTCAGCGTCCACAGCATCAGCCAGCCGGTGCCCCAGGCCAGCATAATAAACAGCGAGAGGATGATGTGCCGCAGGGAGCGCCGCATTAGTGGCCCGTCAGCAGTTGGTGATCGAGGGCAAAGTGCACCAGCTCAATGGTGCTGCTGCACTGCAGTTTGCCCAGCACGTTGGCGCGATGAACATGGACAGTTTTGTGGCTGAGCTCAAGCTGGAAGGCAATCTCCTTCACGCTTTTGCCCTGGACCAGCAGCTCGAACACCTCTTTCTCGCGCGGGGTCAGTACCGCCAGCGCCTGTGATACCGGCTCACCGCCGCGCAGGGCTTTAACCGCATCGGCACACAGATAATGGCCGCCCATGCCGACGGATCGGACAGCCTGGACCAGCTCCTCCGGGCCGCAGCGCTTGGTGAGATAGCCGCTGGCCCCGGCGTCCAGCGCGCTCTGCACAAAGGCGGGGGTGTCGTAGATGCTGAGGATAATGGCGCGAAATCCCGGGCGCTGCTGGCGCAGGCGTTTGAGCAGGCTCAGGCCGTTCTCATCGGGCATGGCGACGTCGAGCACCGCCACATCGATGGCCTCGCGGCTAAGGGCGGCCCAGGCCTCTGCGGCGCTGCTGTACTGGCCTTCCACCACCAGATCGTCTTCCAGATTTAACAGCTGGGCGAACCCGGAACGCACCACCACATGGTCGTCCACCAGCACCACTTTGATCATCTCAGATACCTTTACGAAGTCATTCGCCTATGATGCCTGTCAATGGTTGGCTGGCAATTGTGCAGCTGCGGTTATGTAACGGATGTAACAAAATTGCAATAAAGGTTTGGGTAGTAAAGTAGACCGGGTAAGGCGTAGCCGCCACCCCCCTGGCACGTTCACCGGTTCTGGTATACCAGAGCAGCACGGACCGTGAAGTGAACGGAACTACCTCTACCGTTACATATTTCTTTGCCCACACGAGTCAAATAGCCCTCACCCCAATCCCTAAAATCCAACTATCTATTGCCGCTTTTTTTCTAAAAACGATTCGGCATTAACGATGCTTTTTAATTCCTTTATCAAAATTCTCGCCGCGGAAATACTGCCTCCATAACAACAGAGGGGAGCAGACACCATGGCAATTTCATCGCGTATCACCTTACTCGGCGCCCTGGCGCTGTGGGTATTCCAGGCGCAGGCGGTAGATGTCACCGTTGCGTATCAAACTTCCGCTGAGCCCGCGAAAGTGGCCCAGGCGGATAAAACCTTTGAGAAAACGAGCGGCGCCAACGTGGACTGGCGTAAGTTCGACAGCGGCGCGGCCATCGTGCGGGCGCTGGCCTCCGGCGACGTGCAGATTGGCAATCTCGGCTCCAGCCCGCTGGCGGTGGCCGCCAGTCAGCAGGTGCCGATTGAAGTTTTCCTGCTGGCCTCGCAGCTCGGTAATTCCGAAGCGCTGGTGGTGAAGAAAAACATCATGAAGCCAGACGATCTGATCGGCAAACGCATCGCGGTGCCCTTTATCTCCACCACCCACTACAGCCTCCTCGCCGCCCTGAAACACTGGGGGATCAAACCGGGCCAGGTGGAGATCATCAACCTGCAACCTCCGGCGATCATCGCCGCCTGGCAGCGTGGCGATATCGACGGGGCTTATGTCTGGTCCCCGGCGGTAAACGAACTGCAAAAGGACGGCAGCGTGCTGACCGACTCCGCCCAGGTGGGCCAGTGGGGATCGCCAACCCTCGACGTGTGGGTGGTGCGTAAAGACTTTGCCGAGAAACACCCGGAGGTGGTGAAAGCCTTCGCCAGAAGCGCCATCGACGCTCAGCAGCCCTACATTGCCAACCCGGATGAATGGCTGAAACAGCCCGCCAATATCGAAAAACTGGCCCGCCTGAGCGGGGTGCCGGAAGCCGACGTGCCGGGTCTGGTGAAAGGCAATACCTACCTGACGCCTGCCCAGCAGTTGCAGCAGCTGTCAGGCCCGGTGAATAAAGCGATTGTTGATACCGCAGGCTTCCTGAAAGAGCAGGGCAAAGTGCCCGCGGTGGCGGCGGACTACAGCCAGTACGTCACCGATCGCTTTGTGAAGTAAGGAGGGCCGGATGCTGAATATTACAAATCTCTACGCCGATTACGCTGGCAAGCCTGCGCTGGAGGATATCAACCTGACGCTGGACAGCGGCGAGCTGCTGGTGGTGCTCGGTCCGTCCGGCTGCGGGAAGACCACGCTGCTGAATCTGATCGCCGGGTTTGTACCTTATCAGCATGGCGCTATCCAGCTGGCAGGGAAAAAGGTAGTGGGACCCGGTGCCGAGCGCGGTGTGGTCTTTCAGAACGAAGGGTTGCTGCCCTGGCGTAACGTGCAGGAGAACGTCGCCTTCGGGCTACAACTGGCGGGCACGTCGCGTGATGAGCGGCTGGCAACCGCACGGGAGATGCTGAAAAAAGTCGGGCTGGAGGGGGCGGAAAAACGCTTTATCTGGCAGCTCTCCGGCGGCCAGCGTCAGCGCGTCGGCATCGCCCGGGCGCTGGCGGCCAATCCGCAACTGTTGCTGCTGGATGAACCTTTCGGTGCGCTGGACGCCTTTACCCGCGAGCAGATGCAAACTCTGCTGCTACGCCTGTGGCATGAGACCGGCAAGCAGGTGCTACTCATCACTCACGACATCGAAGAAGCGGTGTTTATGGCCACCGAGCTGGTGCTGCTCTCGCCGGGGCCGGGGCGGGTGCTGGAGCGTCTGCCGCTCAACTTTGCCCGCCGCTTCGTGGCGGGCGAGCCGGTGCGCAGCATCAAGTCCGACCCCGATTTTATTGCCCGGCGCGAATATGTGCTGAGCCGCGTGTTTGAACAGCGGGAGGCCTTCTCATGAGCATTGTGGTCAATGACAAAACGGCGCGCAAACGGCTGACCCTGCGCTGGCCCTTTTCCCGCTCGTTGACGCTCAGCGTCACCACCCTGTTGGTGCTGCTTGCGGTGTGGTGGGCAGTGGCGGCGGCGCAGTGGATAAGCCCGCTCTTCCTGCCGCCGCCGGGCCAGGTGCTGGGGAAACTCTTTACCATCGCCGGTCCGCAAGGGTTTATGGATGCCACTCTGTGGCAGCATCTGGCGGCCAGTCTGGAGCGCATTCTGGTGGCGCTGCTGGCGGCGACGATCGTCGGGATCCCGGTGGGCATTGCGATGGGCTTGAGCCCGACGGTGCGGGGCATTCTCGATCCGCTGATCGAACTTTATCGTCCGGTACCGCCGCTGGCGTATCTGCCCCTGATGGTGATCTGGTTTGGCATCGGCGAGACCTCGAAGATCCTGCTGATCTACCTGGCGATTTTCGCCCCGGTGGCAATGTCTGCGCTGGCGGGGGTCAAAAGCGCCCAGCAGGTGCGGATCCGCGCGGCGCAGTCGCTGGGCGCCAGCCGTGCGCAGGTGCTGTGGTTTGTGATTTTGCCCGGCGCGCTGCCGGAGATCCTGACCGGGCTGCGCATCGGCCTCGGCGTCGGCTGGTCAACGCTGGTGGCGGCTGAGCTCATCGCCGCCACGCGCGGATTAGGCTTTATGGTCCAGTCGGCGGGGGAGTTCCTGGCGACGGACGTGGTACTGGCAGGGATCGCGGCGATCGCCGTGATCGCCTTCGGATTAGAACTGGGGCTGCGCGCGCTACAGCGCCGCCTGACGCCCTGGCATGGAGAGATACAATGAGTGAACGTCTGACCATTACCCCGCTGGGGCCGTATATCGGCGCGCAAATTTCCGGGCTGGATGTGACCCGCCCATTAAGCGATAACCAGTTTGAGCAGCTCTATCACGCGGTGTTGCGCCATCAGGTGGTATTCCTGCGCGAGCAGGCGGTGACGCCCCAGCAGCAGCGCGCCCTGGCGCTGCGGTTCGGCGATCTGCATATCCACCCGGTCTATCCCCATGCCGAGGGGGTGGAGGAGATCATCGTGCTGGATACCCATAACGATAATCCACCGGATAACGACAACTGGCATACCGATGTCACCTTTATCGAGACCCCGCCCGCCGGGGCGATCCTCGCGGCGAAACAGCTGCCGCAGAGCGGGGGAGATACGCTGTGGGCCAGTGGAATTGCCGCCTTTGAGGCGTTATCCACCCCGTTCCAGCAGCTGCTGAGCGGCCTGCGGGCGGAGCACGATTTCAAAAAATCGTTCCCGGAGTATAAGTACCGTAAAACGGAAGAGGAGCACCAGCGCTGGCGGGAGGCGGTGGCAAAGCATCTGCCGCTGCTGCACCCGGTGGTGCGCACCCATCCGGTGAGCGGCAAGCAGGCGCTGTTCGTCAACGAAGGCTTCACCACGCGAATTGTTGACCTGAGCGAGAAAGAGAGCGAGGCGCTGTTAGGTTTCCTCTTCGCCCATATCACCAAACCGGAGTTTCAGGTGCGCTGGCGCTGGCAGGAGAACGATCTGGCGATCTGGGATAACCGGGTGACGCAGCATTACGCCAATGCCGATTACCTGCCGCAGCGGCGGATAATGCAGCGGGCAACGATTTTAGGGGATAAGCCATTTTATCGTGCCCCATGACAGAGGCACCCGTAGGCCCGGTAAGGCGAAGCCGCCACCGGGCGCTACAAATGGGCTTCGATATACCGCTGATAACGGCTGGCTTTCAGATAACACAAATCCACCAGCACCAGCCCGTCCACGCAGTTGTTGAACGCCGGGTCGCTGCCAAAATCGATAAACTGCACGCCGCCGGGCTCGCACAGCTCGGAATACTGCTTGTACAGCGGCGGGATGCCGCATCCCAGATTGCCAAGCAGTGATTTCAGCCGGGTCAGATCCTCCACATAATCTTCGCCCCCAAACTGCGCCAGCACGTCGGGCAATGAGGCGGGGTACGGGCGGCGCGAGGTCGCCAGCGGATGAGTGGCCGGGAACCAGAGCCGGTAAAAGGCCACCAGCAGATCCCGCGCCGCGAGCGGTAATCCCCCGGAGATGGAGACCGGTCCGAACAGGTAACGATAGTGCGGGTAACGCGCCAGATAAGCACCAATGCCGGACCACAGGTAGTCGAGCCCGCGGCGTCCCCAGTAGCGCGGCTGAATAAAGCTGCGCCCCAGTTCAATCCCGTGCTCCAGGATCTCATCCATGTCGTCGCCGTAGTGAAACAGGCTGTGGCTGTAGAGGGCATCCCGTCCCTGGAAGGCGGTCGGCATAAAGCGGTAGGCGCCTACAATCTCCAGATCGTCGTCATCCCATAAAATCAGGTGCAGATAGTCATCGTCATAGCGATCGGTATCGCGCCGTTTACCGCTGCCTTCGCCCACGGCGCGAAAAGCAATCTCCCGCAGTCGGCCCAGCTCGCGCAGGATCGGCACCTCTTCCTGGCCGTTGCGCTGCCACAGATAGATGCTTTTGCCATCGGCGGTAATGCCCAGACGCTCCGCCTGCGCCAGGGCGCGCTTCAGGGTGGCACGGTCTTCCGGGCGGGCAATGGCGGACTCGGTTTTGAACACACCCGGCAGTCCCTTGCCGAGGCGCAGCACGTGCTGGCGGCACTGCTCGGCCAGCTCCCGGGCGGAGAGCGTGGGGCTGTACCAGTGGTGCCAGCCGATCTGCTGGCCGATTTTCACCGGCAGGCGGCTGTGGCGACGGCGAAACATCTGCTGCATCAGCAGCAGCATCGACAGCTGCGGCGAGAGCAGGGTGGTGGCATAAAACAGCAGGCTGTTGCGGGCGGGGATATTAATCGGCAGCAGCGGGGCGCGGAATTTGCCCGCCAGTTTGATAAAGCCGGGGTGCCACTTTTTATCGTGGATCCCGGTGCGCGTGGGGCGGGAGACCTCCCCCGCCGGGAAGAAGATCAGCACCCCACCATTTTGCAGCTGCTGCTCCATCAGGGCGAACGACGATTTCCCTGTCCGTCCGCCCATGTTATCCACCGGAATAAACAGCGCACTCAACGGTGCCAGATGCGTCAGCATGCGGTTGGTCACCACTTTCACGTCCCGGCGCACGCGGGAGAGGGCATACAGCAGCGCCAGTCCGTCCAGCGTACCGGTGGGGTGATTCGCGATAACAATCAGCGGGCCGTGGGCGGGGATCTGTTCGAGGTCGTGAGCCGGAAGGGTACAGAGGATATCAAGATGCTCCAGAATCTGTTCCACCATATCGAGCCCTTTCAGGTGACGGTGGTCGGCGGCAAATTGCTGAAATTCCGCTTCGTATAAGAGCTTCTTTAACACGCTTTTTTGCCAGGGTGCAGGTTTTGCCTGCGGCCAAAGGTCATCGAGAACGCTGTCGAGACTAAACATGGTGGCTCCTCCTCCTGTTCTGCTGAGACAGTAGAAGCGCCAGATGTCGATTGTATTGCAGGGGGGTGAAGCTTGTGTTCCAGGTCCGTAGGCCGGGTAAGGCGAAGCCGCCACCCGGCAATAGGGATTAACGCAGAATTTTCTTCTCGGCCAGATCCAGCGCGAAGTAGCTGAAGATCAGATCCGCACCGGCGCGCTTGATCGCCCCCAGGCTTTCGAGGATCACTTTCTCTTCGTCGATCGCCCCCGCCTGGGCGGCGAATTTGATCATCGCGTACTCGCCGCTCACCTGATAGGCGCCCAGCGGCAGTTCGGTGCGCTCGCGGATGTCGCGCAGGATATCCAGATAGGCGCCCGCCGGTTTCACCATCAGGCAGTCAGCGCCCTGCGCTTCGTCGAGCAGCGACTCACGGATCGCTTCGCGGCGGTTGAGCGGGTTCATCTGGTAGGTTTTGCGATCGCCCTTCAGGGCGGTACCGGCCGCTTCACGGAACGGACCGTAGAAGGAGGAGGCGAACTTGGTGGAGTAGGACATGATCGCAGTATCAGTGAAGCCAGCGGCATCCAGCGCCTGGCGAATGGCCTGCACCTGGCCATCCATAGCAGCAGACGGAGCGATAAAGTCCGCGCCTGCGGCGGCAGCCACCACCGCCTGTTTGCCCAGGTTCTCCAGAGTGGCATCGTTATCCACGCCGTGATCGCACAGCACGCCGCAGTGGCCGTGGGAGGTATATTCGCAGAAGCAGGTGTCGGACATGACGACCATCTCTGGCACCGTCTGTTTGGCGATGCGCGACATACGCGCCACCAGACCATCCTCTTTCCAGGCATCGCTGCCGGTGGCGTCGGTATGGTGGGAGATGCCGAAGGTCATGATTGAGCGGATGCCTGCGTTGGCAATGCGTTCAATTTCGCGCGCCAGATGCTTCTCAGGAATGCGCATCACGCCCGGCATGGCGTCGATGGCTTTGTAGTCGTCGATCTCTTCTTCAACAAAAATCGGCAACACCAGATCGTTCAGGGACAGGGTTGTCTCTTCAAATAATGCGCGCAACGCCGGGGTTTTGCGCAGGCGACGGGGACGAGCAATTAAATCGGTCATGATATGCCTGAGGTAGTGAATCGAAGAGGGACAGTGTACCTGAAATGCAGCCGGACTGTTTTACTAAAGTTGTCGTTTAGGTTGAGAATGCAGGGCGGTGGGAGCGGTATTATTTATGGTTTTATATTTTACTTCCTGAAATAAGTTTACATTATAATATCGCGCGAAAATTATCTGAATCTGGATATAGCTAGCCCTGGTAATATCCTAATCCTTCTCATTGTTTTTTTAAAATTGCTATTATTATTTATATGTTATATTTCTCATTCGCTTTTATTTAATAATTTCTGATGATCTTTCGCCTTGTGTTTCTTTTGTTTCGATTGAATGCAACTCTTTGTTATTTGTGCTTTTTATTATTATTTTTTATATTTTAAAAAGTGCCTGTATTATATTGTCTGTTTTCGGACATAATTACTACATTCATTGAACTATTTTCTTTAGCGACTGCATAATTCTCCTCGCAATATATTTGCACTGTATTTACGGACAAACTTGCTTACGTCCCTGAGGAGGGATGACCCAATGCAAACATGGAAAAAGAAATTTGTTGTATCTCAACTTGCATTAGCCTGTACGCTGGCTATCGCTTCTCAGGCCAATGCAAAAGATATTTCTGGTAGCACTTATAACACTTTTGGATATGATAATACGTCTACCTCTGCCTGGTATAACGGCTACTCCGACTGGAATTACTCCAGCGCGACCCACGACAACGATATCTATCCTGTCATTAACAAGTCGACGGTAAACGGCGTTATCTCAACGTATTACCTTGATGATGGCGCGGGCGGGCATGCCAATTCGCTGTCAATCTCCAACAGCACCGTCAAAGGTATGATCACCTCCGGTTGCATGACCACCGAATGCGCTGGCGGTTTGAATGCGGATGGTACAACGCATAACCAGTACGATCGTTTTAGCCTGAATGTCGACAATTCCACCATCAACGATACCTACGAGCACTACGCTTATGACGTCGTTGACGGCACCAGCACGACCACCCGTTACTGGGATACTTACGCGCTGGGCAATGCCATTACCCTCGACGTAGAATCGGACATCGTTATTCAAAACAACTCCCACGTGGCCGGTATCACTCTGACTCAGGGCTATCAGCAGCTGGATAACACGCCGTATGATGCTGTGACCGGCATTGAAGACAACAGCCATGTCTTTACCAACACCCTGCAGGTTAACGATTCGGTTGTCACCTCCGGCGCCTACAGCGATCTGGGCACCAACGGTTTTTACGGTCAGTCGGCGAAACCGAGCGATTACGGCGAGAGCAACGCCACGGCTGCGGATGATGCAGCGCTGATCGTCAGTGCCAGCAGCGCGGATAACGCCATGCAGACCACGGCTAACTTCGATCACTCCACGCTGAGCGGCGATGTACTGTTCACCAGCACCTTCGACAACAACTTCTATCCAAATGGCGATCCGGCTACCGATACCACCGCTGACGGCGTCTACAACCCGACCACCAACGGCTGGGATGGCACTGACAAACTGGATCTGACCCTTACCAACGGCAGTAAGTGGGTCGGCGCAGCCGTCTCCAGCGTCGAGGCGATTGGGCCTTCTCAGATGTATGGTCTGGGCTACAGCAGCGTCGACTGGCGTAGCCTGGAGCCAAACAGCATCTGGCCTGAATCCACCTTCAACAGCAATGGTCATCTGGTGGGCAACCAGGTTTATCAGAGCGGTCTGTTCAACGTCGCGCTGGATAACGGTTCCGAATGGGATACCCGTAAGCAATCCAACATTGACAAGCTGACCGTCAATAACCGTTCGCAGGTCAACGTAGAAAGCTCTGGCTTACTGGCGGACAGCATCACTCTGACCAACGCGTCGACCATGAACATTGGCGATTCCGGTGATGTGGCAACCGACAGCCTCTATCTCGACAGCGCAAGCCGGACCACCCTGACTCAGGAAACGGCGGCGCTGTATGCCAACACCATTACCGTGGATAACCATGCTGAACTGGCGCTGGGTCTGGGCCAGGTCGATACCCACAAAATGGTGCTGACCGATGGCGGCGTGCTGAATGTTGCCAGCCGTGATTATGTGTTCAATTCCGATCTGAACAATGCTCGCTATATCACCAATGATATCCACCAGGCCGATTACGATTACGGGGTGATCGCCCTGAACTCTGACGGTCATCTGGCGGTGAACGGTGAAGTGTCCGGTAACTATAAAGTGCGTCTGGATGACGCAACCGGCGCGGGTTCTGTCGCTGACTACAAGAATAAGGAAATTATTCGCGTTTACGACAATAACGCCGATACGCAGGCCAGCTTCACCGCAGCCAATAAAGCGGATCTCGGTGCTTACACCTATCAGGCACAGCAGCAGGGCGATACCGTGGTGCTGCGTCAGGAGCGTCTGACCGATTACGCCAATATGGCGCTGAGCATTCCTTCTGCCAACACCAACATCTGGCATCTGCAGCAGGATGCGCTCGCTAATCGTCTGACCAACAGCCGTCATGGCCTGGCAGACAACGTTGGCGCATGGGTGAACATCTTCGGCGGTAATTTTGACGGCGATAATGGCACTATCCATTACGATCAGGACGTTAGCGGCATCATGGTGGGCCTCGATACCCATATTGATGGTAATAACGCTGACTGGATCGTCGGTGCGGCAGCAGGCTTTGCGAAAGGCGATATGAATGACCGCAGCGGCCAGGTGGATCAGGACAGCCAGACCGCAATGCTCTATTCCGCGGCGCGCTTTGCTAACGATCTCTTCATCGATAGCTCCCTGAGCTATTCGCGCTTCAATAACGATCTCTCAGCGAACATGAGCAATGGTGAATATGTCGATGGCAATACCACGACTGACGCCTGGGGCTTTGGGTTGAAACTGGGTTACGACTGGAAACCGAACACTGCCGGTTACCTGACCCCCTATGCAGCCATTTCCGGTCTGTTCCAGTCCGGGGACGACTACCGCCTGAGCAACGACCTGCGTGTGGGAAGCCAGTCTTACGACAGCATGCGTTATGAAGCCGGTATCGATGCAGGTTATACCTTCGGTTATGGCGACGACCAGGCGCTGACGCCGTTCTTCAAACTGGCCTACGTTTATGACGATGCCGGTGAAGATGCCAAAATTAACGGCGACAACATCGATAACGGTGTGAAAGGCTCTGCGGTGCGCGTAGGCTCGGGGACCCAGTTCAGCTTCACCAAAAACTTCAGTGCGTACACTGATGCCACCTATTTGGGTGGGGGGGATGTCGATCAAAACTGGGGCGCTAATCTGGGTGTGAAATACACCTGGTAATATGTCTGATGCGGGGAGGCCTGCCTCCCCGTTGTTATAGCGTCAGTTAAGGATGACCTGAGATCTCATGAACCGTTATGCAAAACCCATTTCTGAGTTCTCCCGACTTGAACAGTGCCTGGCGGCGCACAGCACACCATTTACGCTTCCTGCAATGCATCCTGTCTTCGGGGATTGCGATAAAGAAAATGAAAACGCAGTAGTGCTGCAGTCGGGCACGCTCAGTATCCACCGTCAGCAGGACGATCTGCTGATAGAGATTGTCACCGCACCTTATATCTTCGGGCTGAATGCCGGCATGATGGGCTGCAGCACCGAATACCTGCTGGTGACGCAATCCCCCTGTACCGGTTTCTGGCTGCCTGCATCCGGGGCCCGCCAGCTGATCCAGCAGGCCGGTTTATGGTCCGATGCCTTCTGCTGGCTCTCCTGGCACCACCGGGTAATGGAGATCCGCGACAAACAGCTGGTGGGCAACAATTCGTACAGTCAAATCCGTTCCACGTTGCTGGATATGGCCCAGTGGGATGAGACGCTGCGTATGCGGGTGGGGGTCATGAACTACATTCAGCGCCGCACACGTATTTCGCGTTCCGTGGTGGCAGAAGTGCTGGCGGCGCTACGCCAGGGGAACTACATCACTATGGACAGGGGCAAGCTGGTCAGAATCAACCACTTGCCCGCTGAATATTAGCGTCAGGATGCCGGGATAACCCGCGGTTTGTTCTCGCTCAGCTCCACCACCAGCTGGTTAACGCCGTCGCTCATGTTGACGAAACGCGTGAGCGGCGAGCGCGTTACCACCACAAATACGCCCACGTTAGATTGCGGGATCATCGCCATATAGGTGATGAATCCGCCGCCACCGCCGGTTTTCTGAATAATGCCAGGCCGTCCATTTTTAGGTGCCATATAGACCCAGCCAAGGCCCAGCGCGTCCGCACGGCCTGGTACATCCATCCCGATCACCCGGCTTAACTGGCTGCGTTGATAGATCAGAGTCTGCATTCTGTCGGCCTGGTTGCTGCGCGCGTAGAAATCAGAGGAGAGGAACTGCTGCATCCAGCGCATCATGTCGCCAGGAGTGGAGTAAACCCCGCCGCTACCGACCGCCGCCAGGGTGTTATTACACGGGCTGGCCCCTTTCTCTGCCACCATCAGGCGTTTGCACTGATCGGGTGACGGAGTAAAGGTAGTATCTTTCATCCCCAGCGGACGGGTGATCTGCTCTTCGAACAGCTGGGCGTAGGGCTTGCCCGCGGCGTTGCCCAGCGCATCGGCCAGCAGATCGAACGCCAGGTTCGAATAGGCGGCCTGGGAGCCCGGGGATGATTTCAGGGTGGCTGTCGACAGCCAGTTCCAGCGCTGATCGCGGGTTGGCCAGACGAAGACCGGACGGTGGGCCGCGCCGCCTGGCTGTTCGCGCGGCAGGGCGCTGGTGTGGGTAGCCAGGTTAACGAGCGTAATCGGCGCGCCCTGATATGTCGGCACCCGGGCGCCCGGTGGCGCATATTTACTTAACGGATCGTTGAGCTTAACCACGCCCTGATCGAGCAGTTTCACCAGCATCTCACTGGTCATTAACTTGGTCAGGGAGGCGATGCGCACTACAGAATCAAGCTGCGGATGGATATTATTGCCCGGGCGCGTTTCGCCAAAGCTGCGGAATACGCGCTGGTTGCCGTCAATCGCCACCAGAGCCATCCCCGTTGCGCCACTGCCGTAAAAAATATGATTCGCGTAGCGATCAACCACATCGGAGGCAAAAGCCGGGTCGGTAATCGGCTCGACAGCCTGCGCGCTGGTGAGGCTGGCCGCATACAGCGCGGCGGAGAGGAACAGACAACGTTTCAACGAAAGTATCCATGAAGTGAATGAAAAAGTATGCGTATTTATACTACTAAAGACCATAATGCAAAGGCCTGAACAGCATAACGATAGCGTGAAAAACGTAACCGCGGGTAAATACGAACAATTTCGTTATTACCGATCTCATGTTTTGTGACATTGCGCTTATGATACCTGCCTGGTTCATTGGCTTTTCCGCTCGGGTGGCGGTTGACGGCGAACTAATACAGGGCCCACAGGTCTGATAATCCGTCGTCCACAGCAGTAGCGATAACTACAAGAAGGAAGCGTTATGTTTAAGTCGTTTTTCCCAAAACCGGGACCCTTTTTTCTCTCGGCCTTTATTTGGGCTCTGATCGCGGTCATTTTCTGGCAGGCGGGTGGCGGGGCCTGGTTTGAGCGTCTGGTTGGCGCTACGGGTGATGTGCCGATCAGCGCGGCACGTTTCTGGTCACGCAGCTATCTGATCTTCTACGCCTATTATGCGTTCTGCGTTGGGGTGTTTGCCCTGTTCTGGTTTGTCTGGTCGCCGCACCGCTGGCAGTACTGGTCGATTCTCGGCACCGCGCTGATTATTTTCGTCACCTGGTTTCTGGTGGAGGTGGGCGTGGCGGTCAACGCCTGGTATGCCCCGTTCTATGACCTGATCCAGACCGCCCTCAGCGCGCCGCACAAAGTCTCTATCAATCAGTTTTATCATGAAGTGGGCGTGTTCCTCGGTATCGCGCTCATCGCCGTTGTTATTGGCGTAATGAATAACTTCTTCGTCAGCCACTACGTCTTCCGCTGGCGTACCGCGATGAACGAACACTATATGGCCCACTGGCAGCAGCTGCGCCATATTGAAGGTGCCGCCCAGCGTGTGCAGGAAGACACCATGCGCTTTGCCTCCACGCTTGAGGATATGGGGGTCAGCTTTATCAACGCTATTATGACTCTGATCGCCTTCCTGCCGGTGCTGGTCACGCTGTCGGCGCACGTACCGGACCTGCCGATTGTCGGTCATCTGCCCTATGGCCTGGTGATCGCCGCGATTGTCTGGTCGCTGATGGGCACCGGCCTGCTGGCGGTGGTAGGGATCAAACTGCCGGGGCTGGAGTTCAAAAACCAGCGCGTTGAGGCCGCCTACCGTAAAGAGCTGGTCTACGGCGAAGACGATGCCAGCCGCGCCTCGCCGCCAACGGTGCGTGAGCTGTTTGGCGCGGTGCGCCGGAACTACTTCCGCCTCTATTTCCACTACATGTATTTCAACATTGCCCGCATTCTCTATCTGCAGGTGGATAACGTTTTCGGTTTGTTCCTGCTGTTCCCGTCGATTGTAGCCGGTACGATTACGCTGGGTCTGATGACGCAAATTACCAACGTCTTCGGTCAGGTACGCGGGTCGTTCCAGTATCTGATCAGTTCATGGACCACGCTGGTGGAGCTGATGTCCATCTATAAACGTTTGCGCAGTTTTGAACGTGAGCTGGATGGTCAGGATCTTCAGGAAGTTACCCATACGTTGAGTTGATACAGGGAGCTGTTATGTCTTTTACCGTACCGCGCGCGTTACCCTTATCCCTGCTTGCCGCCCTGGTGTTGGCCGGGTGTGCTGAGCAAGGGGCTGCGCCGCTGAAAAAGGGCGAAAAGCCCGTCGACGTGGCAAGCGTGGTGCGGCAAAAAATGCCCGCCACGGTAAAAGACCGGGACCAGTGGGCCTCGGCGCTGGCGAAAACCTTTGAGAGCCAGAAGATTGCCCCTACCGAGGAGAATATCTGCTCGGTGCTGGCGGTGGCACAGCAGGAGTCGCTGTATCAGTCCGATCCGGCGGTGCCGGGGCTGAATAAAATCGCCTGGAAGGAGATTGACCGTCGCGCCGAAAAACTCCACATCCCGGTGTTTCTGGTCCACACGGCACTGAAAATCAAATCGCCAAACGGCAAGAGCTACAGCGAGCGGCTGGATACGGTGAAAACCGAGAAGCAGCTCAGCGCCATCTTCGATGACTTTATCAATATGGTGCCGATGGGACAGACGCTGTTTGGCTCTCTCAATCCGGTACATACCGGTGGTCCAATGCAGGTCAGTATCGCCTTTGCCGAAAAGCATACCGACGGCTATCCGTGGAAAATCGAGAACACGGTTCGCCAGGAGGTCTTCTCCCTGCGCGGCGGACTCTGGTTCGGCACTTACCATCTGCTGAACTACCCCGCCAGCTATACGGTGCCGCTCTACCGCTTTGCTGACTTTAACGCGGGCTGGTATGCGAGCCGCAATGCGGCGTTCCAGAATGCCGTCAGCCGCGCCAGTGGGGTGAAGCTGGCCCTGGATGGCGATCTGATCGCCTATGGCAGCAGTAACGCAGGGAAGACGGAGCTGGCGGTGCGCAAGCTTTCAGGCAAGCTG
The DNA here is from genome assembly GCF_002416465.1 of Leclercia sp. UBA5076. NCBI lineage: Bacteria > Pseudomonadati > Pseudomonadota > Gammaproteobacteria > Enterobacterales > Enterobacteriaceae > Leclercia > Leclercia sp. UBA5076. The sequence goes on from NZ_DIAO01000014.1 coordinate 98,440, forward strand.
GACATGAGCGACAGTGAGATCCGTCGGCAGCTGGAGAAGGGTGACAGCTTTGCGTTTGAGAAAACCGAGCTCTATCAGCAGGTCTTTAAACTGGCGGAGCAGAAGAGTGGCAAGGCGTTACCGAGAGCGATGCTGCCGGGGATCCAGCTTGAGAGCCCGAAAATCACCCGCAATCTGACGACAGCCTGGTTTGCCCAGCGCGTTGACGATCGCCGGGCGAAGTGCATGGCGCTCAACTAGCGATAACGGCGCCAGCGCACGTAGAGGGCAACGGCGCCCAACACCACCAGCCCGACAAGGAAGGGGATCAACCCGAAGACGGTGCTGACACCGAGCCCAATCTCAACGCGCGGACGGCCGCTCTCTTCGACCTGCATCAGGTGCTCATAGACGCCGGGAGCATGCACCAGAATATTGAGCAGCTGTGAGCCAGCCCAGAAGCAGAAAAGCACAAACAGCGCGTATGCAATATTTCCTGCCGTGGAGGTTTTTGGTTGCCTGGTGTTGTAGATGGGCTTTGACATCGTAAAATCTGCCATACATACCTCCGAGTGTTCTGACTGGCTATGTGCCTGTTGTACACGTCAAGTTTGACAGCTCATGGCTGTTGTCAATATCGGAATGTTGGTAAATTGGCCTGGAGAATTCTCCTGGTTTGTCGAATTTTGCCGCACATCACAGATTTTTTACTTAAGTGAAATCCCCGCACATTTCAGATTTTCCGCACAGGCCGCAGACCTGAAGACAAATCTGTGCGAGGATAGATTTTTTCTTCTGGAGCGACCATGAAACTGCCTGCCAAAATTCGCCGTGACTGGCATTTCTACGCCTTTGCTATTGGGCTTATCTTTATTCTGAATGGGGTGGTGGGGCTGCTGGGCTTCGAAGCGAAAGGCTGGCAGACCTATGCGGTAGGGCTGGTGACCTGGGTTGTCAGCTTCTGGCTGGCGGGGTTTATTATTCGCCGTCGCCCGGAAGAGACGACGGCGAACGACGCGGATTAACCGTTTACTGAAATCTGCAGGGCGCTGTCAGCGGCATGTCGCTCCAGCGCCAGCTCAATCAGGCGGGTGATCAGATCCGGGTAGCTGAGACCGCTGGCCTGCCACAGTTTCGGGTACATGCTGATGTTGGTGAAGCCGGGCAGGGTGTTGATCTCATTGATCACCACGCGGTTGTCCGCCGTTAAGAAGACGTCGACGCGCGCCATACCGCGACAGCCCAGCGCCTGATAGGCTTCGATGGCAATTCCACGGATCGCGTCGTTAACGTCAGCCTCCAGCGCCGCGGGTACCACCACCTGCGCGCCCTTGTCATCAATGTATTTGGTGTCGTAGGAATAGAAGTCGCTGTTCAGCACCACTTCGCCACAGGTACTGGCCTGCGGGAAATCATTGCCCAGCACCGCGCATTCAATCTCACGCCCTTTAATTCCCTGCTCAACCACCACTTTATGATCGAAGGTGAACGCCAGACGTACCGCTTCGCTGAACTGCGCTTCGCTGTTCACTTTGCTGACGCCCACGGAGGAGCCCTGGTTAGCCGGTTTGACGAACAGCGGCAGGCCGAAGCGGGCGCTGAGATCGGCAAAGGTGTGTTGCTCGCGGTTGGCGCGGGTCAGGGTAACAAAGGGCGCCACGTTCAGGCCAGCGTCACGCAGCAGGCGTTTAGTGACATCTTTATCCATGCAGGCGGCAGAACCGAGGACATCGGAGCCGACGAACGGCAGGTTCGCCATGCGCAGCATCCCCTGCAGGGAGCCATCTTCACCCAGCGTGCCGTGGACAATCGGGAAAATGACGTCGAGCTGTGAAAGCGTCTGTCCGGTACCGGCATCGATAAGCTGGCCCTGCGTCACGCCCGGCACGGTAGCAACGCTGACCTCAGACGGATTCAGCGCAATATGCGCCGGATCGTCGGCGTTAAGCAGATAGCCCTGCTCGTCGTTAATGTGCCATTGACCCTGTTTATCAATGCCCAGCAGCACGACCTCAAAGCGGCTCTTATCAATCGCGTTAACGATATTTTTGGCCGATTGCAGCGACACTTCGTGCTCTGCTGATTTTCCCCCAAAGACAATACCTACCCGCAACTTCGCCATCACGTACACTCATCCACTCAGACTCAAAACCCCTACCATATCACGATGCCCGGCGGGATTCGCCGCCTTCTGCCATAATGTTTTGACACATTGCGAAGGGGGGTGAGTGAAAGGAAAAAGCCTGATTATCTGTCTAATCCTCATTGCTGCGGCTATTGCGGGCTACCGCTGGCTGCCGTCTTATTACAATCCGTTTGCACCGCTCACGCTTGACGATCCCCCCGGTACCCTGACCCAGTTTAAGCTCCGTCGCCTGACGCCTGAGCATTGTGATGTGCTGCTGGCGCAGGCTAATGCGCGTCAGCTGATCCGCACCCAGGCGGTGGCCGACAGCACGGGAGAGTGTCCGCTGAGTGATGTGGTGCGCGTGCGTAGTTTTGGCTCCGTCAGTCTTAGCAGCAGTTTTCTTGCCAGCTGCCCGCTGGCGCTCAGCTCGGCGTTGTTCGTCAACCAGCAGGCCCGGCCCATCACCGAAACCATGATGGGCAGCGGTCTGTCGCGCATTGACCATTTCGGCAGCTTTGCCTGCCGCAATATCTATCACCGCGCCAACGCCCGACGCAGCGAGCATGCCACCGCCGAGGCGCTGGATATCAGCGGCTTTACCCTGGAAAACGGTCAGCGAATTTCGGTTCTGCGCGGCTGGAAGAGTGCCTCCACCGAACCCTGGCTGCGTGCGCTACTCAGTGCCAGCTGCGGCTATTTCGGTAACGCGCTGGGCCCGGACTATAACGCCGCCCACGCCAACCATTTTCACCTTGGGATGCGGGGGGTTGGCTACTGCCCGCAAAGCATAAATCACCAGCAAAAAGGGGAAAATATGTGACATATTTCACAAATATGATGACTGGGAAGATAAAACCCCAAAGAGACGCCGGGCGCATCTCTGACAACGTCCGGTGAAAGGTAACTTGCTAATCTGATAACGAATTTACGTAATATGAAGACAGTGCTCGCCTATGGAATCGTGGAAGGTTAACCTTATTTCGGTCTGGTTTGGTTGTTTTTTCACCGGCCTTGCCATCAGCCAGATTTTGCCGTTTTTGCCGCTGTATGTCTCCCAGCTTGGCGTCTCGTCGCACGAAGCGTTGTCGATGTGGTCAGGGCTCACCTTCAGCGTCACGTTTCTGGTTTCGGCCATCGTCTCGCCCATGTGGGGCAGCCTTGCGGACCGTAAAGGGCGCAAGCTGATGCTGCTGCGCGCCTCGCTCGGCATGGCGATTGCGATCCTGCTCCAGGCCTTTGCCACCAACGTCTGGCAGCTTTTTCTGCTGCGCGCGCTGATGGGGCTGACCTCCGGTTATATTCCTAACGCGATGGCGCTGGTGGCGTCGCAGGTTCCCCGGGAGCGCAGCGGCTGGGCCATCAGTACTCTGTCGACGGCGCAAATCAGCGGCGTGATCGGCGGCCCGCTGATGGGCGGCTTTCTGGCAGACCATGTGGGTCTGCGCGCGGTATTTCTGATCACAGCGATCCTGCTGGTGGTAAGTTTTCTGGTAACGCTGTTTCTGATCAAAGAGGGGGTTCGCCCCACCGTCAGCAAGGCGGAGCGGCTGAGCGGCAGGGCGGTCTTTGCCTCGCTCCCTTATCCGGGCCTGATGATCAGCCTGTTCATCACCACCATGGTTATCCAGCTTTGCAACGGCTCGGTGGGGCCGATCCTCGCGCTGTTTATTCAGTCGATGGCACCCGAGAGCAATAATATCGCCTTCCTCAGCGGGATGATTGCCGCGGTGCCGGGGATCTCCGCGTTGATGTCCGCCCCACGTCTGGGCAAGCTCGGGGACCGCATCGGCACCGGGCGTATTTTGATGGCGACGCTTATTGTGGCGGTGGTGCTCTTTTTCGCCATGTCCTTTGTCACCACCCCTTTGCAGTTGGGCGTGCTGCGCTTTCTACTCGGCTTTGCGGATGGCGCCATGCTGCCCGCCGTACAGACCCTGCTGATTAAGTACTCCAGCGATCGGGTCACCGGACGGATCTTCGGTTATAACCAGTCGTTTATGTATCTTGGGAATGTTGCCGGTCCGTTGATGGGTGCCGCGGTCTCGGCGATGGCCGGTTTCCGCTGGGTATTTGCCGCCACCGCTGTGGTGGTGCTGGTAAACATTCTGCAACTGGCGTGGGCGATGCGCCAGCGCCGCCTGCAGGAAGTCCGCCGTTCTTAATGTAGCTATATAATATATTGATATCTGGCCGCCATTATCATTCCTGTGAAATGGCGGTTCTTGTTTTTAATTCAGGTTACGCAGAAAAAAAGAAAAATTTAATTTAAGTCGCATTTTTACCAGCCGTACAGAAACGCATTTATGCGCCATGTGGGATTTCCTTAAAAATAGTACTTTTACCCACTTTGCAAGTCTCAATCATAATGATAACGTCGCAAAAAAACGTGATAAGGAAATAGCGCTGTGAAAAATCTAATTGCAGAGTTGTTAGTTAAGCTGGCAGAAAAGGAAGAAGAGTCAAAAGAGCTTGTGGTTCAGGTTGAAGCGCTGGAAATAGTGGTCACCGCCCTGCTACGACAGATGGCGCAAAGCGATCAACAGGCGCTGATCGAAAGCGTGGAAGGCGCGCTGGATGAGGCCAGGCCAGATGCACAGGTTCCGGCCCAGGACAGCGAAATGCTGCAGCAATACGTAAAAAAGCTGCTACGGCACCCGCGCAGCTGACCCGTTATTTGACCTGAGTTGTTGTCAAAAACCGTCACCCCGGTTGCCTGTCGTCGCTCTGTTTTATTTTTATCTTTCCTCAATGGGAAAAATAAGTGAAACAGAGCGCACGTTATATTCCATAGCTTACCTCGCGACATTATCCCCACAATTTATGCTGTAAATGTTCTCTCTATCCTGGTACCGGGTATATCACGCTGCCGCCGGCCCAACATATTATTCTGCTTATTAGCGACGGCATGAGCCACGCCGAAATAACCGCTGTGCGAAATTATCCCGATGGCGCGGGTGGTTTTTTTAGCAGTACGAACCAGACTTAAGGAGATCATTCACAGAAGGAAAGTGCTATGAAAATCACACTACTGGCGACCCTGCTCCTTGGCCTGTTCTCTCTTACTCCCGCGGGGGCGCAAGATCAGCCGCTCACACCGCAACAGCAACGTATGACCACCTGCAATCAGCAGGCGACCGCCCAGGACCTGAAGGGCGACTCCCGTAAGAGCTACATGAGCGATTGCCTGAAAAACGCCTCCTCTAAACCCAACGAAAAAAGCCTGACGCCGCAACAACAAAGGATGCGTGAATGTAACTCCCAGGCGACCCAACAATCCCTTAAAGGGGACGACCGGAGTAAGTTCATGAGCGCCTGCCTGAAGAAAACTGGCTAGTTCAAAAGGGTGAGCGTTCCGTTTGGCTCACCCGAAATATCATACTTAGCGCCAGATAAGCCTTTCTATAATTTGGGAAAATGCTTTTGAGTGTTCCCAATGACCATGAATGATGAAAACATTTACAGCAAAGTCTATGCCCGGGAAGGGATAAATCTGGCGCTTTCGGCGGATGAGCATCATCGCTCAGGAATTCGTCTGGCCCGTCGTTTACGGCTCCCGCGTGCGGCGGGCCTGGCTTTTCTGTTTTTCCCTGTTGCCAGCGTGCTGACCGCGCAATCGGTTAACGGCGTCTGGTGGCTTTTGCTGGTTGGCTGGGCCTTTGTCTGGCCCCATCTGGCCTGGCAACTGGCGATGCGCTCTGCCAATCCCCATCACAATGAGATGTTTAACCTCAAAGTCGATGCCATTATGGCCGGGGTATGGATTGGACTGATGGGCGTTAACGCCATGCCTACCGCGGCGCTGGTCATGATGATGAGCATGAACCTGATGGGCGTGGGGGGGATTAGGCTGTGTGGTACAGGATCATTGATGACCGCGCTGGCGGCGCTGGTTACCCAGCAGCTGATGCACATTCCGGCAGGCTTTATCAGTACCCCGCTTGAGGTCTGGCTCGCCCTGCCGGGGATTGTTGGTTATCCGATGCTGTTTGCCTGGGTAAGCTTCCGTACAACCAGCCGTCTGGTGGAACATAAGCGCCGTCTTGAGTTGATGAGTACTCTGGATGGGATGACAGGGGTATACAACCGTCGTCACTGGGAAGTGTTGCTGCGTACAGAATTTGAAAACTGCCGTCGCTATCACCGGAGCGCCACGATCCTGCTGATCGATATCGATCACTTCAAAGGCATTAATGATACCTGGGGCCATGACGTAGGCGATCAGGCGATTCTCGCCGTGACCCGTCAGCTACAACTGACGTTACGCGCCAGCGATATGATTGGTCGCTTTGGCGGCGATGAGTTCGCGGTAATCATGAGCGGAACGCCAGCGGAAAACGCTATTGCGGCAATGTCGCGGGTCCATGAACGGCTGGCGGAACTGCGCCTGCCGGGCGCTCCGCAGGTAAAGCTCTGCATCAGCGTCGGTGTTGCGCCGCTCACGACGTCGATGGTGCATTATCAGGAATGGTTAAAAGCGGCGGATATTGCACTTTATAAGGCGAAAAATGCCGGACGTAACCGTACCGAAGTGGCCGCCTGACGTCCGGCTGTCGGTCAGGATTTGCTTAGCAGCTCTGACTTTTCCATGCACTTGTTCATGGCTTCAATGACCGCTGCCCGGAAACCGCGCTCCTCCAGCACCCGCACCGCTTCAATGGTTGTGCCGCCCGGAGAGCAGACCATATCTTTCAGTTCGCCCGGATGTTTGCCGGTTTCCAGCACCATTTTGGCGGAGCCCATTACCGCCTGCGCCGCAAATTTATAGGCCTGCGCGCGCGGCATCCCGCCCAGCACCGCGGCATCTGCCATCGCTTCGATAAACATAAACACGTAGGCGGGCGCTGAACCGCTGACGCCCACCACCGGGTGGATCATCGCCTCGGCAATCACTTCGGCCTCTCCGAAGCAGCGGAAAATATTGACGACATCGGCAACCTCTTCGGGGGTCACCAGCGCGTTAGGGGTGATAGAGGTCATGCCCGCTTTTACCAGCGACGGCGTGTTGGGCATGGCGCGGACGATTTTACGGTCGTGGCCCAGCGCGCGCGCCAGCTGATCGAGGGTGATGCCTGCCGCGATAGAGACCACCAGCGTCTCTTTATTGAGGCTGGAGGTGATATCGCTCAGGACTTTCACCATCATGTTCGGCTTCACCGCGCCGAAGACGATATCGGCCACCTGGGCCACTTCCTGGGCGCTTTGCGCGGCGTTAATCCCGTACCGATCGTGCAGGGCGGCGACCTTGTCCGGTGATGGGATGTAGACCCAAATCTGGCCAGGCTGCACCTGACCGCTGGCAATCAGACCGCCGAGAATGGCTTTGCCCATATTACCGCAGCCGATAAAACCGATTTTCTTCTCCATCACGTCTCCCTCTTAAACTTTGTTATGATTGTGGCACTTTAGCCTATCAGGTTTTGTTACGCAGCATTATATGCCGGAGAGAGAAGATGGCGATTTGGGTGGATGCCGATGCGTGTCCCAATGTGATTAAAGAGATCCTGTTTCGTGCTGCCGAGCGCGTACAGATGCCGCTGACGCTGGTGGCGAACCAGAACCTGCGCGTGCCGCCGTCCCGTTTTATCCGTTCCTTGCGCGTACCGGCCGGCTTTGATGTGGCCGATAACGAAATTGTACGCCTGTGCAGCGCGGACGATCTGGTGATCACCGCCGATATTCCACTGGCGGCGGAGGTGCTGGAGAAAGGGGCCGCAGCGCTCAATCCGCGCGGCGAGCGTTATTCGCCAGCTACTATCCGTGAAAAGCTGACGATGCGTGATTTTATGGACACGATGCGCGCCAGCGGCGTGCAGACCGGCGGGCCGGACAGCCTCTCCCAGCGCGACAGGCAGCAGTTCGCCGCCGAGCTGGACAAATGGCTGCTGGAAGTGAAGCGCCGCCAGGGGTAATCATCGCTGCGTGAGCGGTTTTGGTCATTATTACCACAATCCGGGGTTGTCAACGGCGGGTGGGTTCAGGTAAGGTGAGCGCACCGTTTAGTGCAATTTTTTCTTTACAGGATAACCCTCGCTATCTCTTGGGTTGACTTAACTGTCAGTTTAATATCACGCCTGATGTAATAATTATTTTACGGTTAACGTGTGTACTAGCTTAATGGTATCATTGCGCTCTTTTCGACTTCACGCACCGCATGCGCGCGGCATCAAAGGGAACACCTGGTCATGACCCAGCCTATTTTTTTAATTGGCCCCCGCGGCTGTGGCAAAACCACCGTCGGTCTTGAACTGGCTCGTCTGTGTCAGAGTGAATTTGTCGATACCGATCACTGGCTACAGACCCATGCCGGGCAAAGCATCGCTGAGATTGTTGAGCAGGAAGGGTGGGAGAGTTTTCGCGCCCGCGAAACGGCGACCCTCGAGGCGGTGACTGCAGGCTCCGGCATTATTGCCACCGGCGGCGGCATTATTTTGTCCGCTTACAACCGTCAGTTTATGCGTGAAAAGGGCCGGGTGATCTATCTTTGTGCCCCGGTGCCGGTGCTGGTCGGGCGTCTCGAAGCCTCGCCAGAAGAGGGACAGCGCCCAACCCTGACCGGCAAACCTATCAGCGAAGAGGTGAGTGCAGTGCTGGCGGAGCGTGATGCGCTCTATCGCGAAGCCGCTCACCACGTGGTGGACGCCTCCCTTCCTCCTGCGCAAGTGGTGCAAAATATCGTCGCTGCGCTTCATCTGGCATGCGCCAGCTAACTGATGTCTATACTGATAGTTCAGCCAACCTAATAAAATAAAGGATGAACTATGCCAACCAGACCTCCCTATCCGCGTGAAGCCCGTATTGTTGCCGTTGAGAAAGGCGCAACGGGCAAGACTGTCACCTGGTATCAGCTGCGTGCTGACCACCCGAAACCGGATTCACTGATCAGTGAACATGAAACGGAGCAGGAAGCGAAGGATGCGAAAGTGCGCTACGAAGATCCCGATAAAGCCTGAATTAAATCTGAATACGGTCAAAACCGTACCGTAATCACACTATTCAAAAAGCGTAAACATTAAACGGAGGGTAATGTTCAGGTTTAACAGACACATTCTGTCAGGCACGTGGATCTTTACATTCCAGCGGTTGAATCTGCTGCTACGCTTTTCAGCACTTTTTCCTGAACAGCGAACTGTGCAGCGAAGTGTGCCTGTATCTGTGTCACGGTAGTGGTTGTATAGAAAGGCGAGAACGATGAAGGCAACATTGGCGATCCTCACGATTGGGGTAGTCCCGGTAAGCGAAGTACTACCGCTCTTAACGGAGCATATTTCTGCGCAACAAATTACGCATCACAGTTTGCTCGGTACGCTGAGCCGGGAAGAGGTCATGGAAGACTACGCCCCTGAACCGGGCGAGGCGCAGCTGCCTACCCTGCTCAGCGACGGCGAGCTGGGAAACGTCTCGTTGCCGAAGATCGCGTGCGCCCTGCAAGGCGTGATCGAAGTACTCGATAACCAGGGCTATGAGGTGATCCTGCTGATGAGCACCGCGCCCATCACTGGCCTCGTCGCCCGCAATGCGATTTTGCTTGAGCCGACGCGGATCATCCCGCCGCTGGTCGGATCGATTGTCGATGGCCATCAGGTGGGGGTGATCGTGCCGATCCCTGAGCTGATGGAGAACCAGTCCCGCAAATGGCAGTGCCTGGTTAAGGCGCCGCTGCTTGCTGTAGCCAATCCTTTCTGGGACAGCGAAGAGAAACTGATCGACGCCGGGCGCGATCTGCTGGCCCGCGGCGCAGATGTCCTGATGCTCGATTGTCTTGGTTTTCATCAACATCACCGTGATTTACTGCAAAAACACCTGGACGTGCCGGTGCTGTTATCAAACGTGCTGGTGGCCCGGCTGGCCTCGGAATTGCTGGTCTGATGATTTTGCGTGACAGGTACGGAGTGTCACCCCTATATTGGGTTGACAACCAACGACAATAAGGACCAGTCCATGCTTCAGACTAATGAATACTTTTCCGGTAAAGTGAAGTCCATCGGTTTTACCAGCAGCATTACTGGCCGCGCCAGTGTTGGCGTAATGGAAGAGGGGGAGTACGCCTTCGGTACCGCGCAGCCAGAAGAGATGACCGTGGTGAGCGGCTCGCTCAAAGTGTTACTGCCGGGGGAAACGGAGTGGAAAGTCTATAACCCGGGCGATGTTTTCAACGTGCCAGGCCACAGCGAATTCCATCTGCAGGTTGCGGAACCTGCCTCTTATCTGTGTCGTTATCTGTAAAAAAAAGAGCCGGGTTAACCCGGCTCCGATCTCTGGTATGAAGCATTAACGCTGTGCTTCGCCGCCCAATCCTTCTACTACGCTCTTAATCAACGCCGCCAGTTCACCCGTCATCAGAATGAAGTCAGCATCAAAACGCTGGGCATAGTCGTCCCGGTCGATATCGTCGTTCTGATCGCGCAGCTCGTCGGAAAACTTCAGACGCTTGATCGAGCCATCGTCACACATCATGAACTGAATGCGCTGCTGCCAGTCGAGGGCCAGCTTGGTCACCAGTTTGCCAGCTTCGATATGCACGGCGATCTCATCGCTGACCAGCTCCTGCTTCTTGGCGCGGATCACGCCCCCATCTTCCAGGATCGCTTTCAGCTCGGCTTCGTCCAGCAGTTGGAAGCCCTGCGGGACATTGTTGCCCCGTACCCACTCGGTGAGGGTCAGCTCGATCGGGTTTTCCATCGTCAGCGGCACCACCGGCAGCGAACCGAGGCTTTTACGCAGTAACGCCAGAGTATCTTCTGCTTTTTTGGCGCTGGCGCAGTCGACCATAATCAGGCCGTTAACCGTGTCGATCCACATCATTGTCTGGCTGAAGCGGCTAAAGGCGCGCGGCAGCAGGGAGTGCAGCACTTCGTCTTTCAGCGAATCTTTCTCAGTTTTTTTCAGCTTACGGCCCTGTTCGGCTTCCAGCTTAAAAATTTTGGCTTCCAGCGCCTGCTTCACCACTGGCGTCGGCAGGATCTTCTCTTCCTTACGCGCGCAGATGATGATTTGACCATTGGTAGTGTGGGTCAGCGCATCGCTCTGTGATCCCATAGGCGGAACCCATCCGGTTTTGGCCATATCCTGGCTGCCACACGGGGTAAATGCGTAAAGGTCTAACTGTTTTTCCATCTCGTCTGCACGCAGTTCGATATCGCGGCTGAGACGGTAAACCATCAAATTTTTGAACCACAGCATGATAATTTCCACGGTCTTGTCGTTTAATTCAGCGGGCATGATAGCGAATTGTCGCATCGCTTGCATTGCTAATCGGGTAGCAGGCTTCTACTCTGTTGATAATCAAAATAATGAGGAACGTTCTGTGCGAATTGGTATTGATCTCGGCGGCACGAAAACAGAAGTCATTGCCCTTGGCGAGCAGGGGGAGCAGCTGTTCCGCCATCGCCTCCCTACCCCGCGTGACGACTACCGGCAGACCATTGAAACCATCGCTACTCTGGTGGAGATGGCCGAAAAGGCCACCGGCCAGACCGGCACGGTCGGTATGGGGATCCCGGGGTCGATTTCGCCCTATACCGGGGTGGTGAAAAACGCCAACTCGACCTGGCTTAACGGCCAGCCTTTTGACCGCGATTTAAGCCAGCGCCTGAACCGTGAAGTCCGGCTGGCCAACGACGCCAACTGCCTGGCGGTGTCAGAGGCCATCGACGGCGCCGCGGCGGGGGCACAGACCGTATTTGCGGTGATCATCGGTACCGGCTGCGGCGCAGGCGTGGCCTTTGGCGGGCGCGCCCATATTGGCGGCAACGGCACGGCTGGCGAGTGGGGACACAATCCGCTGCCGTGGATGGATGAAGACGAACTGAAGTACCGCGCTGAAGTGCCGTGCTACTGCGGCAAACAGGGCTGTATCGAGACCTTTATCTCCGGCACCGGCTTCGCCACCGATTACCGTCGTCTGAGCGGGCATCCGCTAAAAGGCAACGAGATCATGCGTCTGGTGGAAGAGCAGGACGCCGTCGCGGAGCTGGCGCTCAGCCGCTATGAAATGCGGCTGGCGAAGTCGCTGGCGCACGTGGTGAACATTCTCGACCCGGATGTGATCGTCCTGGGCGGCGGCATGAGCAACGTTGACCGTCTCTATAGCACCGTTTCCCAGCTGGTGAAGCAGTGGGTGTTTGGCGGCGAATGCGAAACCCCGATCCGTAAAGCGGTGCACGGCGACTCCAGCGGCGTACGCGGCGCAGCCTGGCTGTGGCCAAACTGACAGGGCAAAAGCCGGGTGACGCGTAGCGCTCCCGGCTTACAAAACAGCAAACTCCTTATCCAGCCTGCTGTACCCCAGCCCGTTAATCTTCTTCACTTTGATCTGCACCGGGATGCGCTCCTTCATCGCCTCGACGTGGCTGATCACCCCAATGGTTTTGCCGCTGGCATTCAGCGCATCCAGCGCGTCCAGGGCGGTATCCAGCGTTTCGCTGTCCAGGGTGCCGAAGCCCTCGTCGAGGAACAGCGAATCAATTTGCGTTTTGTGGCTCACCAGGTCGGAAAGCGCCAGCGCCAGCGCCAGGCTTACCAGAAAACTTTCGCCACCGGAGAGGGTGCGGGTATCGCGCACGGCATCCGCCTGCCAGGTATCCATCACCTCCAGCTCCAGCGCGTCGCTGGCCTTGCGTTGCAGCAGGTAGCGGCCATGCAGACGCATCAGCTGCTGGTTGGCGAGCCATACCAGGTTGTCGAGAGTTAAGCCCTGGGCAAACTTACGGAAGCGATCCCCCTCTTTGGAACCGATCAGCGCATTAAGATAACCCCAGTCATCCGCCAGGCGGGCCGCCTCCTCAATTTGTTGCATCAGTGCCTGCTGGTGCTGGCGATTGTCGCTGTCCTGTTTAAGCTGCTGGCGGATCTCCCCCTGGCGGGTGGTGTTTTCCCGCAGTTTCAGGCCGAGCTGCTGAAGCTGTTCCTGCAGGGCCGGCGCGTCCGTCGTCAGGCCCGCCGGACGTTGTTCCAGATGTTCGTTCAGTCGTTGACCGGCCTGCTGAAGCAGGGCCGTGGTCTGCTGGATCTGATTCTCCAGAGTCTGTTTCAACTGCTCCAGACGCCGAACCGTATCGCCATCCAGCAGGGCCGCCAGAAATGTCTCCCGATCGCTAAAGATGCTGGCAGCCAGCGCGGCGGCAAACTGCGCCTGCGATTGTTGTAAACGTTCGCTTTCCAGCGTGTACTGCTGCTGCAGCGTGGCGAGCTGGCTTTGCAGGGAGACGCACTCGGTATGGATTTCGCGCCAGTTATCCGGGATCGCACTTTCCACCTGCTTGGAATCCGTTGCCGGAAGGGTCTCCAGCAGCGGTGCCAGGGCGGTGATGCGCTCCCGCAGGGCGCTGTGCTGAGTCTGCCGCTCCTGCCAGGCCAGCGACTCTTTTTCCCGTTCCGCAAGCCAGGCCGACTCGGTACCGTCCTCCGGTGCCGCCAGCGACAGGGCATGAAGCGTTTGCGCCATAGCCGTGCGCGTCGCCAGAAGCTGCTGCTGGTAAAGCTGAAGCTGGGCTTCCTCTTCACTCAGCTGGCTTTGCAGGGTCAGGCGTTGGCTCAGCTGGTAAAGCTGCTGTTCGTACTGCTCCTGTTTAGCCAGCCATGGGGCGATGTCGTCCTGAATGTTCAACTGCACAGAGAGGGTTTCACACACCGCATTCCACTCTTTAGTGAGCGCTTGCTCATCCTGAAAGAGCGTCTGCGCTTCGCTTGTTTCGCGCTGAAGCTGGCTGTTTAGCGCATTTACCTGCCCCAGAACCAGCAGGCCTTCCTCTTTGAGTGCGGCGACCTCCTTTTCCATCGCATCCCGGCGGCGCTGGTTTCCGGTGAGCGCCAGGGCCTGGTATTGGGCAATGGCCGGATGTTCGGTAGAGCCGCAGAGCAGGCAGGGCTTTCCGGCCTCCAGTTCCGCCCGGTAGCTCTCCAGCTTCTTAATCTTCTCTTCCTGCTCACATAAGGTTTTGAGATCGAGATAGTGCTGGTTTTTCTCTTTGTACTGCTGGCGGCGTAGCGTCAGGGTTTCGTTCAGTTTTGCCAGCTCGGCCTGGGCCTTTTGCACGCTTTCGCGAGTCTGCCGCGATCGCTGTTGCAGAGGCTGATAGCGGGCATGCAGGGTAGTCAGGCGCTGGCGTGCCGCGCGGGACTGCGTCTGGAGTGCCATCTCGCTGGCGGTCTGTTCTGCGGTAAGCGTCAGAGCGCTCTCCGGTAATCCCGCCAGCTTCTGGCGTAACGCCGTGATACGCCCGGTCAGCGTCGCGATCTGGGTTTTATCGCGATTAAGCTGGGTGAAGTGGGCGCGCCAGCCTGCAATCTCCTGGCCCCACTGGCGGAAGCGGTCGTGGTTGGTAAGCCACTGGGTGAGTGCAGCCAGCTCGGTTTGCAGCCTGTCGTGCGTGCGCAGCGCCCCGTTACGAATGCCTGAACGCAGCGCCGTACTGGACTGTAAGCGAGTATTCACATCCAGCATCTGCTGTTCCGTCTGCGAAAGCTGGGCAAGCTGCTCCTGCTGCCGCTCCCAGTGCGGGCGCAGCAGGGCCGCAGGCTGGGCGAGATGCAGTTTTTCCAGCTCCGGCGTGGCGTCCGTCAGGGCCTGCTGCGCCTGTTGCTGCGCGGCCTTCGATCGCTGTTGCTCCCGCACCAGCTCATCGTGGCGGGTAAGCCACTGATAATCCTTCTGGAGTCCCTGCTGCTGCGCCAGCAGTTGCGCTTCTTCGTCAGTAAGTACCTGCAAACCTTGCTGAAGCTGCTGTAGCTGATCTTCGCTGAGCAACACCACGCCGGCCGCCTGGGCCTGGCGCTTCTCCAGCTCGCTGCGTGCCGCCTTATGTTTTTCAAACACCATGGCGGAGATCTGGCCGTAGATTTCCGTGCCGGTCAGCTCCTCGAGCAGCTCGGCGCGCTCTTTCGGTTTGGCGTTCAGAAAGGCGGCGAATTGCCCCTGGGATAAGAGCATCGAGCGGGTAAAGCGGTCATAGTCCAGCCCGGTCAGAGAGGCAACCAGCTCCAGCTTGTCCTTCACTTTATCTGCGAGGATCTTACCGTCCTTGCACTGGGCGAGCTCCACGCGGGGCACCTGCAGGTTGCCGTCCGGCTGGTTGCGCGCCCGGTTCTGGCTCCAGAATGCACGATAAGCTACCCCTTTGACTTCAAACTCGACCTCGGCGAGGCACTCGGCGGTGTCGCGGGTCATCAGATCGTTTTGCGATTGCGAGACCGTATTCAGGCGCGGCGTCTCGTGGTAAAGCGCCAGGCAGATGGCATCCAGCAGGGTGGTTTTCCCGGCGCCGGTTGGGCCGGTGATGGCAAACAGGCCATTGCTGAGGAAGGGTTCGGCGGTAAAGTCGATTTTCCATTCGCCCTTGAGCGAGTTAAGGTTTTTCAGGCGCAGGCTGAGAATTTTCATGCCTCATCCTCTTCATTTCTGAGGGCGTGGATCGTGTGGCTGAACAGCTCGTTTAGCCGGGCCCGCTGGGTATCATCCAGGGTTTCCTGGGCGAGTCGGCGCTCAAAAACCTCCTCAACCCGCAGCTCGCTGAGGGTTTCACGCAGGTTGCTGGCAAGGCTTCTCTCGCGCTGCTCGCGACTGCGCCGCACCAGCAGGACCTCTACCGGCAGATCGTCCGTCAGCTGCTGGATCTTACGCTGCATATCGTGCAGGTACTCCTCGGTGGTGAGTTCGATATCCAGCCAGACGGGAGGCGTCTGCTCCACGCCGCGCCACTGCTCAAGCTGGGCGGTGATCGCCGCCAGATCGCCCTTCAGCACCGCCAGCAGCTGGGTAATGGGCACCTCAAGCGATTCGACGCTGCTGAGCTTGCCCTGGTCGAAACTCACCAGATGAACGCATTTGCTTTTGCCGGTTTCATCAAAGCTGAGGGGGATAGGGGAGCCGCAGTAGCGGATATGTTCGCAACCGCCAATCATCTGCGCCCGGTGGATATGGCCCAGCGCTATATAGTCAGCGGCCGGGAAGTGCTGCGCGGGAAACGCATCCAGCGTACCGATATAGATGTCACGTACCGCGTCACTTTTACTGGCGCCGACGGTGGTGAGATGCCCGGTGGCGATAATCGGCAGTACGCTGTCGCCGCGAAGCGCGCAAGCCTGGGTATATTGCTCGGCATAATAGTGGGTAATGGCCTGCAACAGCTGCTGCTGTTTCTCAAGCCCGGAGAGGCCCGCCTGGCTTCGCACCACGTCCCGGGGGCGTAAAAACGGGATCGGGCAGAGTACCGCGCCGGGGGTGCCGTCGCGTCGGGTCAGAATTTGCGGCCCATGTCCGGCGCTGGCGACCACGGTGGTGTTGAGAAACGCCAGAATCTCACGGGATTCGTTCAGCGTGGCGACGGAATCATGGTTGCCGGCCACAATCACCAGATGGCAGCCGGTTTTTTGCAGATTGACCACGAAACGGTTATAGAGCTCGCGCGCGTAGCTGGGCGGCGAGCCGGTATCAAAAATATCCCCGGCCACGAGGATGGCATCCACGTCATGCGATTGCGCCATCTCAAGCAGCCAGTTGAGAAACGCTTCATGTTCGGTGGCGCGGCTTTTACTGTAAAAATTTTGTCCCAGGTGCCAGTCCGAGGTGTGAAGTATGCGCATAACAGATCCGTGGCAAAAAATGGTTAGCGGGATTATAAACTTTCAGGGGGAGGAAGATAACCGCTACAATCGGGGCTGCCATAAAACAACGGCTTGCCTTTATGAGCGGGCGCGTTTTTCATAAATCTGTCATAAATCTGACGCATAATGACGCCGTATTACAAACATGTAACCTTAATAAGACAGGGCTAAGTATGGCGAGACGTATTCTGGTCGTAGAAGATGAAGCACCCATTCGCGAAATGGTCTGTTTCGTGCTCGAACAAAATGGCTTTCAACCGATAGAGGCCGAAGATTACGACAGCGCGGTGAACCAGCTCAACGAACCCTGGCCCGATCTGATCCTGCTCGACTGGATGCTGCCTGGCGGCTCTGGCCTGCAATTCATCAAACATATTAAACGTGAAGCCTTAACCCGCGATATTCCGGTGATGATGTTAACGGCCCGCGGCGAAGAGGAAGATCGCGTTCGCGGTCTGGAGACCGGCGCGGATGACTACATTACCAAACCGTTTTCCCCGAAAGAGCTGGTGGCGCGCATTAAAGCCGTAATGCGCCGTATTTCACCGATGGCGGTGGAAGAGGTGATTGAGATGCAGGGGCTGAGTCTGGACCCTACCTCGCACCGCGTGATGACCGGTGAAAATCCCCTCGATATGGGACCAACGGAATTCAAACTGTTGCACTTTTTCATGACCCACCCGGAACGCGTCTATAGCCGCGAGCAGTTGCTCAACAATGTCTGGGGCACTAACGTCTATGTGGAAGATCGCACGGTTGATGTTCATATCCGCCGTTTGCGCAAGGCACTTGAAACCAGCGGTCACGATCGCATGGTGCAGACCGTCCGCGGCACGGGTTATCGTTTCTCAACCCGTTTCTGAACAATGACAGGAGTGTGACGCGTGCTGGAACGGCTGTCATGGAAAAGGCTCTGTTTTGAACTGATACTCTGCTGTATTCCGGCCCTGATCCTCGGGGCCGTAATCGGTTATTTACCCTGGTTTTTGCTGGCGGCAGTCACGGGATTGCTGATCTGGCACTTCTGGAATTTGCTCCGCCTCTCATGGTGGCTATGGGTTGACAGAAGTATGACCCCGCCGCCAGGAAGCGGCAGCTGGGAACCCCTCCTGTATGGCCTGCACCAGATGCAGATGCGTAATAAAAAACGCCGACGCGAGCTGGGCAGCCTGATCAAACGCTTTCGCAGCGGCGCCGAATCGCTGCCGGATGCGGTGGTATTGACCACCGAAGAGGGGGCGATGTTCTGGTGTAACGGACTGGCGCAGCAGTTGCTGGGCCTGCGCTGGCCGGATGATAACGGGCAGAATATCCTCAACCTCCTGCGTTATCCGGAGTTCGCCCAGTATCTGAAAAAACGCGATTTTACCCGCCCGCACAATCTGGTCATGAACAACGGTCGCCATATGGAGATCCGCGTGATGCCCTACAGCGACCAGCAGTGGCTGATGGTGGCGCGGGATGTGACGCAAATGCACCAGCTTGAAGGGGCGCGGCGCAATTTCTTCGCCAACGTCAGCCACGAGCTGCGCACCCCGCTGACGGTATTGCAGGGCTATCTGGAGATGATGCAGGAGCAGACGCTGGAAGGCGCGCCGCGGGAAAAAGCGCTGCACACCATGCGCGAGCAGACGCAGCGCATGGAAGGGCTGGTGAAGCAGCTGCTGACCCTCTCCCGCATTGAAGCGGCGCCAACCCTGGCGCTGAATGAAACCATCGATGTGCCGATGATGCTGCGGATGCTGGAGCGCGAAGCGCAGACCTTAAGCCAGCAGCAGCACCAGCTTACCTTCGAGGTGGATAACAGCCTCAAAGTACGCGGCAGTACCGACGAGCTGCGCAGCGCCATCTCTAACCTGGTCTATAACGCGGTGAATCATACCCCGCCCGGCACCCACATCACCGTGCGCTGGCAGCATGCGCCAACGGGAGCGGAGTTCAGCGTGGAAGACGATGGTCCCGGTATCGGCCCGGAGCATATTCCGCGTCTTACCGAGCGTTTTTACCGGGTGGATAAGGCGCGCTCCCGGCAGACGGGGGGCAGTGGCCTGGGGCTGGCGATTGTTAAACACGCCATTAATCACCACGACAGCCGTCTGGATATCGTCAGTACGCCGGGGAAAAGTACGCGTTTTAGCTTTGTGATCCCGGAACGTTTGATTGCCAGTAACAGCGCCTGACGGCGTCACTGTAATCAGAAATTGCCACAGGCCAGCCAATGCTGGCCTGTTTGCTTTGCAGTTCAGCGAAGCGCGAATAAATATTATACGCCTGTTGCTTTTTTGTTCGCATGATTAGCCATGAGTTTTTCTTATAAATGGTTTATTATCCCACTTCTAACTTTCGAGTTGGCATATTGTTCTGGTTTTGAGATCCCATATTGCCTTTAAACGTTATAAGCGTTTAAATTGCCACCCTGATATCGTCGGACAGACTGTATTTGCGTGGTAAATCGAAAAACTATTCTTCTCCACGCCGGTAGGGAAGCATTTCCCGCTGAGGTTGCACATTTTTTCCGCTGTTTTGTTCCGCAACGGATAGCGAAAAATTCAACGTTTTCAACACCACATCCACAGGCAGTAAGGTTTTATGACCCATCAATTGAAATCGCGCGACATCATCGCGCTGGGCTTTATGACATTTGCGCTGTTCGTTGGCGCGGGTAACATCATCTTTCCTCCAATGGTTGGCTTACAGGCGGGTGAACACGTCTGGACGGCGGCTATTGGTTTCCTGATTACTGCCGTGGGTCTACCGGTGTTGACCGTGGTTGCGCTGGCGAAAGTCGGCGGCGGTGTCGATAGCCTGAGCACCCCTATCGGGAAAGTCGCAGGTATTCTGCTGGCAACCGTCTGCTATCTGGCCGTCGGCCCGCTGTTTGCCACCCCGCGTACCGCGACCGTCTCCTTTGAAGTGGGTATCGCTCCGCTGACCGGCGACGGCGCTATGCCGCTGTTGATCTATAGCCTCATCTACTTTGCTCTGGTGATTCTGGTCTCCCTCTATCCGGGCAAGCTGCTGGATACCGTGGGTAACTTCCTCGCGCCGCTGAAAATCGTGGCCCTGATTGTGCTGGCCGTGGCTGCCGTTATCTGGCCTGCCGGCCCGATCAGCGATGCAATGGACGCCTACAAAAATGCCGCGTTCTCTAACGGCTTTGTGAACGGCTACCTGACCATGGATACCCTGGGCGCGATGGTGTTTGGTATCGTCATTGTGAACGCCGCCCGTTCCCGCGGCGTGACCGAAGCGCGTCTGCTGACCCGCTACACCATCTGGGCGGGTCTGATTGCGGGCGTAGGCCTGACATTGCTCTATCTGGCGTTGTTCCGTCTGGGTTCTGACAGCGCGGCCCTGGTAGACCAGAGCGCAAACGGCGCGGCTATCCTGCATGCCTATGTTCAGAACACCTTCGGCGGTTCGGGGAGCTTCCTGCTGGCGATCCTGATCTTCCTGGCCTGTCTGGTGACGGCGGTGGGCCTGACCTGCGCCTGCGCCGAGTTCTTTGCCCAGTATCTGCCGCTCTCTTATCGTACGCTGGTGTTCATCCTCGGTATCTTCTCCATGGCGGTCTCTAACCTCGGTCTGAGCCACCTGATCCAGGTCTCCATTCCGGTACTGACGGCCATCTACCCGCCGTGTATCGTGCTGGTGGTGCTGAGCTTCACCCGTGGTTGGTGGAATAATTCTTCCCGAATTATTGCCCCGGCCATGTTTATTAGCCTGCTTTTTGGTATCCTTGACGGCATCAAAGCATCGGCTATTGGCGATACGCTCCCTGCCTGGACACAGCGTCTGCCGCTGTCCGAACAGGGCCTGGCGTGGTTGATGCCTACCGTTGTTGCACTGGTTCTGGCCGTAATCTGGGATCGTGCTGCGGGGCGTCGGGTAACGTCGAACGCGCACTAATCCACGGATAAATGTTCAACCACGGGGCTTATGGCCCCGTGGTTTTTTGTTTTTTTTGTGTTGAATGGCAAGACGTAAATGGAAAGCTCTAACAAACTGAAGCGGGGCCTTACCGCCCGCCACATCCGCTTTATGGCGCTGGGTTCTGCGATCGGTACTGGTCTTTTTTATGGCTCGGCAGATGCCATCAAAATGGCCGGTCCCAGCGTTTTGCTGGCGTATCTTATCGGCGGTGTTGCCGCCTACATCATCATGCGCGCGCTGGGGGAGATGTCCGTTCATAACCCCTCAGCCAGCTCCTTCTCCCGCTATGCGCAAGACAACTTAGGCCCACTGGCGGGCTATATCACCGGCTGGACCTACTGTTTCGAAATCCTGATTGTCGCCATTGCCGACGTAACGGCCTTCGGCATCTATATGGGCGTCTGGTTCCCGGCGGTCCCGCACTGGATCTGGGTGCTCAGCGTGGTGCTGATCATCTGCGCCATCAACCTGATGAGCGTGAAGGTGTTTGGCGAACTGGAGTTCTGGTTCTCCTTCTTTAAAGTGGCCACCATCATCATCATGATTGCCGCCGGTATTGGCATCATTATCTGGGGTATCGGCAACGGCGGCGAACCAACCGGCATCCATAACCTGTGGAGTAACGGCGGCTTCTTCAGTAACGGCTGGATAGGCATGGTGATGTCGCTGCAGATGGTGATGTTTGCCTACGGCGGGATCGAAATTATCGGTATCACCGCCGGGGAAGCGAAAGATCCGGAGAAGTCTATTCCGCGCGCCATTAATTCGGTACCGATGCGTATCCTGGTCTTCTACGTGGGCACGCTGTTTGTGATCATGTCCATCTATCCGTGGAACCAGGTGGGCACGAACGGTAGCCCGTTTGTGCTGACCTTCCAGCATCTGGGGATCACCTTCGCCGCCAGTATTCTGAACTTCGTGGTGCTCACCGCATCGCTCTCCGCTATCAATGCCGACGTGTTCGGCGTGGGGCGTATGCTGCATGGTATGGCCGAGCAGGGCAGTGCGCCGAAGGCCTTCGCCAAAACCTCCAGCCGCGGCACGCCGTGGGTGACGGTGCTGGTGATGACCGTGGCGCTGCTGCTGTCGGTCTATCTCAACTACATCATGCCGGAGAATGTCTTCCTGGTGATCGCGTCGCTGGCGACCTTTGCCACCGTCTGGGTCTGGATGATGATTCTGATGTCGCAGATTGGCTTCCGTCGCCGTCTGTCGCCTGAAGAGGTAAAAGCGCTGAAGTTTAAAGTGCCGGGCGGCGTGGCAACTACCGTTGCTGGCCTGATCTTCCTGGTCTTTATTATCGGCCTGATTGGTTACCACCCGGAAACCCGCATCTCGTTGTATGTCGGCTTTGCGTGGATTGCGCTGTTGCTGGTGGGGTGGGTCTTTAAACGCCGCCGCGAGCGTCAGTTAGCAGAAGCTCAGTAACCGAAATGCCCGGCAAACGCCGGGCATTTTTCTCCTCCCCCTTTCTCCTCCCCCAATAAATCTCTCCATGAGGAGGGAACATCAACTACCCTGTGGCAAGGTGGCCTCATTTCTGGGAAAGGGGATAAAAGATGTTGAATGCATGGCACCTGCCGGTTGCCCCATTTGTTAAACAAAACAACGACAAACTTGTCATTACCCTGTGGCTGACAGGGGAAAACCTGCCTGAGCGGGTGACGCTACGCGCTGAATTCGATAACGAAGAGACCTCGCTGCCGATGCATAAGCAGCGCAGCCAGCCGCAGCCCGGCGTGACGGCCTGGCGGGCGACCATTGACACGACGAAAGGGCAGCCGCGGCACCGCTACAGCTTCAAAATGCTCTGGCATAACCGCCAGCTGTGGTTCACCCCGCAGGGCTTTAGCCGCTTTCCTCCCGCCCGGCTGGAGCAGTTCGCCATTGATTACCCGGATGCCGGGCCGCAGTGGGTGGTGGAGCAGGTCTTCTATCAGATCTTCCCGGACCGCTTTGCCCGCAGCCAGCGGCGCAACCCAGAGCTGGACAAAACGTATTATCACCATGCCGCAGGCCATGAGACGATTTTCCGCGCGTGGGACGAACCGGTCACCGCCCAGGCGGGGGGCTCCACCTTTTACGGCGGGGATCTCGACGGCATCAGCGAAAAGCTGCCCTGGCTGAAAAAACTCGGCGTCACGGCACTCTATCTCAATCCGGTGTTTGTCGCCCCCAGCGTGCATAAATACGACACCGAAGATTACCGCCACGTGGATGAGCGGTTTGGCGGCGACGAGGCGCTGTTACGCCTGCGGGAAAATACCCAACGGGAGGGGATGCGCCTGATTCTGGACGGGGTGTTTAACCACAGCGGGGACTCCCACGCCTGGTTTGATCGCCACAACCGCGGAACCGGCGGCGCCTGCCATAACCCGGACTCGCCCCACCGCGACTGGTACAGCTTTGACGACGAGGGCCGCGCCCTCGACTGGCTGGGCTATGCCAGCCTGCCGAAGCTCGATTATCAGTCGTCAGGGGTGGTGAACGAGATCTACGGCGGCGAGGAGAGTATTGTTCGTCACTGGCTGAAAGCGCCGTGGAGTATGGACGGCTGGCGGCTGGATGTGGTGCATATGCTCGGAGAAGAGGGTGGGGCGCGCCATAATCTACAGCATGTCACCGGGATCACCCGTTCGGCGAAGCTGGCCAATCCGGAGGCCTTCGTCTTTGGCGAGCATTTTGGCGACGCTCGCCAGTGGTTGCAGGCCGACGCGGAAGATTCGGCGATGAACTACCGCGGCTTCACCTTCCCGCTGTGGGGCTTCCTTGCCAACACCGATATCTCCTACGATCCGCAGCACATCGACGCTGAAACCTGCGTGAAATGGATGGATAACTACCGCGCCAGCCTGTCCCATCAGCAGCAGCTACGCATGTTTAACCAGCTCGACAGCCATGACACCGCCCGCTTTAAGTCGCTGCTCGGTAAGGATGTCGCCCGCCTGCCGCTGGCGGTCACCTGGCTGTTTACCTGGCCTGGGGTGCCCTGTATCTATTACGGCGATGAGGTGGGGCTCGACGGCAACAATGACCCCTTCTGCCGTAAGACCTTCCCATGGGAGGCTGAAAAGCAGGACCAGACGCTACTGGCGCTCTATCAGCGGCTGATTAAGCTGCGCAAGCAGAGCCAGGCCCTGCGCTACGGCGGCTGTCAGGTGGTCTACGCCCACGACAACGTGGTGGTGTTTATGCGCGTCTACAACCAGCAGCGGGTGCTGGTGGCGATTAACCGGGGCGATGCCTGCGAAGTGGTGATAGATGACTCGCCGCTGCTCAACGTCAAACAGTGGCAGCTGAAAGAGGGGAAAGGGGTGGCGCAGGAGGGCGTACTGTCGCTACCGGCGATCTCCGCCTCGGTCTGGTTCGGCAGTTAATATCGGGCGGGACGGTTTCCACCTTTTAAGATGGCGTAAATGCAACGATTTGTGTCAATCTTAACGGATCGTTAACGGTGAAGGTGGAAACATGGACGAGCTTTACATCTTTGGCTGTATATTCCTGATTTTTGCGCTGGTGGTTGCGCCCGTGCTTGCGGTTATCGGCTTTAATCGAAGCACGGCGGCGAAACAGGAGATCGCCAGGCTTCGCCAGCGCATTGAGGCACTTGAGCAGCGCGGCGTGGCGGAGAAAGCGCCGGAGCCTGAACAGGCCGCTGCGCCGGTGGTCGTGGCTGAGCCGGTGGTTGATGACGCGCCCGCGCCTGTCGACCCCTGGCGCCCGGATATTCCCGCTGCCGCGGCAGAACCCGCAACCGCTCCGGCTCCTGCGCCCGCGGCAAAACAGCCTTCTGCCTTTGGCGGCATACTGACGTCGCTGGTGCGCTGGTTTATGCAGGGGAACCCGCTGGCGAAGCTTGGCATCCTGCTGCTCTTTCTCGGTCTTTCATTCCTCCTGCGCTATACCGTCGAGCACTCCCTGTTCCCGCTTGAGCTTCGCCTGGCCGCGACGGCGCTGTTTGCCATGGTTCTGCTGGCTCTCGGGTGGCGACTGCGGCACAGACAGCGCGTCTATTCGCTGATCCTCCAGGGAGGGGCGGCAGGCATCCTCTATCTGACCGTCTTTGGCGCCTTCCGGCTCTGGCAGATGTTACCGATGACGCTGGCCTTTGCGCTGCTGGTGGTCATTTGCGCGGCGAGCGTCGGGCTGGCGGTGCTGCAGAGGGCGCTGAGCCTCGCTATGCTGGCGAGTCTCGGTGGATATCTTGCGCCGCTGCTGTTGTCTACCGGAGGCGGCAGCTTTGTGGCGCTCTTCTCTTTCTACCTCCTGCTTTCCATCGGCATTCTCGCTATCAGCATCTGGCAGCACTGGCGCGAGCTGAATCTGCTCGGGCTGCTGTTTACATTCGGCGTGGGCGGCCTTTGGGGACTGAACGACTACCGGCCTGAAGACTATGGGGTCTGCCAGCTGTTCCTGATTGCCAATACGCTGATATTCGGCGTGCTGAGCGTGGCGCTGTCGCTGCGGGCGCAGGAGAAAGGGAAGCAAATTATTGACGGCGTGCTGCTGTTTGCTCCGCCGCTGGTTGGTTTTGGAATGCAGTACGGCATGACTCAGCACTGGACCTACGGCCCGGCGCTCAGCGCGCTGGGGTACGGTGCCTTTTACCTCTCGCTGGCGTTCCTCGCCCTGCGGCGCTATCCCTCCCTCGGACGGCCGCTGGTCATGGCGGCGCTGGCGATCGGCGGCGGGTTTGCCACGCTCGCTATTCCGCTGGCGCTGTCGGCGCGCTGGACGGCGATGGCCTGGGCGCTGGAGGGGCTGGGCATCCTCTGGCTGGGCGTGCAACAGCAGCAGCGACGTATGAGCTATAGTGGGACGGCGCTGCTGGTGCTGGCGCTGGGTAGCGCGCTGTGGGCGCAAACGAACGGTGTGACATCGCTGAGCCTGCTGCTTATCTTCGCCGTCCTCAGCCTTTGCTGGCTGGCTGCGGCCTGGCTGTGGCGGGAAATCGTTCTGCCCGTCAGTTGGGTACTGCTGGCAGGCGGGCTGCTGTTCTGGATAGTGGCGCTGCTGGGGGCGTCACAGCTGATGCTGAAGCAGGAATTATCTGTTCTGGCAGGCGTGCTGGCGCTCTCGGCCGTCTCGGTCTGGGGCTGGCGGCAGGCTGCCGCTCATCTGGCGTGGCCAGAGCTGGATGCCAGCAAATGGCTGCTGTGGCCGCTGATGATGCTGATGGTGGGGTATCAGCTCTGGCATCAGCAGGTCTTTGCCGCCGGCTGGTCAAACCTGGCCTGGTGCGTTGCGCTTCCTGCCGCGCTGATGCTGCTGCGGCGTGACGGTGAAAGGCTCCTGCCGCGCATCGCGATGGGGCTGCATTTGTCGCTGTTCTGGATGATTTTACTGGCGCTGGCCGCCGAGCTTTACTGGTTTGCCCGGTCGCTGCCGTGGGGAATGGCGGCCTGGGGCAGTGGACTGGCGATGGCAGCAGGTGGCGGTTTGATTATGGCGCTCTCTGCGGCGGTACGGCGTCGCGGGTGGCCGTTCCGGGAATGGCCTGCGCTTTACACCTGCCTGGCGCCGATCCCTGTTGTCGTGGCGCTGCTGGTGTTGTTGGTCGTGACCAATTTCCAGGACGGCGTGGTCTATCGCCAGACCTGGCTACCGCTGGTGAACCCGCTTGAGGAAGGTGCCGCGTTCGCGTTGCTGGGGCTGGTGGTCTTTTATCGCGCGGTGGATCGCTACTACCCCGCGCTGCTTTCGCAGGCCCGCCCGTGGCCTGCCGTCGCGCTTATGGCGTTTGGCTTCTGGTGGCTTAACGGTGCGCTAATGCGCGCGCTGGCCTGGTATGGCGACGTGGCCTGGAATATGGCATCGCTGTGGGATTCCCGGCTTGTCCAGACCTGTTTTGCCCTGTTCTGGATGCTGAGCGCGCTGGTGGTCATGATCCATGCTACCCGTCGGGCTTCCCGGCAGGAGTGGCTCTGCGGCGCTGCGCTGCTGGGTGTCGTGATGGTTAAACTGATGCTGGTAGACAGCGCGGGCGGAGGCGGGCTGTCGCGCGCGGTGGCGTTTATCGGCGTGGCGATCCTGGTACTGATCGTGGGTTATTTCTCACCGCTGCCGCCCAAAACAGGAGATGAAAAATGAAATGGATGAAAGCGGTAGCGTGTAGCGCGCTGCTGGCGCTTTCCGGCCCGGCGTTTTGCGACGGGGTACAAACGGAATCGCCCCGGGACTATGCCTTTGGTCGTTCACTGGATACCTCCGTCCCTTCCCAGTGGTATCGGGTGATGCTGCCGCTTGCCGTCTATGAGCAGAGCACGTCACCCGATCTGCATGATGTCCGCGTCTTTAATCAGTCGGGTGAGCCGGTTCCCTTCAGCCTGGTCACCGCGACGCCTCCCAAGGCGTCAGTGCAATCCACACCACTTCGCTTCTTTCATCTGGACGCCTCGCCGCTTGCACCTGCGCGAGGGGATGAGGATAGCGATAAAATCCTGCTCCGCTCCCGAAACGGCGTAGAGATTGTGCTCGAGGGGCAAAAAGCCGCCGCAGCCGGGCAACATTATCTGCTGACCTTGCCGGAGCAGGCTACGGGCGAGATAAGCCTGTCCCAGTTGCAGCTGCTCTGGAATACCCCCCAGACGTCCTGGCAGGGAACGGCGTCGGTTTATTACAGCGAGGATCTTAAGCAGTGGTATACCCTGCGCGAAGATATGCCCTTGCTGGACGTGGTCAGCGGCCAGGATCGCCTTAAGCTCGACCGGATCGATACCGATATGGTTTTATCTCCCGATGCGAATCGCTATCTCATGGTGGTGCTGAATACGCAGAGCCAGGAGATAACCCTGACCGGCGTAAACGCAATTCGCGCGCCTGCGCAGGCGGCCCCGGAAGAGATCGGCCTGGAGGGGGAAGGGGAGCAGTTATCGACAAGTGAAGTCCAGTGGCACTGGTCGCGACCGCAGCCGCTGAGTGCTGTCACTATCTCACTGAATGGCGACGGCGTCCTACCCGTAGAGATAGCGTGGCGGAGTACGGAGAAGGACAAATGGCACCCGCTGAAAAAAGAGATCCTTTACCGTCTGGAAGGGAAAATGTCTCCACCGGTTTCGCTTAACGGGGGCCTGGTGCAGGCGGTAAAAATCACGACGCTGAATGCGCGTTTGCCAGAATACCTGCCGAGCGTCATGGGGCATCGCGACCGCTATGACCTGGTGTTCAACGCACAGGGGAAAGCGCCGTATGTGCTCGCCTGGGGCAACGGAGCGGCAAAGCCTGCCAGCGTGGAGCCCGACATGCTGATCCCTGCTGACCTGCGTAAAACCTATGATATGGCAAACCTGCCGCAGGCTGACATTCAGGATAATGTCGCGTTAGGCGGCGAGGAGCGTCTGACCGCTACCTCCGCGGCCGAGCGGGAGAGCAGGATGAACACGCTGCTGGTGTGGGGCGTGCTGATTGCGGGCGTGATTTTGCTGGCAGGTATGGCCTGGCGCATCTGGCGGGAGACACAGCGTAAGGCATAAAAAAAGGCCCGCATAAGCGGGCCTTTTTCGTAAACCGTGCCAATTACAGGCTGGATACGTTCTCAGACAGGTATTTAGCAACGCCGTCTGGAGACGCGTTCATACCTTCTTTACCTTTTTCCCACTGAGCCGGGCACACTTCACCGTGCTCTTCGTGGAACTGCAGCGCATCAACCATACGCAGCATTTCGTCGATGTTACGACCCAGCGGCAGATCGTTCACGACCTGGTGACGCACGATGCCGTTCGCGTCGATCAGGAAGGAGCCACGCAGGGCAACGCCCGCGTCCGGATGTTCGATACCGTAAGCCTGCTGAATCTCACGTTTGATGTCCGCAACCATCGCGTATTTCACTGGACCGATGCCGCCGTTGTCGACAGGGGTATTACGCCATGCGTTGTGTACAAACTCAGAGTCGAAGGAGACGCCAACCACTTCTACGCCACGCTTCTGGAACTCTTCGTAACGCTTGTCGAACGCGATCAGCTCAGACGGGCAAACGAAGGTGAAGTCCATTGGCCAGAAGAACAGAACGGTGGCTTTACCGTTGGTATGCTGTTTGAAGTTGAAGTTCTCAACGATTTCACCGTTGCCCAGAACTGCTGCAGCTGTAAAATCCGGAGCCGGACGAGTTACCAGAACCATATGATTCTCCTGTAGATACTAAGGTTATTTAGAACGCAACGCGGGCCAGTATAGAGAGTGTTTGTCCTAAAAACAAAGAGGCGTTGACAATCGTTAACCCAGCTTTTACCTATCAATCACATTTATATTAAAGCTGCTTATGTTTCGCCTGTTCCATCATGCGGGGATAGAACTGCCAGAAGCGCTGCTCCAGGGCCTCATAATGGGCATCCAGATCCTGCCAGGAGTCGCGCAGGGCATCGAGACGCGGACGTCGGCTGGCCATGCCGTTGAGCACCCGCTGGATGAAGTCCATCTCGCTATAGCGCTCGAGCCAGCGCTCTGACCACAGGTAATCATTCAGATTAACAAAGCGCGGCGGGGCGTCCGGCAGAATGATCGTCACCTGGGCGTGGGCATAGCGCACGAACGCTGGCAGCGGCATCTCGGGTGAGAGCTGTTCCCAGTGGCGGGAGACAAAGTGATCCCACATCACATCCAGCGTAATGGGCGCCACGCGGCGGGTCTCCGGGCGGAACCACTCCTTTGCCTCTTTGACCTCGGGCAGGTTGTCAGTGAGGACATCAATCCGGCGGTGCATGAAGATGCCTTCCACCACGTCGGCGGGATACGCCTCGGCGGGGTTACCGCGGACGAAGTCGGCCAGCAAGTTGCCGGAAAGGGAGCTGTCAGCGAGATGAGCGAGGTGCAGGTGAGCGAGAAAATTCATGCGATTCGTTATCCGAAGCGAGGCTAGTTGTTGCAGCAAAGAGGTGTGAGCACTAGACTAAGCCGCCTGTTTTTAAGTCACGAGTATATGCCATGCGCGTCGCCGATTTCTCTTTTGATTTACCCGAGTCCCTGATTGCCCACTATCCTGTGCCGGAGCGCAGTAGCTGCCGCTTATTGTCGCTGGATGGGCCGACGGGTGCGCTGACGCACGGAACCTTCACCGATCTGCTCGACAAGCTCAACCCGGGCGACCTGCTGGTGTTCAACAACACCCGCGTGATCCCGGCCCGTCTGTTTGGCCGTAAAGCCAGCGGCGGCAAAATTGAAGTGCTGGTCGAAAGAATGCTCGATGATAAACGTATTCTGGCACATATTCGCGCTTCCAAGGCACCGAAGCCGGGTACGGAGCTGCTGCTGGGGGATGACGAGAGCATCAATGCCACCATGGTGGCGCGCCACGATGCGCTCTTTGAAGTGCAGTTCAACGATGAGCGTCCGGTACTGGATATCCTCAACAGCATCGGCCACATGCCGCTGCCGCCGTACATTGAGCGGCCGGACGAAGAGGCCGACCGCGAGCTCTATCAGACCGTCTATAGCCAGAAGCCTGGCGCAGTCGCGGCACCGACCGCGGGCCTGCACTTTGATGAACCGCTGCTGGAAAAACTGCGCGCAAAAGGCATTGAGATGGCGTTTGTCACGCTGCACGTCGGCGCGGGTACTTTCCAGCCGGTGCGCGTGGACAGTATCGAAGATCACATCATGCACTCCGAATATGCCGAGGTGCCGCAGGAGGTTGTGGACGCGGTGATGGCGGCCAAAGCGCGCGGTAACCGCGTCGTAGCTGTGGGCACCACCTCGGTTCGCTCGCTGGAAAGCGCAGCCCAGGCCGCGAAAGATGCGCTGATCGCCCCTTTCTTCGACGATACCCAAATCTTCATCTATCCGGGTTATCAATATCAGGTGATCGACGCGCTGGTGACCAACTTCCATCTGCCGGAGTCGACCCTGATCATGCTGGTTTCAGCCTTTGCGGGTTATCAAAACACCATGAACGCCTACAAGGCTGCGGTAGAACAAAAATATCGCTTTTTTAGTTACGGTGACGCGATGTTTATCACGTACAATCCGCAGGCTTTGAATGAACGTGTCGGGGAATAAGTCCGCGGCACTGGTTTAACGCGCCGGACTGTTTTTCTGGTGCAGGAGAAAAAATGAAATTTGAACTCGATACCACCGACGGTCGCGCTCGCCGTGGCCGCCTGGTGTTTGATCGCGGCGTAGTAGAAACGCCCGCTTTTATGCCTGTGGGCACTTACGGCACCGTAAAAGGGATGACGCCGGAAGAAGTCGAAGCCACTGGCGCGCAAATTATCCTCGGTAACACCTTCCACCTGTGGCTGCGTCCTGGTCAGGAGATCATGAAGCTGCACGGGGATCTGCATGACTTTATGCAGTGGAAAGGACCGATCCTGACCGACTCCGGCGGTTTCCAGGTCTTCAGCCTGGGTGATATCCGCAAGATCACCGAAGAGGGTGTGCATTTCCGCAACCCGATTAACGGCGACCCGATTTTCCTCGATCCTGAAAAATCAATGGAGATTCAGTACGATCTCGGCTCCGATATCGTGATGATCTTCGACGAATGTACGCCATACCCGGCGGACTGGGACTACGCCAAGCGCTCGATGGAGATGTCGCTGCGTTGGGCGAAGCGCAGCCGCGACCGTTTTGATAGCCTGGGCAATAAAAATGCGCTGTTTGGCATTATTCAGGGCAGCGTTTACGAAGATTTACGCGATATCTCTGTTAAAGGTCTGGTAGAGATAGGTTTTGATGGCTACGCTGTCGGCGGTCTGGCTGTAGGGGAGCCGAAGGAAGATATGCACCGTATTCTGGAGCATGTTTGCCCGCAAATTCCAACAGATAAACCTCGATACCTGATGGGCGTCGGTAAACCAGAAGATCTGGTTGAAGGCGTACGTCGCGGCATTGATATGTTCGACTGCGTTATGCCGACCCGCAACGCCCGTAATGGTCACCTGTTTGTGACCGATGGCGTGGTAAAAATCCGTAATGCGAAGCATAAAAGCGACACCAGCCCACTCGATGCCGAGTGCGATTGCTATACCTGTCGCAATTATTCTCGTGCCTATTTGCATCATCTTGATCGTTGTAATGAAATATTAGGCGCGCGTCTCAACACGATTCATAACCTTCGCTATTACCAGCGCTTAATGGCTGGTTTACGCAAGGCTATTGAAGAGGGTAAATTAGAGAGCTTCGTGACCGATTTTTACCAACGACAGGGTCGGGATGTTCCACCTTTGAACGTTGATTAATTTATTTAATGAGGGAAATTTAATGAGCTTTTTTATTTCTGATGCGGTAGCGGCAACAGGTGCACCGGCGCAGGGCAGCCCGATGTCTCTGATTCTGATGCTGGTGGTGTTCGGTCTGATCTTCTATTTCATGATCCTGCGTCCACAGCAGAAGCGCACCAAAGAGCACAAAAAGCTGATGGACTCCATCGCGAAAGGCGATGAAGTTCTGACTAACGGTGGTCTGGTAGGTCGCGTAAGCAAAGTCGCTGATAACGGCTATATCGTTATCGCACTGAACGATACCACTGAAGTGGTTATCAAACGTGACTTCGTTGCTGCCGTTCTGCCGAAAGGCACCATGAAGGCGCTGTAATTAACTTTTCCCAAAGGGAACTGCCGTGTTAAACCGTTATCCTTTGTGGAAGTACGTCATGCTGGTCGTCGTCATTGTCGTCGGCCTGCTGTATGCGCTTCCCAACCTGTATGGTGAGGATCCGGCTGTTCAAATCACTGGCGCGCGCGGTGTCGCCGCCAGTGAGCAAACGCTGATCCAGGTCCAGAAAACTTTACAAGAAGAAAAAATTACCGCTAAGTCTGTGGCACTGGAAGAGGGCGCAATTCTTGCTCGCTTCGACTCCACCGACACGCAGCTCCGCGCTCGTGAAGCGCTGATGGGCGTGATGGGTGATAAATATGTCGTGGCGTTGAACCTTGCTCCTGCAACTCCGCGTTGGTTAGCTGCTATCAACGCTGAGCCGATGAAACTCGGTCTCGACCTACGTGGCGGCGTTCACTTCCTGATGGAAGTGGATATGGAAACCGCACTCGGAAAACTTCAGGAACAAAACATTGATAGCCTGCGTAGCGATCTGCGTGATAAAGGCATCCCTTACACCACCGTGCGTAAGGAAGATAAATACGGGATGAGCATCACGTTTCGTGACAGCAACGCCCGCGACCAGGCGATGGATTATCTGACCCAGCGTCACCGCGATCTGGTGCTCTCTTCTCAGGGCAGCAACCAGTTGCGTGCGGTCATGACCGATGAACGTCTGAAAGAAGCGCGTGAATACGCGGTGCAGCAGAACATCAACATCCTGCGTAACCGTGTAAACCAGCTCGGCGTGGCTGAACCGCTGGTACAGCGTCAGGGTGCTGACCGTATCGTGGTTGAACTGCCGGGTATCCAGGATACCGCCCGTGCCAAAGAGATTCTCGGCGCAACCGCGACCCTGGAATTCCGTCTGGTGAACACCAACGTCGATCAGTCTGCTGTCGCATCTGGCCGCGTTCCGGGCGACTCTGAAGTGAAACAGACCCGTGAAGGTCAGCCGGTTGTGATGTACAAGCGTGTGATCCTGACCGGTGACCACATCACTGACTCCACCTCCAGCCAGGATGAGTACAACCAGCCGCAGGTTAACATCTCGCTTGATAGCGCAGGTGGTAACATCATGTCTAACTTCACTAAGGACAATATCGGTAAACCGATGGCGACCCTGTTCGTGGAGTACAAAGACAGCGGTAAAAAAGATGCCAACGGTCGTGCGGTTCTGGTGAAAGAGGAAGAGGTGATTAACATCGCCAATATCCAGTCTCGCCTGGGTAACAGCTTCCGTATCACCGGTATCAACAACCCGAACGAAGCCCGTCAGCTGTCGCTGCTGCTGCGTGCCGGTGCGCTGATTGCGCCAATTCAGATTGTTGAAGAGCGTACCATCGGTCCAACGCTGGGTATGCAGAACATCCAGCAGGGTCTGGAAGCGTGTCTGGCGGGTCTGGCGATCTCCATTATCTTCATGGTCTTCTTCTACAAGAAGTTTGGTCTGATTGCGACCTCTGCGCTGATTGCAAACCTGGTGCTGATTGTCGGCATTATGTCCCTGCTGCCGGGGGCAACGCTGACCATGCCAGGGATTGCAGGTATCGTCTTAACCCTTGCGGTGGCGGTTGACGCCAACGTACTGATAAATGAACGTATCAAAGAAGAGCTAAGCAACGGTCGCTCCATCCAACAGGCGATCGACGAAGGCTACCGGGGCGCGTTCAGCTCCATCTTCGATGCGAACGTAACAACACTGATTAAGGTTCTTATCCTGTATGCAGTGGGTACCGGCGCGATCAAGGGCTTTGCTATCACCACCGGTATTGGTGTGGCGACGTCAATGTTTACCGCTATTGTCGGCACCCGTGCCATCGTGAACCTGCTGTACGGCGGCAAGCGCGTTAAAAAGCTGTCTATCTGAGGAGTGCGTTGTGGCACAGGAATATACTGTTGAACAATTGAACTACGGCCGTAAAGTCTGGGACTTTATGCGCTGGGACTACTGGGCCTTTGGCATTTCGGGTCTGCTGTTGGTTCTGTCCATCGCCATCATGGGCGTAAAAGGCTTTAACTGGGGGCTCGATTTCACCGGCGGTACGGTGATTGAAATCACCCTGGAAAAACCGGTCGATATGGATCAGATGCGCGAGTCGCTGCAGAAGGCGGGCTTTGAAGAGCCGCTGCTGCAGAACTTCGGCAGCAGCCGTGACATCATGGTGCGCATGCCGCCAGTGAAGGATGCCAACGGCAGCCAGGAGCTGGGCAGCAAAGTCGTACAGGTGATTAACGAATCGACCAGCCAGAATGCGACGGTAAAACGTATTGAATTCGTTGGCCCAAGCGTGGGTGCAGATCTGGCCCAGACAGGTGCGATGGCACTGCTGGTGGCGCTGCTCTGTATCCTGACGTATGTCGGTTTCCGCTTCGAATGGCGTCTGGCTGCCGGGGTGGTTATCGCCCTGGCGCACGACGTGGTGATCACCATGGGCGTTCTGTCGCTGTTCCATATCGAGATTGACCTGACCATTGTGGCCTCGTTGATGTCGGTTATTGGCTACTCGCTGAACGACAGTATCGTGGTATCGGACCGTATCCGTGAAAACTTCCGTAAGATCCGTCGCGGTACGCCGTACGAAATCTTTAACGTGTCGTTGACCCAGACGCTGCATCGTACCTTGATCACCTCCGGGACCACCCTGATGGTGATCCTGATGCTCTATCTCTTCGGCGGTCCGATTCTGGAAGGCTTCTCGCTGACCATGCTGATCGGTGTCTCCATTGGTACAGCATCTTCTATCTATGTAGCGTCCGCGCTGGCGCTGAAGCTGGGCATGAAGCGCGAGCACCTGCTCCAGCAGAAAGTCGAGAAAGAAGGGGCGGATCAGCCGTCTATTCTGCCGTAAGGCCACGTTTATCGTGTTATCAAAATCCCGGTCTGTTGACCGGGATTTTTTTTGCCTGTTCCTGACAAACACTCCTGACAGTATGCTGTCAGGAGGCCTGTCGTAGACTCCTTCTGAACCCAAACAAGAGTCAGGAGGATGTATGAAAAGTGTGATTAACTGGTTTGAAATTCCGGTCGCAGATATGGATCGCGCCATCAAATTTTATGAGCCGGTAATGCAGGTTTCACTGAGGCGCGAGAAAATGGACTGCGCCGAGCTGGCGGTATTTCCGCATGAGGACCCGGCTACTGGCGGCGCGCTGGCAAAATTTGAGGGGATTATTCCCTCGGTGCAGGGAGCCATTATCTATCTGCATACTGACAATCTGACGGCCACGCTTGACCGCGTTGCCTCTGCCGGTGGCGAGTGCGTATTTGGCCCGCTGACGTTGCCGCGCGGTATTGGTACTATCGCTTTATTTACCGACAGCGAAGGTAATCGCGTCGGCCTTCATCAACCTGCCTGAGAGCCTAAGAAAAAATGACCCGACGCGCTGACCGTTTGTTTCAGATTGTGCAGATCCTGCGGGGAAGACGTCTGACAACGGCAGCGCATCTGGCGGAAAGAGTGGGCGTCTCTGAACGCACGGTCTACCGCGATATCCGCGATCTGTCGCTTTCCGGCGTGCCGGTGGAAGGCGAAGCGGGGAGCGGTTACCGGCTGATGTCGGGTTTTGACCTGCCACCGCTGATGCTCACCAACAAGGAGTCGGAGGCGCTGATGGTGGCGATCCGCCTGCTCAAAACCTGGGGCGGGGAGTCGCTGTCGCGCGAACTGGAGTCGGCCCAGGAGAAAGTGCTGGCGATCCTGCCGGAAGAGAGCCGTCGCAAGGCAGAGCAGACGCGGATCTACGCCCCGGATATTGCCATGCAGCACCACTCCCGCAGCGGGTTTGATCTTATTCATCAGGCGATATCCAGCCAGCGGGTGCTGGCGCTGCATTATCGTGATGAAGCCGGGCAGCTCTCTTCTCGCGAAGTGCAGCCGCTGGGGTTGTTCTTCTGGGGAGAGCACTGGTTGCTGGCGGCGTGGTGCGAGCGACGTGATGACTATCGTTGCTTCCGGCTCGACAGGTGTCTGAATATCACCATGACGGAGAGACGCTTTAGCGAAAGCGCGAACAGGTCGCTGGCCGATTTTTTACGGAAGGTGAAGCAATAAAAAAGCCAGCTTTTAAGCAGGCTTTTTTGCCGGGTGGCGGCTGCGCCTTACCCGGCCTACGGTTTGTGCCGTTAACATGTTTTGTAGGCCGGGTAAGCGAAGCGCCACCCGGCACAAATCATCTTAGAAATTGTAACCCACAACCAGGTAACCACCCCAGCCGGTAGAACGAACGCTGAAGTCACCGTCGCCGAAGTTCAGGCTTGCGTCGTCGTTCCACTGACCACCGTTGTGCCAGTAACGGGCAACAACAGAGTAGTGCCAGTGATCGTAGTTCAGCGCCAGGATGTGGCTGGAGGCGATAGAGTCGTTGGTGCGCGCCTTCTTCCCGTTCAGGTCACGGAAATCGTTGTCGCCCAGATCAGAACCCCAGTCAAAGTTGGTGAAGCCGATATAGCTCAGGTTACCGCCCCACAGCTGGGTGATTGGCACGAAGTATTTCACTTTGAAACGGTAGCCATCCCACTCGTTTTCGTTCGCTGCGCCGTAGTTCTGCCACTG
This sequence comes from Leclercia sp. UBA5076, assembly GCF_002416465.1. Taxonomy (NCBI): domain Bacteria; kingdom Pseudomonadati; phylum Pseudomonadota; class Gammaproteobacteria; order Enterobacterales; family Enterobacteriaceae; genus Leclercia; species Leclercia sp. UBA5076. The sequence goes on from NZ_DIAO01000014.1 coordinate 135,166, forward strand.
ATATTTGGCATAGACGTTCATGGAGAGGCTCATCGGCAGACCGGTGTCGATGTCAGTACCCAGACCCATGTACCAGGTGCTCTGACGGCCAGACTTGTTGCGACCCATGTCGTAGATGTAGTTGTTCGCGAAGTACCACTCTTTGAACGGACCAAACGCCAGGCTGGTGCCGGTCAGCTTGTCGATGGAGAAGCGCGGTTCGATCTCCATGAACAGTGGGGAACCGTGGTTCCAGATACCTTTTGCATCCGTGTTACCACCGAAGAATACCGGCGCATCCATGTAACCATAGAAATCAAACCACTCTTTCTTGGCAAACGCTTCGTATTCCAGGTAAGTATCGTTGCGGATCTGCGGTCCAAAACGGGTGTGATAGCTGCCGACGACGTTAACGCTCTGGTGCCACCAGTCGGAGACGTACTCTGGTTTATCGTTTTCCGCTGCCTGCACAGAGAACGTAGAAGAGAGCGCCAGGAGTGCACCGGCTGCGAGTAATGTTTTTTTCATAATAATGCCACTGATTTGAAATCCCTTGCGGGCGTGAAAAAGGCGCGAATTGCGTTTCTAAATATTTCGTGTTTCTGGGGGCCTATTATAGGAATCCTTGCTCACAAAAATATGTGTTGTTTCACAGATCTCTCACATACGTAATCGATTGCGTTCACGTTTGCGTATTTTTAACGGAGCGGATTGTAATAGCAAACATTTCTGTTGCCAATGTTTGTAACCAAAGAAGGGAGCGGAACGTGAACACGTTCCGCAGGGGGATTATTGCGCGACGGGCTGAATATCGTGGATGCGGATAAAGCCGAGCTGATCGGGCGTCATGCCGTTTAGCTGCAGCGGGATGTCAACATCGCTGGGTGCCAGCACACTGGCCGGAGCATTAATGAGCTGGGTCTGAACGTTCAGCTCCTGGAAGCTGTCGGTCGTGCCCTGAATCTGGCCCCACTCTACGGTGGCGCTAAATGCCGGCAGCGGATCGTTGGATTCGCCCTGGATGCGCAGCGTGGCCCGGGTGCCATCGGCATTAGGCGCAACATTCATCAGCGACATACGCAGCGTGCCGATCTGGCTGTTCAGCCGGGCAGGGGTGTTTGACCCTGGCAGCAGATAGACGCCGCTGGTCGATTTGGCGTTCAGCGCATTCTGCTGGGTGATTTTGACGGTTTCCTGGTTCAGCTTGTTCATGGTTGTGTTCAGCGAACTGATGCTCTGGTTCATCTGACGAACTTCGCTTTGCTGCGCGCAGGCGCTAAGGCTAAAGAGGCTTCCCACCAGCAGGATCCTCAGGTAACGTCTTGTCATGGCACTTATTTCCCTGAAATATCGGATTCTGCTAAGGGTAGTCAACGATGCAGGCGTTCGTATAGATCCTTTATCTCAAAAACGCTCCTTCTTTGTTGTGGAGCCAGTTCGGGGTAAAATAGAGTTCAGTTAACCCGATAGTCAGGACACCGTATGCATTGCCCATTCTGTCTCGCCGTGGATACCAAAGTAATCGACTCCCGACTCGTGGGAGAGGGCTCGTCCGTACGCCGCCGTCGGCAGTGCCTGGTGTGTAACGAACGTTTCACGACTTTTGAAGTGGCTGAGCTGGTGATGCCGCGTGTGGTGAAAAGTAACGACATCCGCGAACCGTTCAACGAAGAAAAACTGCGCAGCGGGATGCTCAAGGCACTGGAAAAACGGCCAGTGAGCGCAGACGACGTTGAAATGGCGCTTAATCACATCAAAACCCAGCTGCGCGCCACCGGCGAACGCGAAGTGCCAAGTAAAATGATCGGTAACCTGGTGATGGAGCAGCTCAAAAAGCTCGATAAAGTTGCCTATATCCGCTTTGCTTCCGTGTATCGCAGTTTCGAAGATATCAAAGAGTTCGGCGAAGAGATCGCCCGCCTACAGGATTAAGCCCATGCTGGATGAGATTTACATGGCGCGAGCGCTCAAGCTGGCGCAACGCGGGCGTTTTACCACCCATCCCAATCCAAATGTCGGCTGCGTCATTGTGAAGGATGGCGAGATCGTCGGGGAGGGTTTTCACTACCGTGCCGGGGAGCCCCATGCCGAAGTGCATGCCCTGCGCATGGCCGGCGAGAAGGCGCGGGGCGCAACCGCCTACGTCACGCTGGAGCCTTGTAGCCATCATGGCCGAACCCCGCCCTGCTGCGATGCCCTGATTACCGCTGGCGTTTCACGGGTTGTGGCGGCGATGCAGGACCCTAATCCGCAGGTAGCCGGGCGCGGTCTGTACCGCCTTCAGGAGGCTGGGATTGAGGTCAGTCACGGCCTGATGATGAGTGAAGCCGAACGCCTGAATAAAGGTTTTCTCAAGCGGATGCGGACCGGTTTCCCTTACGTGCAGTTGAAACTTGGCGCGTCGCTGGATGGCCGCACGGCAATGGCCAGCGGTGAAAGCCAGTGGATCACCTCCCCACAGGCAAGGCGCGATGTGCAACGTCTGCGCGCGCAAAGCCATGCTATTCTCACCACGCATGCCACCGTGCTGGCCGACGATCCTGCGCTGACCGTGCGCTGGGATGAGTTAAACGCGGATACTCAGGCACTCTACCCGCAAGAGAATTTACGCCAGCCGCTGCGGATTGTGGTCGACCGGCAGAATCTTGTTACCCCTGAGCACCGCATTGTGCAGCAGCCAGGCGAGACCTGGTTTGCCCGCACCCAGGAAGATGACCGCAGCTGGCCGGAAGGCGTGCGCACCATTCTGGTGCCGGAGCATAAAGGACATCTCGATTTAGTGGTGCTGATGATGCTGTTGGGCAAACAGCAGATCAACAGCATCTGGGTCGAAGCTGGCCCGACGCTCGCCGGGGCGCTGTTGCAGGCGGGGCTGGTGGATGAGCTGATCGTCTATCTTGCGCCTAAACTGTTAGGCAACGACGCGCGCGGCCTGTGCGCCTTGCCAGGGCTGGAAAAACTGGCGGATGCACCGGCATTTAGCTTCAGCGAAATACGTCCGGTAGGGCCGGATGTCTGTCTTCACCTGACCACCGCGTAAGGCTTGCCTAAATAGGGAAGCAGTGCGCAAAATATTATGATAAAATCCGCCCCCCTGCGGGGCCACCAAATGAACCCGTTAAGGAAGAGTATGAACATTATTGAAGCAGCCGTTGCTACCCCGGACGCTCGCGTCGCCATCACCATTGCGCGTTTCAACAACTTCATCAATGACAGCCTGCTGGATGGCGCGATTGACGCCCTGAAACGTATCGGCCAGGTGAAAGACGAAAACATTACCGTTGTCTGGGTTCCGGGTGCTTACGAACTGCCACTGGCAGCGGGCGCACTGGCGAAAACCGGCAAATACGATGCGGTAATCGCACTGGGTACGGTGATTCGTGGCGGTACCGCGCACTTTGAATATGTTGCGGGTGGCGCAAGCAACGGTCTGGCGCACGTGGCGCAGGATGCAGAAATTCCTGTCGCGTTCGGCGTACTCACCACTGAAAGTATTGAACAAGCCATCGAACGTGCTGGCACCAAAGCCGGTAACAAAGGTGCAGAAGCTGCACTGACCGCGCTTGAAATGATCAATGTATTGAAAGCCATCAAGGCCTGATTTTTTTGTAAGGGGAATTCCGTGAAACCTGCTGCTCGTCGCCGCGCCCGTGAATGTGCCGTTCAGGCACTTTACTCCTGGCAGTTGTCCCAGAACGACATCGCTGATGTTGAATACCAGTTCCTGGCGGAACAAGACGTCAAAGACGTTGACGTCGTGTACTTCCGTGAACTGCTGTCGGGAGTGGCGACTAATAGCGCGTATCTCGACGGTCTGATGAAGCCGTACCTCTCCCGTCTGCTCGAAGAGCTGGGTCAGGTTGAAAAAGCGGTGCTGCGTATCGCACTGTTTGAGTTGTCTAAACGTGACGATGTGCCTTACAAAGTGGCCATCAACGAAGCGATCGAACTGGCGAAAACCTTCGGTGCTGAAGACAGCCACAAATTTGTGAATGGCGTGCTGGACAAAGCTGCACCTGCGATCCGTCCCCGTAAAAAGTGATCCGCAAGCCGGAGTGTCGTACTGCCTTTGGGTGGTGCGGGCTCCGGTTTTTTTATTTTCTTTGCTGAGGCATAACGTATGGCATGCGGCGAATTTTCCCTGATTGCCCGTTATTTTGACCGAGTCAGAAGCTCGCGTCGCGATGTGGAAACCGGCATCGGCGACGACTGTGCACTTCTCAATATTCCCGAAAAACAGACGCTGGCGATCAGCACCGACACCCTGGTGTGCGGTAACCATTTCCTGCCGGATATTGATCCTGCCGATCTGGCGTACAAAGCGCTGGCGGTAAACGTGAGCGATCTGGCGGCAATGGGGGCCGATCCCGCGTGGTTAACCCTGGCGCTGACCCTGCCAGAGGTCGATGAAAGCTGGCTCGAGGCCTTCAGCGATGCGCTGTTTGAGCAGCTTAACTACTACGATATGCAGCTGATCGGCGGCGACACGACTGCCGGGCCGCTGTCGATGACTCTGGCGATCCACGGTTACGTACCAGCAGGCCGCGCGCTGAAACGCGCTGGCGCGAAGCCGGGCGACTGGATTTATGTCACCGGTACGCCGGGTGACAGCGCGGCCGGGCTGGCGATTTTGCAGAAGCGCCTGATGGTGGAAAACGCCGATGACGCGGCCTATTTCGTGCAGCGCCATCTGCGCCCGACGCCGCGTATTCTGCACGGTCAGGCGCTGCGCGATCGCGCCAGTTCAGCTATCGATCTCTCCGATGGCCTGATCTCCGATCTCGGCCACATTCTGAAAGCCAGCGGCGTGGGCGCGCGGATCGACCTCGATCACTTCCCGCTCTCTGAGGCGATGCGCAGGCATGTGGAGCCAGAGCAGGCGCTGCGTTGGGCGCTCTCCGGCGGGGAAGATTACGAGCTGTGCTTTACCGTACCCGAGCTGAACCGCGGCACGCTGGATGTGGCGTTAGCCAATCTGGGGGCAGGGTTTACCTGTATCGGCCAGATTATGCCGGAGAGCGAAGGGCTGCAATTTGTGCAGAACGGCGAGCCGGTGACGCTCGACTGGAAAGGTTACGACCACTTCGCATAGTTCTGTGCGGCTTGTATTGCCGGGTGGCGCTGCGCTTACCCGGCCTACAAATGCGTTCACATCTATTTAAACCCCACCACCGGATGCTCCTTGTACGGCGTCTCCAGCTCGGCAATCTGCTCCGGCGTCAGAGTGATGTCCACGGCGTTGATCAGCTCATCCAGCTGCTCTTCCCGCGAGGCACCGATAATCGGTGCGGCTACGCCCCGTTTGCTCAGCACCCATGCCAGCGCCACCTGAGCGCGCGTCACGCCAAGATCCTCGGCAACGCCCGTTAAGCGCTCGGCGATTTGCGCGTTGTTGGCCTCGGTTTCGTCATACAGCGTTTTGCCAAACTCGTCGGACACCGAGCGGGCAGTGGTTTCGCCCCACGGACGGGTTAAACGCCCGCGCGCCAGCGGACTCCACGGGATCACCGCCACGCCATGCTGGTAGCAGAGGGGCAGCATCTCCCGCTCCTCTTCGCGGTAGATAAGATTGTAGTGATCCTGCATGGTGACGAACGGTGCCCAGCCGTGCTGTTCCTGTAATGCCAGCGCGTCGGCAAACTGCGCGGCATGCATCGACGACGCGCCGATATAGCGCGCCTTACCTGCTCTGACCACGTCATTCAGCGCTTCCAGCGTCTCTTCAATCGGGGTGTTGTAATCCCAGCGGTGGATCTGCAGGAGATCGACATACTCCATATTCAGGCGGCGCAGGCTGTCATCAATGGAGCGCAGGATCTGCGCCCGGGAGAGGCCTTCCGGCAGATCGCCTACCTGATGGTAAACCTTGGTGGCGACCACTACCTCCTCGCGGCGGGCAAAATCGCGCAGCGCCCGGCCAACAATCTCTTCGCTGCTGCCGTCGGAGTAGCTGTTGGCGGTATCAAAGAAGTTAATGCCGCCTTCGAGGGCGTGTTTGATGATCGGACGGCTGCTCTCTTCCGGCAGCGTCCAGGCGTGTTTACCCCGGTCCGGTTCGCCAAAGGTCATGCAGCCCAGGCAAAGACGGGAAACCTTAAGATCCGTTTTTCCTAATGTATTGTATTGCATGGTTCCACTCCTGCTGTTTGCTTAAAACGTACCGTTAAGCATAGCAGGAGCGGAAAGGGGAGGGATTACGCCAGCCAGGCGGCGATGCGCGCTTCGATACCTGCGGCATCCAGGCCGATGTCGGCGCGCGCTTCGTCCTGGGTACCCTGCGGAATAAAGTGATCCGGCAGGCCGAGGTTCAGAACAGGCACAACTTTACGCTTCGCCATCAGCACTTCGTTCACGCCGCTGCCCGCGCCGCCCATAATCGCATTCTCTTCGAGCGTGATCAGCGCTTCGTGCTCAGATGCCATCTCCAGGATCAGCGCCTCATCGAGCGGCTTCACAAAGCGCATATCCACCAGCGTCGCGTTAAGAGATTCCGCCACTTTTGCCGCTTCCGGCATCAGCGTACCGAAATTGAGGATCGCCAGCTTTTCACCGCGACGCTTAACCACGCCTTTACCAATCGGCAGTTTTGCCAGCGGCTCAAGGGTAACGCCAACCGCGTTACCGCGCGGATAACGCACGGCCGTTGGGCCATCCTGATAGTGATAGCCGGTGAACAGCATCTGACGACATTCGTTCTCGTCGCTCGGGGTCATCACCACCATATCCGGGATACAACGCAGATAGGAGAGATCGAACGCCCCCTGGTGCGTCTGGCCGTCGGCACCGACAATACCCGCGCGGTCAATGGCAAACAGCACCGGCAGTTTCTGGATCGCGACGTCGTGGATCACCTGATCGTAGGCGCGCTGCAGGAAGGTAGAGTAGATCGCCACCACCGGTTTGTAGCCGCCAATCGCCAGGCCCGCGGCAAAGGTCACCGCATGCTGCTCAGCGATGGCGACATCAAAATACTGGGTCGGGTATTTGCGGGAGAACTCGACCATCCCGGAGCCTTCGCGCATCGCCGGGGTCACGGCCATCAGCTTGCCGTCTTTGGCGGCGGTTTCACACAGCCAGTCACCGAAGATTTTTGAGTAGCTCGGCATGCCGCCGCTGCTTTTTGGCAGGCAGCCGCTGGTCGGATCGAATTTAGGTACCGCGTGGAAGGTGATGGGATCTTTTTCCGCCGGTTCATAGCCACGACCTTTTTTGGTCATGATATGCAGGAATTGCGGGCCTTTCAGGTCACGCATATTTTTCAGGGTGCTGACCAGGCCCAGAACGTCGTGACCATCCACCGGGCCGATGTAGTTAAAGCCCAGCTCTTCAAACAGCGTGCCGGGAACCACCATCCCTTTGATGTGCTCTTCGGTGCGACGCAGCAGCTCTTTAATGGGCGGCACGCCGGAGAGCACTTTTTTGCCGCCTTCACGCAGGGTGGAGTAGAGCTTGCCGGAGAGTAGATTCGCCAGGTGATTGTTCAGCGCCCCGACATTTTCAGAAATCGACATCTCGTTGTCGTTGAGGACAACCAGCATGTCTGGCTTGATATCACCCGCGTGATTCATCGCTTCAAAGGCCATCCCGGCGGTGATCGCGCCATCGCCAATGACGCAGACGGTGCGGCGCTGTTTGTTCTCTTTAGCCGCCGCGACCGCTACCCCGATCCCGGCAGAAATCGAGGTGGAGGAGTGGCCGACGCTCAACACGTCGTACTCGCTTTCGCCCCGCCACGGGAACGGATGCAGGCCGCCTTTCTGGCGAATGGTGTCAATTTTATCGCGGCGGCCGGTAAGAATTTTGTGCGGATAAGCCTGATGGCCTACATCCCAGATCAGCTGATCGAACGGGGTGTTGTAGACATAATGCAGCGCCACGGTGAGTTCCACCGTGCCAAGCCCGGAGGCGAAATGGCCGCTGGAGCGGCTTACGCTGTCGAGCAGATAGCGACGCAGCTCGTCGCACAGCTTCGGCAGGCTCTCTTTCGGCAACAGACGTAACTCCTGGGTGGAGTCAACCAACGCCAGTGTCGGGTATTTGGCAATATCAAAACTCATCAGAGACTCATCGTGGTGTTTTCGTTATTTATCACGCTGGATTATATAGTCCGCTAGCGCTTCCAGTGCCGAGGTGTCCAGTGACTGCGCAGCCAGTTGATTCAGCGACTGGCGGGCGTCATCAATCAGGTCCCGGGCTTTTTGTCGGGCTTGCTCAAGGCCCAGAAGGGCGGGATAGGTACTTTTGCCAAGCTGCTGATCGGCACCCTGACGTTTACCCAATGTTGCAGTATCGCCCACGACATCCAGAATGTCATCCTGAACCTGGAACGCTAAACCGATACTCTCTGCATAGCGATCCAGAATCGGCAGGGCTTCGCGTCCCCGCTCACCCGCGCTCAGCGCCCCCAGACGAACGGCGGCGCGAATCAATGCCCCGGTCTTGTGACGATGAATGCGCTCCAGCTGTTCCAGATTAACCTGACGGCCTTCTGCCTCCAGATCCAGCGCCTGGCCGCCGCACATACCGGCAACCCCGCTGGCCCTCGCCAGCTCAGAAACCATCGCCAGCCGGTCGCGATCCGCCACTTCCACCATCGGTGCATCGCTCAGGATCGAAAACGCCAGCGTTTGCAGGGCATCGCCAGCCAGAATGGCATTAGCTTCGCCAAACTTAATATGGCAGGTCGGTTGGCCGCGGCGCAGATCGTCGTCGTCCATTGCCGGGAGATCGTCATGGATCAGCGAATAGGCATGAACACATTCGACCGCAGCGGCCGGGGCATCCAGCGTATCCAGGCTGATACCGAACATTCTGCCAGTGGCATAGACCAGAAAAGGACGCAGGCGCTTACCGCCTAACAGTGCGCCATAATGCATGGCCTCAACCAGTGGAGTGTTCTGAAAAGGCTGCGGTTCTATAAAACGGCGCAGTGCGTCGTTAGCACGCTCGACACACGCCTGAAGCTGGTTCGAAAAATCCATCTACTCGGCATCCGGGGTGAAGGGGGTGGTGGCTGCGTCTTCGTTATCGGAGAGCAGGATCTGCACGCGCTGTTCCGCCTGTTGCAGCTTTACCTGGCCCTGGCGCGCCAGCTGCACACCGCGTTCGAATTCATTAAGCGCCTCTTCTAACGGCAGGTCGCCGCTTTCCAGACGGGTAACGATTTGCTCCAGTTCACTCAGCGCAGTTTCGAAACTGGCAGGTGCATCGTTTTTCTTCGGCATAGTGAATGTCTGACTCTCAGTTTTTTATCCCTGATATGGTATCGGACTCAGGGTAATTATCAAATAACGCGCAATGTGCACAGGAGGCGCCTGATGGTGGTATACTTGCGCGCCTGGAAGCAGCCTTCGGTTAAAGGGGCTGCTGTACTTTTCCATTACAAGCTTAAATGCTTGCCAAAGAAACATTGCCGCCATGAAGTTTATCATTAAATTGTTCCCGGAAATCACCATCAAAAGCCAATCTGTGCGTTTGCGCTTTATTAAAATTTTAACCGGGAACATTCGTAACGTTCTGAAGCACTACGACGAGACGCTGGCCGTTGTGCGTCACTGGGATCATGTTGAAGTCCGCGCTAAAGATGAAAACAAGCGCCTGGACATTCGTGATGCCTTAACCCGCATCCCGGGGATCCACCATATTCTGGAAGTGGAAGATGTTCCGTTCACTTCCCTGCACGACATCTTCGAAAAAGCGCTGGCGCAGTATCGCGATCAGATCGAAGGCAAAACTTTCTGCGTGCGCGCCAAGCGTCGCGGTAAACATGAGTTTAGCTCGATTGAAGTAGAACGTTACGTGGGCGGCGGTCTGAATCAGCACGTTGAATCTGCGCGCGTGCGTCTGACCAACCCGGAAGTGACCGTGCATCTGGAAATCGAAAACGACCGTCTGCTGCTGATTAAAGGCCGCTATGAAGGGATTGGCGGTTTCCCTATTGGTACTCAGGAAGATGTGCTGTCGATGATCTCCGGCGGTTTCGACTCCGGTGTCTCCAGCTATATGCTGATGCGTCGCGGCTGCCGCGTACACTACTGCTTCTTTAACCTTGGCGGCGCTGCCCATGAAATTGGCGTGCGTCAGGTTGCGCACTATCTCTGGAACCGCTTCGGCAGCTCCCACCGCGTCCGTTTTGTTGCCATTAACTTTGAACCTGTGGTGGGTGAAATCCTCGAAAAAGTGGACGACGGCCAGATGGGCGTGGTGCTGAAGCGTATGATGGTGCGTGCGGCCTCAAAAGTCGCTGAACGCTATGGCGTACAGGCGCTGGTGACCGGCGAAGCGCTGGGCCAGGTCTCCAGCCAGACTCTGACCAACCTGCGTCTTATCGACAATGTCTCCGACACGCTGATCCTGCGTCCGCTGATCTCTCACGACAAAGAGCACATCATCGATCTGGCGCGTGAGATCGGCACCGAAGACTTTGCCCGCACCATGCCAGAATACTGCGGCGTGATCTCAAAGAGCCCGACGGTCAAAGCGGTGAAGGCGAAGATCGAAGCGGAAGAGGAGAACTTCGACTTCTCCATTCTTGATAAAGTGGTGGAGGAAGCCTCTAACATCGATATCCGCGAAATCGCCCAGCAGACCGAGCAGGACGTCGTCGAAGTGGAGACCGTTAACGGTTTCGGCCCGGATGACATACTGCTGGATATCCGCTCCGTTGATGAGCAGGATGCGAAGCCGTTTGAGCCGGAGGGAGTAGAAGTGGCCTCACTGCCGTTCTACAAGCTGAGCACCAAATTTGGCGATCTCGATAAGAGCAAAACCTATCTGCTGTGGTGCGAGCGCGGGGTGATGAGCCGTCTGCAGGCGCTCTATCTGCGCGAGCAGGGCTTTACCAATGTGAAGGTGTATCGCCCGTAGTGGTTGTGCCGGGTGGCGGCTACGCCTTACCCGGCCTGGTCGTGCTTTGTAGGCCCGGCAAGCGTAGCGCCGCCGGGCAATTTCTACGCTTCGTAATAATTATAAATTCCCGCCGCCATCACCAGCGATGAGGCCACTTCATACGCTTTTTCGCGCCCAACCAGCAGCTCAATAATCTTCAACGCAAAATCAATCGAGGTTCCTGGCCCCTGGCTGGTGAGCAGGTTGACGCGCGGATCCCAGACCATACGCTTATCCACCCATTGCTCTTCGGGGATCTTATCCTTCAGCGTCGGGAAACCGGTCATGTTGCCGATCGGGAAGATATTGTGCGGAACCAGCACCGTGGCCGCCGCCGCGCAAATAGCCGCGACGATCCGCCCGGAATGGTGGAACTGCCTGACCGTCTCGACCAGCAGCGGGCTGTCGCGGAAGCACTCGGCGCCTTTCAGGCCACCCGGCAGGACGATAACGTCGTAATCACCGTCGGCGACTTCCACCAGCGGTGCATCTGCCACGATTTTCACCCCACGGGAGCAGGTGATGACCAGGTTGCCATCGCTGGCGACACTTGCCGTTGTGACGCTAATCCCGGCGCGAACCAGCAGATCGATGGTGGTGACCGCTTCGGTCTCTTCGCTACCAGGGGCGAGGCATACCAGTGCCGACGCGCTCATACTCACTCTCCTTACGTTTAACCTGTTCATACAGCCGGACATTTTCTGGCACGCTGATACCGTGTGCCCGGGCGCGTTTTAGCAGGTAACCGGTAATATAGTCAATTTCAGTATGGCGCAGAGCGCGGATATCCTGCAGCATCGAGGAGATATTCTGCGCCGTACTCTCAATGACCTCTTCGACGTAATAGCGAATATCATCCACTGAGGTGTGAATGCCTTCCCGCTCCACCACGGCAGCCACCTCAGCGCACAGGGTTGCCACCTCCTCAGGGTGATGTTTAAGCTCGCCGTTCGGGCAATCCAGCAGGGCAGTCAGCGGATTGATCACGCAGTTTACCGCCAGCTTGTGCCACATCTGTGGACGAATGTTATCGTGCCAGGCGACATCCGGCAGCACCTGCTGAAAGCGATCCGCCAGATAGCTGTAGTCACCCTCCTGGTCACGTGCTGGGCCGATATGGGTCATGCCGCTGGCGACATGAACAATTACATTGCCATCCCGGCGGGCGGCATGGGTGGTGATTGCCATCAGCAGTGGCTGGTGGACGTGTCTGAGCTCTTCAATGGTGCCCATGCCGTTGTGTAGCAACATGATTGGGGAGGCGCGGGGGAGGGGGGTTGCCAGCGCCCGGACGGCATCGGAAACCTGCCAGGCTTTCAGGGTGACCAGTAGCAGATCGCTTTGCGCCAGAAAGTCAGGGTCGTTAGCGATCAGCGATTCGTTAAAGATACTTCCGTCTTCTTCAATTACGTTTACACTGCAATAGGGCTGTGGCACGCGCAGCCAGCCCTGTACTTCATGCCCATGTTTGCAAAGTGCGGTGAGCCAAAGTTGTCCCAATGCTCCGCATCCGAGCACGGTAATTTTCATCGTTCCTCCTCACCTGCAACTGCACCAGGTGTTTCAACATTTAGTATAGCGTCGACAACTAAGCTTCTGTTGAGTTATGCCCCGTAGCGGGTATTATGCAACGCAACAAAAGTGAAGGGAGAAGAAAAGATGCCATCTTTCGATATTGTTTCCGAAGTTGATATCCAGGAAGTACGTAACGGCGTAGACAACGCCAGCCGCGAGGTTGAGTCTCGCTTCGATTTTCGTGGCGTTGAGGCTTCATTTGAGCTGAATGACGCGAATAAGACAATTAAGGTGTTGAGCGAGTCTGACTTTCAGGTGAATCAGCTGCTCGATATTCTGCGCGCAAAACTGCTGAAGCGCGGCATCGAGGGGACATCCCTGGATGTGCCAGAAGATTTTGTTCACAGCGGTAAAACCTGGTTTGTTGAGGCCAAACTGAAGCAGGGCATTGAGAGCGCGGTTCAGAAGAAGATCGTTAAGCTCATCAAAGATAGCAAGCTGAAGGTACAGGCGCAGATTCAGGGCGAAGAGATTCGTGTAACCGGGAAATCCCGCGACGATCTGCAGAGCGTGATGGCGCTGGTACGCGGCGGCGATCTCGGCCAGCCGTTCCAGTTCAAGAACTTCCGCGATTAAGAAAATGCCCGGCTAAGCCGGGCATTTTTTCAGGCTTTCAGGGCCTGTTCAACTTCAAAGCGGTTTGTCACTTTACTGTCGATTTTGACATACAAACTGCGCTCCTCAGGTACCAGTAATACCTCACTGACTCCCTCTTTGGCTTCAAGGCGCTGTTTTAAGGCATCGCTGATATTCACATCAGACGGAATTTCCACCCGCAGGCTACTGACATACTTCGGTTCTTTCATGGTGCTGGCGACCAGTAGCCAGAGGGTTGCCAGCAGCGCACCCGCGAGGAAAACGGTTTGCGAATCAAACAGGCCATCAACCCAGCCGCCCAATGACCCGCCGATTGCCACGCCGATAAACTGGCTGGTGGAGTAGATCCCCATTGCCGTGCCTTTATAGCCTGCCGGCGACTCTTTACTGATCAAGGACGGCAGCAGGGCTTCCATCAGGTTGAACGCAAGGAAGAACAGCTGCACCCCGGCAACCAGCTCCCAGAAGTGCGGGCCTGAGCCCCACAACACAATTTCCGCAATCAACAACAGAGCGACGCAGGTGATGAAGACGCGCTTCATCCGGCGCTTCACTTCGGCATAAATAATAAATGGCACCACGGAGACAAACGAGATGAGCATGGTCACCAGGTAGATTTTCCAGTGCTCGGCCGCAGGAAAACCCGCTGCGGCAAGCTGGCCGGGCAGGGCGACGAAGGTAGACATCAACAAAATGTGCAGGCACATAATGCCAAAGTTGAGCTTCAGCAGGCGCGGCTCAACCAGTACTTTGCTGAAGCAGCCTTTCACCATTCCAGACTCGCGGTTCAGCACATGATTTTTGCTGTCCGGCACTACCCATATCGTCAGGGCGATACCCAGCGTCGCCAGCACGGCAATCATCCAGAACAAGGCGTGTAACCCAAGTGCATGCGTGATAATCGGACCCAGTACCATGGCGATGGCGAAGGTCACGCCGAAGCTGACGCCAATAAAGGCCATCGCTTTGGTGCGGTTCTGTTCACGGGTCAGATCGGAAAGCAGCGCCATCACGGCGGCGGCAATGGCACCGGAGCCCTGCAACGCGCGACCGAGAATAATGCCCCAGATAGAGTGGGAGAGGGCGGCAATCACGCTACCGGCGACAAACACCAGCAGCCCGCCGACGATTAACGGTTTACGGCCGACGCGATCGGAAAGCAGGCCAAAGGGGATCTGAAATATGGCCTGCGCCAGGCCATAAATGCCGATGGCAAGGCCAATCAGCGCCTCACTTGCGCCCTGTAACGCCATACCGTATGTCGTCAGGACCGGCAGGACCATGAACATGCCGAGCATGCGCAGTGAAAAAACTGTCCCCAACCCCCAGGTCGCGCGTAGCTCGCCTGGCGTCATTTTATAATCGTTCATTACCACCTCTGTCTAAAAAGCGCGTCCAGTGTAGTGCGAGCGAGCGTGCGGGTAAACAGAGCGATGGTGAGCAAATATAAATTACATGAATGATCTGTGCTATTAAGTAGAAAACAGGGTAAACGAAAGGGGAGGGGATAGGGTGTTTGCTGGATTCGGCGACTTACGTTAATTAATGATGAACCAGAAACAGGTTGAATAACCTGTTTCTGCAGCGTTACCTATTTTACGCGTTGGCTTTTGCGAGGAAATTATTCCAGTCGCTGGCCGCGTTATTAACGAAGGTTGACCAGCTATTTCCTGCTGTTGAGACAAAACCGTTCCAGTTATTTGAACCGGTATCAACAAAAGTTTGCCAGTTAGAATTTCCCAGTACGAATGAGCCAAAAGCGATAGCGCTGTCTACCACGAAGTCAGCAAAGGCGGCACCTGCGGTGCCAACGAAAGAGCCAAAGCCGACCCCGGAGTTACAGACAAACTGGGTGAAGCCGGTCGCAGCACCGAACAGATTAAAACCACCTGAGACATAGTGCATTTCATTCAGTGATAATTCTTTCACTTTTATTTCCTTATTAAATGAAAAAGAAGGTGAGCTAAATACTCACGGCGAGAGAGTACCATCAGATAATAACAATGCGACAGTCAAAATGTAGCGAAAGGAGTTATATGTTCTTTTTTTAGCTTGATTAATATATTAAGGTGATCTGTCGTGCTGAAATAATTAATTTTTGATATGACATTAAAAAAACAGCCCGCGACCATTACGGTGGCGGGCTGTTGAGTGACGCTGTCAGGCAAGCTTACCAGACGTAAGTCAGCAGGCTATGTGAGTCCGGGACCATAAAATCTACAGACATCATGACGCTCAGCGCGGTAATAGCGATGATCGAGAAGCCGAACAGCTTACGCGCCCAGACTTTATCATCTTCAACTTTATAACCGCGCAGCGCCATGCCGAGCCACCAGACGCTGACCGCTGCAGCCACCACCAGATATTTATATCCGGCGTAACCGCCCAGTGAAAGCATCAGCGTAGCCACCGCAAAAGCGATGATGTAGAGGGTGATATGGTTCTTGGCGACAGAGATGCCTTTCACCACCGGCAGGACCGGGATGTTCGCTGCCTGATAATCCTTAAAGCGGAAAATCGCAATGGCGTAGGAGTGCGGCATCTGCCACAGGCTAAAGATAGCCAGCAGGATGAGCGCACCGCTGTCGAACTCGTTGGTGACTGCGCAGTAGCCAATCACCGGCGGCGCAGCGCCGGAGAGAGAACCAATCAACGTACCGTAGACGGAGTGACGCTTCATATACAGGCTGTAGACGCCCACATAAACCACGAAACCCATTACCCCCAGCCAGCAGGCCAGAGGGTTGGCACCGAACCACAGCAGCATAAAGCCAGCAATACCCAGCAAGGTGGCGTACACCAGCGAGACGGCAGGAGACATCAGGCCTTTTACCAGCACCCGATTTTTCGTCCTTTCCATCTTCCTGTCGATATCCATGTCGATGTAGTTGTTAAATACACAACCGGACGCAACCACCAGTGACACCCCAATCAGCGTGGAGATAAAGAGGGCGTAATCGATGCTGCCTTTAGAAGCCAGCAGGAACCCTCCGATCACCGAGATCAGGTTGCCAAAGATGATGCCTGGTTTTGTTACTTGCAGGTATTGCTTAAACATACTCGCCGCTCTTAGTGAACCATCATGTTGTAGTTGAGGTTCCACATAATCCAGATGGATCCGACTACCAGGATTGCGATGATAATCACGGTAAAGATGAATGCTGTCATATTCCAGCCTTCATCAGACTTGGTGTTCATGTGCAGGAAGCAAACCAGATGCACCAGAATCTGCACTACCGCGGTAACCAGGATGGTACCCAGAATTGCCGCGTGAGAAGCAGTACCGCTCATCACCATCCAGAACGGAATGACCGTCAGGATGATCGACAGGATAAACCCTGTCATGTAGGTCTTTACGCTGCCGTGGGAAGCGCCATGATCGTTAGAATGACTCATTACATCGCCCCCATCAGATAGACTACAGAGAACACACAGATCCAAACCACATCCAGGAAGTGCCAGAACAGGCTCAGGCACATAATACGGGTGCGGTTAGTGCTGGTCAGGCCGCGACGGGAAATCTGGAACATCAGCACTGCCATCCAGATCAGACCGGAAGTCACGTGCAGACCGTGGGTACCGACCAGCGCGAAGAACGCTGACAGGAAGCCACTGCGATCCGGGCCGAAGCCTTCCATGATCAGGTGATGGAATTCATAGATTTCCATCCCGATAAATCCAGCACCAAACAACCAGGTCAACGCCAGCCAGGAGACAACCTGGCTCTTGTTGTTTTTGTACATGGCGATAGCCGCCATGCCGTAGGTGATGGAGCTGAACAGCAGCAGGGCAGTTTCAACCAGAACGAACGGCAGCTCAAAAATGTCCTTACCGGTCGGGCCGCCCGCTGTGCCGTTCACCAGAACGGCATAGGTCGCGAACAGACAGCAGAACAGAATGCAGTCGCTCATCAGGTAGATCCAGAAGCCGAAAACTTTCGTCGGCCCTGTATCGTGGTGCGCGTGGTCATGCGCGTGGGCAGTTGAGTGCGTCAAAGTATCAGTTGCCATTTTTCAGCCCCGCTTTAGAAATCTCATCGAAATGCTGGTTTTCCAGTTTTTCGACTTCACGGACTGGTACGTAGTAGTCCACGTCCTCGTCAAAGCTCTTCACAATCCAGCTAATTACGACGCCGGCAAAGCCAACAATCGCCAACCACCAGATGTGCCAGATCATTGCGAAACCAAATACCGTAGTGAATGCGGCGATGACAATGCCCGCACCGCTGTTTTTCGGCATGTGGATCTCTTCGTAATGCGTAGGTTGCTTGTACGCTTCGCCTTTTTCTTTCATTTCCCAGAATGCGTCACGCTCATGAATGTGCGGCACAACGGCAAAGTTATAGAACGGCGGTGGAGAAGAGGTCGCCCACTCCAGCGTACGGCCACCCCATGGGTCACCGGTCAGGTCGCGGTTCAGGTTACGGTCACGGATAGAGACGTAGTACTGAATCAGCTGACATGCGATACCGCAGGCAATCAGCGCCGCGCCGCCCGCTGCAATCAGCAGCATTGGGTGGAACTGCGGATCGATCTGCTGGCTCAGACGACGGGTCATACCCATGAAGCCCAGCACGTACAGCGGCATAAACGCCACGAAGAAGCCGATAATCCAGAACCAGAACGCGCGTTTACCCCAGGTTTCGTTCAGCGTGAAGCCGAACGCTTTTGGCCACCAGTAGGTTACGCCAGCGAAGCAGCCGAAGACGACGCCGCCGATGATAACGTTGTGGAAGTGCGCGATCAGGAACAGGCTGTTGTGCAGAACGAAGTCAGCACCTGGAACAGCCAGCAGTACACCGGTCATCCCACCGACGGAGAAGGTCACGATGAAGCCGATGGTCCACAGCATTGCTGAGTGGAACTGGATACGGCCCTGGTACATGGTGAACAGCCAGTTGAAGATCTTAACCCCGGTAGGGATTGCGATAATCATGGTCGTAATACCGAAGAAGGCGTTTACGTTCGCGCCCGCACCCATGGTGAAGAAGTGGTGCAGCCAGACGATGAACGACAGAACGGTAATACATACGGTTGCCCACACCAGCGAGGTGTAACCAAACAGACGTTTACGCGAGAAGGTCGCCGCGATTTCGGAGAAGACACCGAACACCGGCAGAACCAGGATGTACACTTCCGGGTGACCCCAGGCCCAAATCAGGTTGATGTACATCATCATGTTGCCACCCATATCGTTGGTAAAGAAATGGGTACCCAGATAGCGATCCAGGGTCAGCAGCGCGATGGTGACGGTCAGAATTGGGAAAGAGGCGATAATCAGGACGTTGGCGCACAGAGATGCCCAGGTAAATACCGGCATCTTGAACATCGTCATGCCTGGGGCACGCATCTTCAGGATGGTCACGAAGAAGTTAATACCGGTCAGGGTAGTACCGATACCGGAGAGCTGCAGCGCCCAAATCCAGTAGTCAACACCTACGCCAGGACTGTATTCAATTCCCGATAGCGGCGGATAGGCCAGCCAACCGGTCTGCGCGAACTCACCCACGCCCAGAGAGAGGTTAACCAGAATCACACCGACAACCGTGAACCAGAAGCTCAGGTTGTTCAGGAACGGGAACGCAACGTCGCGCGCACCGATCTGCAGCGGCACAACTACGTTCATCAGACCGATAACCAGCGGCATCGCCACGAAGAAGATCATGATAACGCCGTGGGCGGTAAAGATCTGATCGTAGTGGTGCGGTGGCAGGAAGCCTGCTTCACCCGCCGAGGCGAGCGCCTGCTGGCTACGCATCATGATCGCATCCGCAAAGCCACGAATTAACATGACGATACCGACGATGCAGTACATGATGCCGAGTTTTTTGTGGTCAACCGAAGTCAGCCACTCATTCCACAGGTAGCTCCACTTACCGAAGTAAGTGATCAGGCCAACTAAGGCCGCGCCACCAATGATAATTGCAGCAATCGTAACCATGATAATGGGTTCATGGTACGGCACTGCATCCAGTGTCAATTTTCCGAACATTTTCTTCCTCGGCCCCTTAGTGAGCGGTTTCCGCGTGGCTCATGTCCATGCCTTCCATACCTTCGTGCGAGGTGTGCTCGCCTTCAGGCTGGGTCACGTCCATGCTCTTGCCATGTCCCATAAATTTGCCAATGACATCTTTGAACAAATTCGGTTTCACGTTAGAGAAGTACTCCACTTTGTTGTATTCGCTAGGCGTTGCCACTTTTTCGAACGCAGCCATGTCAGACATGGTGTTCGGGGACTGTTTCGCTTTAGCGACCCACTGGTCGAAAGCGGCACGGTCAGGTGTGGCAATGGCTTTGAACTTCATACCAGAGAAGCCCGGACCACTGTAGCTGGCGGAGATACCGTCATAGGTGCCTGCTTCGTTGGCAATCAGGTGCAGGTTAGTCTGCATACCGGCCATCGCGTAAATCTGGCTGCCCAGACGCGGAATAAAGAAGGAGTTCATCACGGAGTTAGAGGTCACTTTGAACTCTACCGGAGTGTTCGCCGGGAAGGCGATTTCATTCACGGTAGCAATGCCCTGTTCCGGGTAGATGAAGAACCATTTCCAGTCCATGGAGACCACTTCAATGGTGATAGGTTTCTCATCGTGAACCAGCGGTTTGCTCGGCTCGAGCGAGTGAGTGGTTTTCCAGGTCAGCACGGCAAGGAACAGGATGATCAGGATAGGCACCGTCCAGACCACAGCTTCCACTTTATTGGAGTGTGACCAGTTAGGGCTATACTTCGCATCTTTGTTGCTCGCACGATACTTCCAGGCAAAACCAATAGCCATCAAAATGGCAGGAATAACGACGATCATCATCAGGCCGAAAGCCGTCAGAATCAGGGAACGTTGTTCCAGTCCAATCTGTCCTTTGGGGTCCAGAAGCGCAGAATCACAGCCACTGAGTAATACAGTGCCTGCAATTAACGACAACCAGCCCAAACCTTTATTGTATTTCCTAAGTGTCATTTAACGACCTCAATTCCACGGGGACCTTGGTGGCGTTTAAAGTGTGGGGGCATTTTACGGGAAGGTTACATTACTGTAAACATGATTAGGACTGTGTCAGTAACGTGTTACCGGGTTCTGCCAGATAAGTCACACATGTTGCAAAGTATAGCCAATCCTGGACAGGAGTCCCGCCATTCGCGGCTTATAACGAATCCAGTCCTGTCGGGAGGGGAAAGGGGGTAATTGGTATAACCATTGCGAAAAAGACACAAATAATTAACAAATAATTTTCAATAAAAAGACAATTAAAAAACGGAAAATTAATCTTTCGGTTGCTGAATCGGTTAAAGGAAAATAGGGTTTATTACCGCTTCCAATAATTTCCGGAATTCTAAGAAGCACGAAACAACAAATATTATTTTGACCGGGACAGATTTATTCGCCGTTATAATTTCACAAGGTGATTACAACGGCAAATAACCGTTTTTTATCATTTTACGCCGTTTGGGTTTTACGCATGGCCAGATAATCGAGAAGCGCACCGGTTACGATCCCGACCATCGCCAGTAGCGCACCCACATCAAGCAGCAGCAGGGTAAACGGCAGATCGAGCGTGGTTGTGGCATTCACGATCGCCGCGACAAGCCACAGCGCCAGCATCAGAGATCCCGCAAGTAAGATTCTTAAGGCGAAGCGATAGGCGGACGAGTAGAGCGTTCTTTCCATAAAGTGTTCGGTTTGCTGGGTATATTCCAGCGAACGGCGGCATAGTAATAACAGGAGCAGCCCAGGAATGGCTGCAAACACAGAGAACAGATAGAACTCCGCCCAGCCGTGCGTTTCAACAAACCAGCCCGCGATAGGGCCAACATAGACCCGACCCACCGCAGAGAGGGCCGAGAGCAGGGCGAACTGCGTGGCGGAGAACGATTTATTGCACAAGGTCATCAGCAGCGCGACAAACGCGGCTGTCCCCATCCCACCACACAGATTCTCGAAGAACACCGCCGTCGCCATGCTGAGCATATGCTTATCGGTGATGGAGAGCAGCCAGTACCCGGCGTTTGAAACCCCCTGCAGAATGCCGAAAATCAGCAGGGCACGGAACAGGCTTAAGCGCTGCATCAGCACGCCGCCGTAGAGCGCGCCGATAATGGTGGCAATCAGCCCCAGCGTTTTGTTAACGACCCCCACTTCACCAGCATCGAAGCCCACACCACGTATCAGGAAGGTGGTGGTCAGGCTCATCGCAAACGCATCGCCAAGTTTGTACAACACAATCAACAGCAGAATGAGCCAGGCGTTGTTACGGCCAAAAAAGTCGCGCAACGGTTCAGCCACAGCCTGCTCAAGGGAGCGGGGGACCGGAATCACATCGCTCGGTTCCGGAGCAAGAATTGTGGCGATCATGCAGGGAATAAGCAGGATGGCCATCAGCCAGTACATTCCCTGCCAGCCGAGGTATCTGTCCGCCAGCCACAGGGCCAGCCCGCCTGAGACCAGCATGCCCAGACGGTAACCCAGCACGCTGATGGCGGCCCCGGCGCCGCGCTCTTCGGCTGAAAGCACGTCCGTTTTCCAGGCATCAAAAACGATATCCTGCGACGCAGAGCAAAACGCGATCACTACTGCCAGCGCAGCCATCCAGCGCAGCTGTGACGCAGGCTCAAGAAAGCCCATGGCGGCAATCGCCAGCAGCAGCATCGCCTGGGTCATCAGCAACCAGCCACGACGTCTGCCGAGGAAAGGCGGCGTGTAGCGGTCCATCATGGGTGACCATAAAAACTTAAAGACATAGGCCTGACCGACCAGCGAGAAGAAGCCGATGGTTTTAAGATCGATATTTTCGACGGTCATCCACGCCTGTAGCGTGCCGGATGTCAGGGCAAGGGGTAAACCGGAGGCAAAACCGAGGATCAGCAAGATAGCTGATTTAGGCTGCCGGAAAATGCGTAAGTAGTGACTGGACATGAGGTAAAACTGACCCGACCGGAGGCCGGGTCAGCAGGCAGACTTAACGTGCGTTCTGCTTGATGAATTCGTGAATGCTGGTGTCCTGCGCCATATCGGCGATGGTGTCGGTCAGCACGCTGTTAACCGCGTTAGCAATATTCTGGTTAGAGGCCTGGAACGCACCTTCAACAGAGTAGCTTGCACGGTAGTTTTTGTTCATCTTGTTGCCGTTCTTCGCGGTAGCGATGATGGCGATATCGGCTTTGGTGGCGATGTTATAGCGCACGTTGCCCTGAGAGACGTCGGCGTACAGGTTGTTCACGATGATCTGCAGATCCACCGCACCGCTTGGGCCGACCATATAACCGCGAGCGGTCATCTGCTTCTCAAGCACTTCCTGCAGCAGGAAACGCAGATCGCGGGAGGCGGTCAGGGTTACGACCTGGTTGTCACGGGTAACTTTCGCCAGCGCCTGGTCGCGACGCTGGTCTGCGCCGTTAATGCTTACGGTCACGCCCATCAGGCTTGGATCCTGTTGTGGCAGGGTGATCTTTGGCGAAACATCAATGGTGGTTGGCGGGGTCGCGCAGCCAGCCAGCATAAACAGGGCGACTAAAGGGAAAAAGAGTTTTTTTAACATGTTCAGGCTCTCAACGAATCGTAAGCATATAGAGATAAAAATTGCCGCCATCATAACATCGCCAACGGCAAGGGGAAGTGGTCAACGCATGTAAATTCATCGCCTTGTCTGAAAACTAACCACCTGAAACGCTTTTCCGTTATTCGAACGACAAAACGACGCTTCCCTTATAGGACTTCATACGGTTGAATGAGAAAATCAGACGAAAGCTAAATTTTTGTTGTCTTGTTGTTATGCAAGCGGTAAAAGCGGCTAACATTTAAAGGGATGGGTGACATCTCAGCGTTGTCGGAGGAGTAATTTCATGATGATACGTGAACAGATTGAAGATAAGTTAAGGGCGGCGTTTGAACCTGTGTTCCTTGAAGTCGTCGACGAAAGCTATCGTCATAACGTACCGGCAGGCTCTGAGAGCCACTTTAAGGTGGTGCTGGTCAGTGACCGTTTCGCTGGCGAACGTTTTCTCAACCGTCACCGTATGATCTACGGAACCTTGACGGAAGAGCTCTCGACCACGGTCCATGCGCTGGCGCTCCACACTTATACAATCAAAGAGTGGAAAGGGTTACAGGATACGATTTTCGCATCGCCACCGTGCCGGGGAGCCGGGACGATCGCCTAATAAATCCTGTTTGCAACAGCAGGAGCTTTTCCAGTATGTTGCATAAAGATTACGTCAAAGCGGCCTGCGGGCCGTTTTGTTTTGTCCGGGTTTTGAGCCGGTGGCGCGATTTTAAGGCTAAAAATAGCCTTAATTTGTGAAAAAAGCCGCAGCAACATACGCCAACCGTTCTCGACTCACTAAAGTGATGCCGCTATAATGCCGCGTCTTAATGAATGTCTTCGGGATGATTCTGGCGACAGGGAATGTGAATCTGCTACAAGAGAGCATCCCGGTATTGCGAGGCAAATTCAGAGTTGACCGAGCACTGTGATTTTTTTGAGGTAACAAGATGCAAGTTTCAGTTGAAACCACTCAAGGCCTTGGCCGCCGTGTAACGATTACAATCGCTGCTGACAGCATCGAAAACGCTGTAAAAAGCGAGCTGGTCAACGTAGCGAAGAAAGTCCGTATTGACGGCTTCCGTAAGGGCAAAGTACCGATGAATGTCGTTGCTCAGCGTTATGGCGCTTCTGTTCGCCAGGACGTGCTGGGTGACCTGATGAGCCGCAACTTTGTTGACGCGATCATCAAAGAAAAAATCAACCCAGCCGGTTCCCCGACCTATGTTCCGGGTGAATACAAACTGGGCGAAGACTTCACCTACGCAGTAGAGTTCGAAGTCTATCCTGAAGTTGAGCTGAAAGGCCTGGAAACGATTGAAGTTGAAAAACCTGTCGTTGAAGTGACTGAAGCTGACGTTGACGGCATGCTGGACACCCTGCGTAAGCAGCAGGCGACCTGGAAAGACAAAGACGGCGCTGCTGATGCAGAAGACCGTGTCACCATCGACTTCACCGGCTCTGTAGACGGCGAAGAGTTCGAAGGCGGTAAAGCGTCTGACTTCGTACTGGCGATGGGCCAGGGTCGTATGATCCCAGGCTTCGAAGACGGTATCAAAGGCCACAGCGCTGGCGAAGAGTTCACCATCGACGTGACCTTCCCGGAAGAGTACCACGCTGAAAACCTGAAAGGTAAAGCGGCTAAGTTTGCCATTACCCTGAAGAAAGTCGAAGACCGCGAGCTGCCAGAACTGACTGAAGATTTCATCAAACGTTTCGGCGTTGAAGATGGTTCTGTTGAAGGTCTGCGTGCAGAAGTGCGTAAAAACATGGAGCGCGAGCTGAAAGGCGCCGTGCGTAACCGCGTGAAGTCTCAGGCTATCGAAGGTCTGGTTAAAGCTAACGAGATCGAGATCCCGTCTGCCCTGATCGACAGCGAAATCGACGTTCTGCGCCGTCAGGCTGCACAGCGTTTCGGTGGCAACGAGAAGCAAGCGCTGGAGCTGCCACGCGAGCTGTTCGAAGAGCAGGCTAAACGCCGCGTTGTCGTTGGTCTGCTGCTGGGCGAAGTGATTCGTACCCACGAGCTGAAAGCTGACGAAGAGCGTGTTAAAGGTCTGATCGAAGAGATGGCTTCTGCCTACGAAGATCCGTCAGAAGTTGTTGCTTTCTACGGCAGCAACAAAGAGCTGATGGAAAACATGCGCAATGTCGCCCTGGAAGAGCAGGCTGTTGAAGCGGTTCTGGCCAAAGCGAAAGTGTCCGAAAAAGCCACTTCTTTCAACGAACTGATGAACCAGCAGGCATAATTCTGCCCGCTTTGTTTAAAGTTTGAGCAAAAAACCCGTTGCCTTTCGGCGGCGGGTTTTTTTTATCACAGTTATAAATCACGAAGCGTGATAAAACGCCTTTTCAGTGTTAGCGTTACAACAAAAGATTGTTATGCTTGAAATAGGGCTGAGCCATCCCCATTAGTGGGGAAGCAGTATCAAAGAGACTGGCTGATAATCCGTCCGCAAGGTTACAATCAGTACAGCAGGTATTTTCATTTTTTATCCAGGAGACGGAAATGTCATACAGTGGCGAACGAGATAACTTTGCACCCCATATGGCGCTGGTGCCAATGGTTATTGAACAGACCTCTCGCGGTGAACGTTCTTTTGATATCTACTCCCGTCTGCTTAAAGAGCGCGTTATCTTCATGACCGGCCAGGTGGAAGACCACATGGCGAACCTGATCGTGGCGCAGATGCTGTTTCTGGAAGCGGAAAACCCGGAAAAAGACATTTACCTGTACATTAACTCCCCGGGTGGCGTTATCACCGCCGGGATGTCCATTTACGATACCATGCAGTTCATCAAGCCTGATGTGAGCACCATTTGTATGGGCCAGGCGGCATCGATGGGCGCATTCCTGCTGACCGCAGGGGCGAAAGGCAAGCGCTTCTGCCTGCCGAATTCGCGCGTTATGATCCACCAGCCGCTGGGCGGATACCAGGGCCAGGCGACAGACATTGAGATTCACGCCCGTGAAATTCTGAAAGTTAAAGGGCGTATGAATGAACTTATGGCTCACCACACGGGTCAATCACTTGAGCAGATCGAGCGTGATACCGAGCGCGATCGCTTCCTGTCCGCACCAGAGGCAGTTGAGTACGGATTAGTCGACTCCATTTTGACCCATCGTAATTGATGCCCACGACGCGGGTGTGCCGCTATACTATGGTAGGGCGGCACTTTGCTTACGAGCAGCTTGCGTCTGAGAATGGCATTTGCGTCGTCATGTGCGGCACAAAGAACTTAAAAAGAGGTTTTGACTCATGACAGATAAACGCAAAGATGGATCGGGCAAACTGCTTTACTGCTCTTTTTGCGGCAAAAGCCAGCATGAAGTGCGCAAACTGATTGCCGGGCCATCCGTGTATATCTGCGACGAATGTGTCGACTTATGTAACGACATCATCCGCGAAGAGATTAAAGAAGTCGCACCACACCGCGAGCGCAGCGCGTTACCGACCCCGCATGAGATTCGTCATCATCTTGACGACTATGTCATCGGCCAGGAACAGGCGAAAAAAGTGCTGGCAGTGGCGGTGTACAACCACTACAAACGTCTGCGTAACGGGGATAACAGCAACGGCGTTGAGCTGGGCAAAAGTAACATTTTGCTGATCGGCCCAACCGGTTCCGGTAAAACCCTGCTGGCAGAAACGCTGGCACGTCTGCTGGATGTTCCATTCACCATGGCCGATGCCACCACCCTGACCGAAGCCGGTTATGTGGGTGAAGATGTGGAAAATATCATTCAGAAACTGCTGCAGAAATGTGATTACGATGTGCAGAAAGCACAGCGCGGTATCGTTTATATCGATGAGATCGATAAAATCTCGCGTAAATCCGATAACCCATCGATCACCCGTGACGTTTCCGGTGAAGGTGTGCAGCAGGCATTGCTGAAACTGATCGAAGGGACGGTTGCCGCGGTTCCACCGCAGGGCGGTCGTAAGCATCCTCAGCAGGAGTTCCTGCAGGTTGATACCTCCAAGATCCTCTTTATCTGTGGCGGTGCGTTTGCCGGTCTGGATAAAGTCATCGCTAACCGTGTTGAAACCGGCTCGGGTATTGGCTTTGGCGCCACCGTAAAAGCGAAGTCTGAAAAAGCGAAAGAGGGCGAACTGCTGATGCAGGTTGAGCCAGAAGATCTGATCAAGTTTGGTCTGATCCCTGAGTTCATCGGTCGTCTGCCGGTTGTCGCCACGCTGACAGAACTGAGCGAAGATGCGCTTATTCAAATTCTGAAAGAGCCGAAAAATGCCCTGACCAAGCAGTATCAGGCGTTGTTCAATCTGGAAGGTGTTGAGCTGGAATTCCGCGACGAAGCGCTTGATGCGATTGCTAAAAAAGCGATGGCACGTAAAACCGGTGCCCGTGGCCTGCGTTCCATCGTTGAAGCAGCCCTGCTTGATACCATGTACGACCTGCCTTCCCTGGAAGAGGTCGAGAAAGTGGTCATCGACGAGTCCGTGATTGCCGGTCAAAGCAAGCCGCTGCTGATTTACGGTACGCCGGAAGCGCAGCAGGCATCTGGCGAATAATTCACCAGAGCATACAAGCAGTTAATCAAAAAGGGGGGATTTAATCCCCCCTTTTATTTTTCCGTAAACATGACGTTGAATGTGTGGGAAACATCCCCATATACTGGATTACATGTTAATGGTTATGTGAAGCACAGTCTCATGACCAGCTTACCTGGCGGACACTAAACTAAGAGAGAGCTCTATGAATCCTGAGCGTTCTGAACGCATTGAAATCCCCGTATTGCCGTTGCGCGATGTGGTGGTTTATCCGCACATGGTCATACCCTTATTTGTAGGGCGGGAAAAATCTATCCGTTGCCTTGAAGCCGCCATGGATCATGATAAAAAAATCATGCTGGTTGCGCAGAAAGAAGCATCAACGGATGAGCCGGGTGTAAACGATCTTTTCACCGTCGGGACCGTGGCCTCTATTTTACAAATGCTGAAGCTGCCTGACGGCACCGTAAAGGTGCTGGTTGAGGGGCTACAGCGTGCGCGTATTACCACGCTATCTGACGATGGCGAACACTTTGCGGCAAAAGCGGAATACCTCGACTCGCCTCAGCTGGACGAGCGTGAGCAGGAGGTGCTGGTTCGCACCGCGATCAGTCAGTTTGAAGGCTACATCAAGCTGAACAAAAAAATCCCACCAGAAGTGCTGACGTCGCTCAACAGTATCGACGATCCTGCACGTCTGGCAGACACTATCGCTGCACACATGCCGCTGAAGCTGGCGGACAAACAGTCCGTGCTGGAGATGTCCGACGTTAACGAGCGTCTGGAATATCTGATGGCGATGATGGAGTCTGAAATCGATCTGCTGCAGGTTGAGAAACGCATTCGCAACCGCGTGAAGAAGCAGATGGAGAAATCTCAGCGCGAGTACTATCTGAACGAGCAGATGAAGGCTATTCAGAAAGAGCTCGGCGAGATGGATGACGCGCCGGACGAAAACGAAGCGCTGAAGCGTAAGATCGACGCGGCGAAAATGCCGAAAGAGGCCAAAGAGAAAGCGGAAGCAGAACTGCAGAAGCTGAAAATGATGTCTCCGATGTCGGCTGAAGCGACCGTTGTACGCGGCTATATCGAGTGGATGGTTCAGGTTCCGTGGAACGCCCGCAGCAAGGTCAAAAAAGACCTGCGCCAGGCCCAGGAGATCCTGGATACCGACCACTACGGTCTTGAGCGTGTCAAAGACCGCATCCTTGAGTACCTTGCGGTTCAGAGCCGTGTGAATAAGCTCAAGGGGCCAATTCTCTGCCTGGTCGGGCCGCCGGGGGTGGGTAAAACCTCTCTGGGGCAGTCCATCGCCAAAGCCACCGGTCGTAAATATATCCGTATGGCGCTGGGCGGGGTGCGTGACGAGGCGGAAATCCGCGGTCACCGCCGGACCTATATCGGCTCAATGCCGGGCAAACTGATCCAGAAGATGGCGAAAGTGGGCGTTAAAAACCCGCTGTTCCTGTTAGATGAGATCGACAAAATGTCGTCCGATATGCGCGGCGATCCGGCGTCTGCCCTGCTTGAAGTGCTGGATCCAGAGCAGAACGTGGCATTTAGCGATCACTACCTGGAAGTGGACTACGATCTGAGCGATGTGATGTTCGTGGCAACCTCTAACTCCATGAACATCCCGGCACCGCTGCTGGATCGTATGGAAGTGATCCGTCTTTCTGGCTACACCGAAGACGAAAAGCTGAACATTGCCCGTCGTCACCTGCTGTCGAAGCAGATTGAACGTAACGCTCTGAAAGAGAGCGAACTGACCGTCGATGATAGCGCGATTATCGGCATCATTCGTTACTACACCCGTGAAGCGGGCGTGCGTAGCCTGGAGCGTGAAATTTCCAAGCTGTGTCGTAAAGCGGTTAAACAGTTGCTGCTCGATAAGTCGTTGAAGCACATTGAAATCACTGGCGACAACCTGCACGAATACCTCGGTGTTCAGCGCTACGACTATGGCCGCGCGGACAGCGAAAACCGCGTCGGACAGGTTACGGGTCTGGCATGGACTGAAGTAGGCGGCGATCTGCTGACCATTGAAACCGCCTGCGTACCGGGTAAAGGTAAGCTGACCTACACCGGATCGCTGGGTGAAGTGATGCAGGAGTCCATTCAGGCTGCGCTGACCGTGGTGCGCGCCCGCGCGGAAAAACTGGGTATTAATCCGGACTTCTACGAAAAACGCGACATTCACGTTCACGTGCCGGAAGGGGCAACGCCGAAAGATGGCCCAAGCGCCGGTATCGCCATGTGTACCGCGCTGGTTTCTTGCCTGACCGGTAACCCGGTTCGTGCCGATGTGGCAATGACCGGCGAAATCACCCTGCGTGGCCAGGTATTGCCGATTGGCGGTTTGAAAGAGAAACTGCTGGCGGCACACCGCGGTGGCATTAAAACGGTTCTCATTCCGTACGAGAATAAGCGCGATCTGGAAGAGATTCCGGATAACGTTATCGCCGATCTGGATATCCATCCGGTGAAACGTATTGAGGAAGTTCTGACACTTGCGCTGCAGAATGAGCCTTCAGGAATGCAGGTTGTGACCGCAAAATAGTGACCTCGCGCAAAGAGCGTCAATAAAAAAAAGGTTGGTAAGCTATTTCGGGCTTGCCAGCCTTTTTTTGTATAGCTAATTTAGATTGCTGATTGGGCCAGCCATCAACAACGGGTGTTGTAAGGTCATGGCAGGCCTGATATAACTGCTGCGCGGTCGCGTTGTGAAGGATTCAGACGCGATATAAATTATAAAGAGAGGAAGAGAAGAGTGAATAAATCTCAACTGATTGACAAAATTGCTGCGGGTGCTGACATCTCCAAAGCTGCGGCTGGACGTGC
The DNA here is from genome assembly GCF_002416465.1 of Leclercia sp. UBA5076. NCBI lineage: Bacteria > Pseudomonadati > Pseudomonadota > Gammaproteobacteria > Enterobacterales > Enterobacteriaceae > Leclercia > Leclercia sp. UBA5076. Next base: position 165,092 of record NZ_DIAO01000014.1, read on the forward strand.
GTTAGATGCTTTGATTGCTTCTGTTACCGAATCTCTGCAGGCTGGGGACGACGTAGCGCTGGTAGGTTTTGGTACTTTTGCTGTTAAAGAGCGTGCTGCCCGTACTGGCCGCAACCCTCAGACCGGTAAAGAGATCACCATCGCTGCTGCTAAAGTTCCGGGCTTCCGTGCCGGCAAAGCGCTGAAAGACGCGGTAAACTGATCGCTTTCTTACTTCAGGGAAGTTGAAAAGTACAAGGGCGCATCATTTGATGTGCCTTTTTTGTTTGTCCAGGCCTGATTTATGTGAGTTTATGCGAGTTGTGGGCTGACAATAGCCCCGGTTTCTTGTCACAATACGTCTTTACGCGCTGCGGTCAGGATTCCGCCAGCGTCAGGTCACCAGTCACCTACAGCGGAGTGTGGTTACACCATGATGGACAGCTTACGCACGGCTGCTAACAGTCTCGTGCTCAAGATTATTTTCGGTATCATTATCGTGTCGTTCATATTGACCGGCGTGAGCGGATACCTGATTGGCGGTAGTGCAAACTACGCCGCAAAAGTGAACGACCAGGAAATCAGCCGTGGGCAGTTTGAGAATGCATTTGCCGGTGAACGTAACCGCATGCAGCAACAGTTAGGCGATCGGTTCTCTGAACTGGCGGCGAACGAAGGGTACATGAAGAACCTGCGTCAGCAGACGCTGAACCGTCTTATCGACGAAGCGCTGCTGGATCAGTATGCCCGTGAGCTGGGTCTGAGCATCAGCGATGATCAGGTGAAGAATGCGATTTTCGCTACCCCTGCTTTCCAGAATAACGGCAAATTTGATAACACCCGTTATACCGCCATCGTTAATCAGATGGGGATGACGCCGGATCAATACGCTCAGGCACTGCGCAATCAGCTCACCACTCAGCAGCTTATTAACGCTGTTGTAGGCACCGACTTCATGCTTAAGGGCGAAGCGGACGAGCTGGCGACGCTGGTTGCTCAGCAGCGCGTCGTGCGCGAAGCCACTTTCGACGTTAACGCCCTGGCGGCTAAACAGCAGGCGAGCGACGAAGAGGTGAAAAGCTACTACGAGCAGAACAAAAACAACTTCACCGCCCCGGAACAGTTCCGCGTGAGCTACATCAAGCTGGATGCGGCTGCGATGCAGGAGAACGCCACCGATGCGGAGATCCAGTCTTACTACGATCAGCATCAGGATCAGTTCATTCAGCCACAGCGTAACCGTTACAGCGTGATTCAGACCAAAACGGAAGCCGACGCTAAAGCGGCGCTGGATGAGCTGAACAAAGGCACCGACTTTGCAACGGTCGCAAAAGAGAAGTCCACCGATATCATCTCTGCGAAAAACGGCGGTGACATGGGTTGGCTGGAAGAGGCCACCACCCCGGACGAGCTGAAAAATGCCGGCCTGAAAGAGAAAGGTCAACTTTCTGGCGTGATTAAATCTTCCGTCGGTTTCCTGGTGGCACGTCTGGATGATATTACCCCTGCGACAACCAAACCGCTGGCGGACGTCCATGATGAGATTGCGGCGAAAGTGAAGCAGGAGAAAGCGCTGGATGGCTTCTATGCGTTGCAGCAGAAAGTGAGCGATGCGGCCAGCAACGACAACGAATCCCTGGCGGGCGCTGAGCAGGCTGCGGGCGCGAAAGCTGTCACCACCGGTTGGTTTGATCGTGACAACCTGCCGGAGGAGCTGAACTTCAAGCCAGTGGCGGATGCTATCTTTAGCGGTGGTCTGGTGGGCGAAAACGGCACCCCGGGCAGCAACTCCGACATCATCACCGTGGACGGCGACCGCGCCTTTGTCCTGCGTGTGAGTGAACACAAGCCGGAGGCTGTTAAGCCGCTGGACGAGGTGAAAGATCAGATCGCTGCGCTGGTGAAACATAACAAAGCCGTGCAGCAGGCGAAGCTGGATGCTGAAAAGCTGCTGGCTGAGCTGAAAGCCGGTAAAGGTGATGAGGCGCTGAAAGCGGCTGGCCTGAGCTTTGGCGAGGCGAAGACCCTGAGCCGTACCGGTCAGGATCCGATCAGCCAGGCGGCATTTACCCTGAGCCAGCCTGCGAAAGACAAACCGAGCTTTGGTATCGCCAACGATATGCAGGGCAACGTAGTGATTGTGGCGCTGGATGAAGTCAAAGCGGGCACCATGCCGGAAGCGCAGAAGAAAGCGATGGTTCAGGGTATCACCCAGAACAACGCCCAAATCGCTTTCGAAGCGTTGATGAGTAATCTGCGTAAAGAAGCCAAAATTAAGCTGGGCGATATCATTACTCAGCAGTAATTACGGCGCTGGTCGCAAACTTAAGCAACATACTGCAATACCAAAAGGCCGCTTTCGCGGCCTTTTCCATTTCTGCAATCTGCTGTTTGTGCCTGAAAAGCGGCCCGAATAAGGTAAGGGGGCTGTCAACAAACAAGGAGAAAACAGCATGAAACATGGAATCAAAGCCCTTTTCATCACGCTTGCCATCGTAACGGCGGGGTTGAGCCACAGCGCGCTGGCGGCACCCTCGGTCGCGAAAACGCCGGTCACGCAAAGCAAATCTGAGCCGTCGGTCTCCGTCACATCATCACCGCAGTCGAAAGCCGCCGCGAGCAGCAAAAACGGCGAAGAGGAAGGGGTGCGGGTCAGCATTAATTCTGCATCGGCAGAGGAGCTGGCAAAGGTGATGAATGGCGTGGGGATAAAAAAAGCCCAGGCGATCGTCAGTTACCGCGAAGAGTACGGTCCGTTTAAAACTCTGGACGATCTCCGGCAGGTTCCGGGTATGGGTGGGGCGCTGGTGGAACGTAATCTTGCGCACCTGATGCTGTAATAACTTGCACAGTGGTAAAAATTTGCCAGGATAAAGAGGTCGTACCAGTTATGACCTCTGAATCTTATAATTAACTACCCTGAAGGCTATTGCGCTATGCAGACCCAAATCAAAGTTCGCGGTTACCACCTTGATGTTTACCAACACGTTAATAACGCCCGTTATCTGGAGTTCCTCGAAGAGGCGCGCTGGGATGGACTGGAAAACAGCGACAGTTTTCAATGGATGACCGCGCACCGTATCGCTTTTGTGGTGGTGAACATCAATATCAACTATCGCCGGCCCGCAGTGCTCAGCGATCTACTCACCGTGACCAGCCAGCTACAGCAGTTGAACGGGAAAAGTGGGGTATTGAGCCAGGTGATCACCCTGGAGCCGGAAGGACAGGTGGTGGCAGATGCATTGATTACCTTTGTCTGCATCGATCTGAAAACGCAGAAAGCGCTGCCGCTGGAGGGGGAGTTACGTGAGAAGCTGGAGCTGTTAATCAAATAACCCCGCTTCTGATGCCGGGCGAAGCATCTTTTCACCCGGCAGACCGCTCCGGTCAGTTAAGACCGGTTTTTTTCTTCAGAGCCGCCATCACCCCGGCTTTATCCGCCAGATAGTGATTCAGGCCATTAGCGCGCAGATTACACGCCGCACACTGGCCGCAGCCATCGCCTTTGATGCCGTTGTAGCAGGTGAGCGTTTCGTTACGCACCAGATCCAGCTTGCCCCAGTAGTCGGCCAGCGCCCAGGTTTCGGCTTTATCGAGCCACATTAGCGGCGTTTCGAAACGGATATCTTTGGCCATGCCGAGGTTCACAGCGTGGTTAAGGGCTTTAACAAACTCATCGCGGCAGTCCGGATAGCCCGAGAAGTCGGTTTCGCACACGCCGGTGATGATTGCCTCGGCTTTTACCTGGTAAGCATAGATGGCCGTCAGGGTCAGGAAGAGGATATTACGCCCCGGTACGAAGGTATTCGGGATCCCCTCGGCATCCGGTTCGTAGTCCGGTACCGGAATGCTGTCCCGAGTGAGGCTGCTCACCGCCAGTTCGTTGAGCAGAGTGACATCCAGCACCTTATGCGCCCGTGCGCCGAGTTTCACCGCCAGTTTTTGCGCGACCTCAATCTCTTCGCTATGGCGCTGGCCATAGTCAAAAGTCACACAATGGACTTCATCATATTGCTGCAGAGCCTGAACCAGACAGGTCGTGGAGTCCTGACCTCCACTGAAGACGACAACGGCACGTTTCATTAATCTTCCCAACTTTGACGGTTAAAGACCTATGGTAGCGTCTGCCCGTGGCGGCGACCAGCTTCTTCACGTTTTCGGCGCTGGCAGCCAGGCCTCGGTAAAGTCAAACCAGCCGCGCGGATTCAGCCGGATACCATTTACCCCCGGCGGGGCGCTGATTTGATATTGATAGTTGAACAGCGGCGTCAGCACGGCACGCTTCATCAGGCGGGAGTAAACCTCTTTCAGCGCCAGATGGCGGGCAGAACCGTCGGGTTGGGTCTGAACGGCATCCAGGGTCGCCATCAGGTGCGCGAACTCCGGTGCGCTGAGCAGATAAGGCCACAGGGCATCACAGCGCAGCCACTGCTCCAGGGTGTATTCTGGCGCCTCGCCAATTAACCTGTCCCCCATCATGATATCCGCCTCCGCCAGGGCGGTGCAGCCGTCCCAGGTTTTGGCGTCATGAAACATCACTCTGAGCTGACACCCTTCCTGCGCCAGATAGCGTTTCAACTGTTCCGCCATGGTATGCAACTCCACCGGCAGGTGATAAAGCAGAGTGAGCGTTTCCGGCAGAACGGTCTCCTGTTCCCGCGTCCACTGCGGGATTGACCAGCCCGGCAGCAACTCCTGGGTCGGCGTGATGAGATTCTCGTCCAGCGGCAGCGTATGCAGCAGCGACGAGTGATGGATGATCTCGATCATCCGTCGGGCCTGCGCTTCGCTTAGGCGATCGCTCTGTTTAAGCGTGAGGTAGCATAAACCGAGGCTGATGCTGTTACTGACCAGCCGCAGGCTGGCAAGCTCCTCCGGCTCACCGATGGCAATCTGCACCGGATGACGACAGCTGGTACCTAAATCCTGGTCAAAAAGTTGAGGCGTGATCCAGTATTCGATCGCTTTCAGCAGCGGATGCCCGAGGTGGTACTGCTCGTGGCTTTCCAGCCGGACCAGGTCAGGATCGAAGATTGCCAGGCGAAACGGCCCGCTCCCGGTCAGGGGCTGTTCAGGATGGGCAAGGTGGCTGCAATAGCTTGCCAGCCGGTGCGCCAGCCAGTAGTCGGGATGGTGTAATACAAAAGTCAGGCACTGAGGATGGGTGACCTCAATTTGCCTCACGCTGTTAAACAGCTTGCGCAGCGCGGGCAGGGTAAGCAGCTTCGCCAGCTGGCTCTGGAGCTGGGTTGCCTCGACTTTATCCCCGTTGTGCCAGTGCAGCGTGGAGCGAATGTAGAAATGCCAGCGCAGCCCGTCGGTCGAGATATCCCAGTGATGCGCCAGATCGCCCACAGGTTCGCTGCGGGTATCGTCGAACCGGGTCAGTCCGGAAAAGATCTGTCCCACGAGATGCTGTTCAGCGCGGCCCGGCAGAAAACCAGGCTGGAGCGGATCGAGTGGACGGTAATAGGGAATGCGCAGCGTCGGCGTATCATTCTGCCACTGCCCGCCCAGAAAAGGATGCAGCAGCGCGCGCAGCGCCTGGGGGGCCAGCTGTGCCAGCGCCAGGGCGTTCTGCTGATGCCCGCTTTTCAGCGCCTCTTCCATCATCGCGTTACGTAACGATTCCGGCGTGACGTAAAAGCGTAGCTCACCGCGCTTTCCGCGTCCGGACTGCGCATGCCAGCTGAGCCAGCCCGCCTCCTGGGCCTGACGCAGCAGGGTGCGGACATGCCGTTCACTGCAAAAACAGCGGCTCGCCAGCTCTGCCACGCTGACCTGCTGTGGCGCACCGGCAGAGGGCTGCCACAGTCGCTGGTACTGATTAAGTCGATTAAGCTGGCGCATCGTAAACCCGGAACAATAATGTCCATCTATTCAGTATTACTTCCGTATATACCAGGCAATACTGTTGCACAAGTTACCTCTTCACATTTTTGGAGTTCTCATGGCGCGGCTGGCGGCATTTGATATGGACGGCACCTTGTTAATGCCGGATCACCGTTTAGGCGATAGGACGCTGAGCGTGCTTAAGCGGCTGCGTGAGCGTGATATCACGCTCACCTTCGCCACGGGTCGTCATGTGCTGGAGATGCGCCACTTAATGGGGGCGCTCTCCCTCGACGCCTTTTTGATTACCGGCAACGGCACGCGCATTCACTCTCTGGAAGGGGATGTGCTTTATCGCCAGGATCTCGCCCCGGATGTGGCAGAACAGGTGCTGCACAGCACATGGGATACGCAGGCCAGCATCCACGTTTTTAACGATACCGGCTGGCTGACAGGCAAGGAAATCCCGGCGCTGCTCGAAGCGCACGTCTATAGCGGCTTCCAGTATCAGGTGACCGATCTGCGTCGTATTCCGGCCCATGCGGTGACGAAAATCTGTTTTTGCGGCGATCATGACGATCTGTGCCGCCTGCGCATTCAGTTCAACGAGGCGCTGGGCGGCCGCGCGCATCTCACCTTCTCGGCCATCGATTGTCTGGAGGTGCTGCCGGTAGGGTGCAACAAAGGCTCCGCGCTGGCGGTGCTGAGCGAACATCTGGGCCTGAGCCTGCAGGAGTGTATGGCGTTTGGCGATGCGATGAACGATCGCGAGATGCTGGGCAGCGTGGGGCGCGGCCTGATTATGGGCAATGCGATGCCGCAGCTGATCGCCGAGCTGGCGCATTTACCGGTTATTGGACACTGCCGCAACGAGGCCGTGTCCCATTTCTTAACCCATTGGCTGGATACACCTGATCTTCCTTATTCCCCCGAATAGTGAGACCCTTCCAGCAAGCCAGACAAACGTCTGGCTTTTTTTATTTTACCAGCCGGGTGATTTCCGCAAGCCACGGCGCCACATCGCCAATATTCGCTTTTACCCATTCGGCGTTGTAATAGGTCTCCAGATAACGCTCACCGCTGTCGCACAGCAGCGTCACGACAGAGCCGGTTTGCCCTGCCTCACGCATCCGCGCGGCCAGCTGTAACGCGCCCCACATATTGGTGCCGGTTGAGGCCCCCACCTTGCGGCCCAGCTGCGTTTCCAGCCAGAGGGCGGTGGCGACGCTCGCGGCATCCGGCACGCGGAGCATCTCGTCCACCACATCCGGAATAAACGATGGTTCGACGCGCGGGCGGCCAATCCCTTCTATTTTGCTCCCGACCGGGCTGCGCAGGGCAGGATCGCGCTGCTGCCAGTAATCCAGGAATACGGAGTTCTGCGGATCCACCACCATAAGACGGGTATCGTATCCCTGGCAGCGAATATAGCGGCCAATGGTGGCCGAGGTGCCGCCGGTGCCGGCGCTCATCACGATATGGGCCGGTACCGGGTGGGGCTCATTCTGCATCTGGCGGAAGATACTGTCGGCAATGTTGTTATTGCCGCGCCAGTCGGTGGCCCGCTCCGCGAAGGTAAACTGATCCATATAGTGGCCGTTCAGCTCCCGGGCCAGCATCTCTGAGGCGGCATAAATTTCACAGGCGCTTTCCACAAAGTGACAGCGACCACCGTAAAATTCGATCTGTTCGATTTTACGTTTCGCCGTACAGGATGGCATAACGGCGATAAACGGCAGGCCGAGCAGGCGGGCAAAATAGGCCTCAGAGACGGCGGTGGAACCGGAGGAGGATTCAATAATGGTGGTGCCTTCATTGATCCAGCCATTACACAGCCCATACAGGAACAGCGAGCGCGCCAGACGGTGCTTCAGGCTGCCGGTGGGGTGGGTACTTTCGTCTTTCAGATAGAGCTGGATACCCGGAAAACCGGGCAGGGCAAGGCGAATAAGGTGTGTATCCGCCGACCGCTGATAATCGGCGTTAATTTCACTGATGGCATTTTTAACCCAGGTGCTATTCATCGAAGTTATCCATTTGTCATTTTGTGCCCAGCATAGCGAAAAGCACAGAAAAAATTGTTGCTATCTGACCTTTAAAATAGAATGTGAAGAGAAAAATTTTCTCTGCGGGGTGGTTATGCTAGATAAAATTGACCGTAAGCTGCTCTCCTTACTGCAAAGTGACTGCACCCTCTCTTTGCAGGCGCTGGCGGATGCCGTTAATCTGACCACCACGCCCTGCTGGAAACGCCTGAAACGACTGGAAGACGAAGGCATATTGCTGGGGCGTGTGGCGCTGCTCGATCCCGAAAAACTGGGGCTTGGCCTGACCGCGTTTGTGCTGATAAAAACGCAGCACCACAGCAGCGAATGGTACTGCGGATTCGTTAGCGTGGTTTCACAGATGCCGGAAGTGCTGGGCTTCTGGCGCATGGCGGGCGAATATGACTACCTGATGCGCGTACAGGTAGCTGACATGAAGCGCTATGATGACTTCTATAAACGGCTGGTCAACAGCGTGCCGGGTCTGACGAATGTCACCTCCAGCTTTGCGATGGAACAGATAAAATACACCACCGCCTTACCCATTGAATAACCCGGAATACAATCCTCAGGAAAAGACCGCGTGCGATTATTTGCTCAGTTAAGCTGGTACTTTCGCCGGGAGTGGCAACGCTACCTCGGTGCAGTCGCCCTGCTTATTATTATTGCCATTCTGCAGCTCATCCCACCAAAAGTGGTGGGCTACGTTGTGGATGGCGTTACGGAACAGCATTACACCACCGCACGGGTGATGATGTGGATCGGCATGCTGGTCCTGACGGCGGTGGTGGTCTACCTGCTGCGCTATGTCTGGCGCGTGCTGTTGTTCGGTGCGTCATACCAGCTTGCCGTCGAGCTGCGGGAAGATTTTTACCGCCAGCTCAGCCGCCAGCATCCGGAATTTTATCTGCGCCATCGCACCGGCGACCTGATTGCCCGCGCCACCAATGACGTGGATCGCGTAGTCTTTGCCGCCGGGGAAGGGGTATTAACCCTGGTGGACTCGCTGGTGATGGGCTGCGCGGTGCTGATCGTCATGTCGACCCAAATCAGCTGGCAGTTAACCCTGCTGGCGCTCCTGCCAATGCCTCTGATGGCCCTGGCGATCAAACGCTACGGCGATCAGCTTCACCAGCGCTTCAAGCTGGCGCAGGCGGCGTTCTCCACTCTTAACGACCGTACCCAGGAGAGCCTGACCAGTATCAGGATGATCAAAGCCTTTGGCCTGGAGGATCGTCAGTCGGCGCTGTTTGCCGCCGACGCGGCGGATACCGGGGCCAAAAACCTGCGCGTCGCCCGGATTGACGCCCGTTTTGATCCCACGATTTATATCGCCATCGGCACCGCTAACCTGCTGGCCATTGGCGGCGGAAGCTGGATGGTGATTAACGGCTCGCTGACGCTCGGACAGCTGACCAGCTTTGCCATGTATCTGGGGCTGATGATCTGGCCGATGCTGGCCCTGGCCTGGATGTTTAACATTGTCGAGCGCGGCAGCGCGGCCTACAGCCGGATCCGCGCCATGCTCGCCGAAGCGCCGGTGGTCAACGACGGTAGCGAGACGGTACCGAACGGACGCGGCGAGCTGAATGTCGCCGTCCGCGCCTTTAGCTATCCGCAGACGGAACAGGTCACGCTTGAAAACGTCCACTTTACGCTGCAACCGGGGCAGATGCTGGGCATCTGCGGCCCAACAGGCGCCGGCAAGAGCACCATTCTGTCTCTAATCCAGCGCCACTTCGATATCCCTCAGGGTGAGATCCGCTTCCACGATATTCCACTGCCGCAGCTGCGGCTGGATAGCTGGCGCAGCCGCCTTGCGGTGGTGAGCCAGACGCCGTTCCTCTTCTCCGATACCGTCGCGAATAATATTGCGCTGGGTTGTCCGCACGCCACACGCGAGGAGATCGAGCACGTTGCGCGTCTCGCCAGCGTCCATGACGATATCCTGCGCCTGCCCCAGGGCTATGAAACCGAAGTGGGCGAGCGCGGCGTGATGCTGTCGGGCGGGCAGAAGCAACGTATTTCCATCGCCCGTGCGCTGCTGCTGAATGCCGAAATCCTGATCCTCGACGATGCCCTTTCCGCCGTCGATGGCCGTACTGAACATCAGATCCTGCATAACCTACGACAGTGGGGGGAGGGGCGCACGGTGATCATCAGCGCCCATCGTCTCTCGGCCCTGACCGAGGCGAGCGAAATTCTGGTGATGCAGCACGGGCACATTGCCCAGCGCGGGCAGCATGAGCAGCTGGCGGAACAGCCGGGCTGGTATCGCGATATGTACCGTTATCAACAACTGGAAGCGGCGCTGGATGAGGTGCCGGAGACGGACGAGGAGGCCGCCGATGCGTAGTTTTTCCCAGCTGTGGCCTACCCTGAAGCGCCTGCTGGCCTATGGCTCGCCGTGGCGCAAACCGCTGTCGCTGGCGGTGGTATTGCTGTGGATTGCGGCGATAGCCGAAGTGACCGGCCCGCTGCTGATCAGCTATTTCATCGACAACATGGTGGCGAAAAACTATCTGCCGCTCGGTTTAGTCACCGGGCTGGCGGTGGCCTATGTCGGGCTACAGTTGCTGGCGGCGGGGCTGCACTACGCCCAGTCGCTGCTCTTTAACCAGGCCGCCGTGGGGGTGGTGCAGCAGTTGCGCACCGACGTGATGGACGCCGCGCTGCGCCAGCCGCTGAGCGCGTTCGATACCCAGCCTGTCGGGCAGATTATCTCCCGCGTGACTAACGATACGGAAGTGATCCGCGATCTCTATGTTACGGTGGTGGCGACGGTGCTGCGCAGCGCCGCGCTGGTCGGCGCTATGCTGGTGGCGATGTTCAGCCTGGAGTGGCGCATGGCGCTGGTGGCGATGGCGATTTTCCCGGCGGTGATGATTGTGATGATCATCTACCAGCGCTACAGCACACCGATTGTGCGCCGGGTGCGAACCTATCTGGCGGATATCAACGATGGCTTTAACGAGGTCATCAATGGCATGAGCGTGATTCAGCAGTTCCGTCAGCAGGCGCGCTTTGGCGAACGGATGGGCGAGGCCAGCCGCTCACACTACATGGCCCGCATGCAGACCCTGCGTCTGGACGGTTTCCTGCTGCGCCCGCTGTTAAGCCTCTTTTCGGCGCTGGTGCTGTGCGGGTTGCTGATGCAGTTTGGCTTTGCCGCCCGTGGCACCATTGAAGTGGGGGTGCTATATGCCTTTATCAGCTATCTGGGCCGTCTTAATGAGCCGCTGATTGAACTCACCACCCAGCAGTCGATGTTGCAGCAGGCGGTGGTCGCCGGTGAGCGCGTTTTTGAGCTGATGGATCGCCCGCGCCAGGCCTATGGGGATGACGAGCGCGAACTGCAAAGCGGCGAGATTGAATTTGATCAGGTCTCCTTTGCCTATCGCGACGATCGCCTGGTATTGCAGGATATCAACCTGACGGTACCGTCCCGAAGCTTTGTCGCGCTGGTGGGGCATACCGGCAGCGGTAAAAGTACCCTCGCCAGCCTGCTGATGGGCTACTACCCGCTCACCGAAGGTGAAATTCGTCTGGATGGGCGCCCGCTGTCGACCCTGAGCCACGCCGTGTTGCGTAAAGGGGTGGCGATGGTGCAGCAGGATCCGGTGGTTCTGGCCGACACCTTCTATGCCAACGTGACGCTGGGGCGGCCGTTTAGCGAAGAGCAGGTGTGGGACGTGCTGGAAAAGGTGCAGCTGGCGGATCTGGCCCGCGGCCTGCACGACGGTATCCATACCCGGCTGGGCGAGCAGGGTAACAATCTGTCAGTCGGGCAAAAGCAGCTATTAGCGCTGGCCCGGGTGTTGATCGATACGCCGCAGGTGCTCATCCTCGATGAAGCCACCGCCAGCATCGATTCCGGCACCGAGCAGGCGATCCAGCAGGCGCTGGCGGCGGTACGCGAACAGACCACCCTGGTCGTGATTGCTCACCGCCTGTCGACCATTGTTGAGGCAGATACCATTCTGGTGCTTCATCGCGGCCAGGCGGTTGAGCGCGGTACCCATAAGCAACTGCTTGAGGCGAAAGGGCGTTACTGGCAAATGTATCAACTGCAGCTCGCTGGCGAAGAGCTGGCCGCCAGCGCGCGGGAGGAGTCCCTCAGCGCCTGATGCACTAAAATTAAGCAACCTGCCAGCCGCTGAATCGGTTGGTGCAAAAATGAAACGCACCCTGCACTGTCATGGTGCGTTTTTTTTCGCCATCTTATCGCGATGCCTCGTATTCACGCCCTTTTCACTTTTGGCACACCCCTTGCAATACCACCTTCGTTAGCTCGCCAAAACCGAATTCTGACTGGAGGGGATATATGAAGCTGGTTACCGTGGTAATCAAACCATTCAAGCTCGAAGACGTGCGTGAAGCGCTCTCTTCAATGGGTATTCAGGGGCTGACCGTCACCGAGGTGAAAGGCTTTGGTCGACAGAAGGGGCATGCAGAGCTCTACCGTGGCGCGGAATATAGCGTCAACTTTCTGCCAAAGGTGAAGATTGACGTGGCGATCGCCGACGATCAGCTGGAAGAAGTCATCGACGTGATTAGCAAAGCAGCCTACACCGGCAAAATTGGCGACGGCAAAATTTTCGTTGCTGAGCTGCAACGCGTTATTCGCATTCGTACAGGCGAAGCCGACGAAGCGGCACTGTAAAACAGCAGGCACACAGTGATAGGGATCGAGAAAATGAACACAACAACACTTAAAGCAGGTCTGGGGTCTCTGGCGCTGTTGCCGGGGCTGGCAATGGCTGCACCCGCGGTAGCAGACAAAGCCGATAACGCCTTTATGATGATTTGCACCGCGCTGGTGCTGTTTATGACCATTCCGGGGATCGCGCTCTTCTACGGCGGCCTGATCCGCGGCAAAAACGTCCTCTCCATGCTCACCCAGGTGACGGTGACCTTCGCGCTGGTTTGTGTGCTGTGGGTGGTTTACGGCTACTCGCTGGCCTTCGGGGAGGGCAACGCCTTCTTCGGCAGCTTTAACTGGGCGATGCTGAAAAATATCGAGCTAACCGCGGTAATGGGCAGCTTCTATCAGTACATCCACGTGGCGTTCCAGGGCTCGTTCGCCTGTATCACCGTCGGGCTGATTGTTGGGGCGCTGGCGGAACGTATCCGCTTCTCCGCCGTGCTGATCTTCGTGGTGGTGTGGCTCACGCTCTCCTACGTGCCGGTGGCGCATATGGTGTGGGGCGGCGGCCTGCTGGCCTCTCATGGCGCGCTGGACTTTGCGGGCGGTACCGTTGTGCATATCAACGCCGCGGTAGCGGGGCTGGTGGGAGCATACCTGATCGGCAAACGCGTCGGTTTTGGCAAAGAGGCCTTCAAACCGCACAACCTGCCGATGGTCTTTACCGGCACGGCTATCCTCTACTTCGGCTGGTTTGGCTTTAACGCTGGCTCAGCAAGCGCAGCAAACGAAATCGCGGCGCTGGCCTTCGTGAATACCGTTGTGGCGACAGCGGGCGCAATCCTCTCCTGGATCTTTGGCGAGTGGGCGGTACGCGGCAAGCCTTCGCTGCTGGGTGCCTGTTCCGGTGCCATTGCCGGTCTGGTAGGCATCACCCCGGCCTGTGGCTTCGTCGGTGTCGGTGGCGCGCTGATCATTGGTATCGTGGCAGGTCTGGCCGGTCTGTGGGGCGTAACGGCGCTGAAACGTGTTCTGCGTGTGGACGACCCGTGTGATGTCTTTGGTGTGCACGGCGTGTGCGGCATCATCGGCTGTATCATGACCGGTTTCTTCGCCTCAACGTCCCTTGGCGGCGTGGGTTATGCGGAAGGCGTGACCATGGGTCACCAGGTTCTGGTTCAGCTGGAAAGTATCGCCATTACGGTGGTCTGGTCGGGTGTGGTGGCCTTTATCGGCTACAAGCTGGCAGACATGACGGTGGGGCTGCGCGTACCGGAAGAGCAGGAGCGCGAAGGTCTGGACGTCAACAGCCACGGCGAGAACGCATACAACGCGTAAAGTTAAAGTATTGCCCGGTGGCGCTACGCTTACCGGGCCTACGGATTGTGCTTTTGTAGGCCGGGTAAGGCAAAGACGCCGCCCGGCTTTTTCATATCATCCGCGGTTACGCATCACCCCTTCCTGCACGGTGGAGGCCACCAGCACGCCATCCTGGGTATAAAACTCACCACGAACAAAGCCGCGAGCGCTGGATGCCGAGGTACTCTCCACGCTGTACAGCAGCCACTCATTCATATTAAACGGACGGTGGAACCACATCGAATGGTCGATGGTGGCAACCTGCATCCCTTTCTCAAGGAAGCCCACACCATGTGGCTGCAGGGCAACCGGCAGGAAGTTGAAGTCGGAGGCATAACCCAGCAGATATTGATGCACGCGGAAATCTTCCGGCATCGCGCCGTTCGCGCGGATCCAGACCTGACGAGCCGGCTCCGCAATATGGCCCTTCATTGGGTTGTGGAACTCAACCGGGCGGATCTCCAGTGGTTTATCGCAAAGAAACTTCTCTTTAACCTGCGGAGGCAGCAGATGCGCCAGCGCACGGGCAATGTCCGTCTCGGAACGCAACGCGTCGGGTGCGGGGGCAGGGGGCATCGCTTTCTGATGCTCATAGCCCGGCTCCGGCGCCTGGAATGAGGCGGTCATGTAAAAGATTGGCTTGCCGTTTTGCACCGCCGCCACGCGGCGGGCGCTGAAACTGGTGCCGTCGCGCAGGACTTCAACGTCATACACGATGGGCTTCTGGCTGTCGCCAGGGCGCAGAAAATAGCTATGAAAGGAGTGCACAAAGCGCTCCTGGGGTACGGTCTCTTTTGCAGCGTAGAGGGCTTGTCCCACAACCTGGCCGCCGAAAACCTGGCGTAATCCCAGATCTTCGCTTTGTCCCCGAAAGAGTCCTTCTTCAATTTTTTCCAGGTTTAATAATGTCAGCAGATTGCTTAATGCTTGACTCATAGTCGTCCTCAATTAATACGCCGTGGCGAAAGATACGCAGAGTATAACGCAGAAATGCAAGTGGTCCGATGGGTGCAATAATCTGAATAACAGGGGGATTCCAGGCATAAATAATTGATCTGTGCCACACTTAGTCTCGTTATCTTTATGTTAACCACTCATCTGGCGGTATCGATCCCGCTGGTGCATTGATGATAAGGAGAACTCAATGAAACTCGTGCACATGTTAAGTGGTTTAGCGGTAGCGATTGCTCTCTCTGCCTGCGCGGATAAAAGCGCAGACATTCAGACGCCGGCGCCGAACCCTAACACTGCTGGCGTAGCGACGCAGCCGACCATTCAGCAGCCAAATGTCTCAGGTACAATCTGGATCCGCCAGAAGGTGGCTTTACCGCCGGATGCAGTGTTAACCGTTACTCTGTCTGATGCCTCGCTGGCGGATTCGCCATCGAAGGTTCTGGCGCAGCGGGCGACGCGTACCGAGGGTAAACAGGCGCCATTTAAATTTGAACTGCCGTTTAACCCGGCGGATGTTCAGCCTAACGCCCGCATCCTGCTGAGCGCAGCCATTACCATTGACGATAAGGTTGTCCTGATGACCGATATCGTTAAACCGGTGATCAATCAGGGCGGTACCAAAGCCGATCTGGTGCTGGTGCCGGTACAGCAGACCTCGCTGCCGCTGCAGCCTGGCGGCGGTGCGCCGACAACTGTGCCGTCAACGTCACCAACCCAGGTTAGCCCATCTACGGCTACGCCGGCGCCAACCCAGCTTTAATGCTTCATGCCCCTCTCGTCTGAGAGGGGCTATTCAATACCGCCAGCGATAACGCTGCATATCAATTTGCCCACTTCCCGACACCTGCACACCTTCGCTGAGTAAGGCCTGACGCTGGCGCTGTAAATCTGGCCCGGTTAAGGAGATTGCTCCGTGGCGGTTGACCACCCGATGCCAGGGCAGGGTGCTACCTTCAGGCAGCCTTCTCAGCACACCGCCTACCTGTCGCGCTGCACGGGGAGAACCCGCCAGCTGCGCCACCTCGCCATAGGTGGTGACCGTGCCTTCGGGAATCGAGGCCACTATCTGCCATACCCGCTGGGGAAAAGAGTCGTGCTCGTCCATTTTGTGCTCCTGTGTTAAGGGCATGATAAAGATTTACGGACAAGACAGGAAGAAAGTGCCCACTCTGTAAACGCTTTGCGCAATAAAACATCACCCGGACGCGGTTAACTTGCAATTGCTATCCCGTACAGTGATAATGCGCCAGCGCGTTGGTTAACAACGCTCTCAATGGGGGCTCTGTTGGTTCTCCCGCAACGCTACTCTGTTCACCAGGTCAGGTCCGGAAGGAAGCAGCCAGGGCAGACGACGTGTGTGCCGGGATGTAGCTGGCAGGGCCCCCACCCATTTCTGCTCTTCTCAGCATCGCTTCATATCCATTATCGCCATTATCCCCAACAATAGTGCGCGTATTATATATTTTTAAACCGACCTGTATATTTCGCAAATTGTCATCATACTGAAACATGGTTGTCATTATTCTGTCATAAATTTTCTGCAGGGTAAGTGTGACATTTTTATGATGTATAAGCAGAGAATATATATCTGGATAATAATGTTAACTTCGTGTATTAATTTAAGAAAAAATAGCCAGGGATGTAAAAACGATGACGACTGCAGTCCTGAATGTAAAAATTGACGAAGCGCTGAAAGAGAAACTTCGTCATTATGCCGAAGTGAATAATGAGAATCTCAGCGTTACCACTGAGAAGCTGCTGCAGATGGCATTTGCTGTAGCAGATGAGGCGGGAGTGACGGAGGAGGATATCGACAATCAGCATACGGAAGAAGAGAGTGTAGCTCCATTTACTCCTAAAGAAATCAAGGCACTAAGAAAAATTCTGAAGAAGAAAAAATGAAACAACATCAACAATCCACCGCCAGCAGCTACTCCGAAGCCTGCACGCTTCTGCGCTCTGGCTATGTCAAACATGTCCGCCTGGGCTGGGACGTTGGCAGTGATGAGTTCTTTCGAATTGCGTCTGACTGGTGTGATACCGGCGCAAAAATAAAGAAAGAAGGCGATAGTTTTGTTATTTCCCTGAAAGGTTTTCCTATTCCTGCTCAGCACTGACCTCCCATGCTGAAAATGTCTGACTGTAACAATTACAGTCAGACATTTTTAAATTGCCCGTTATGCGCGATTATTTGTGCGCCCGCTCACTTTTTTCCCGTAATTAATATCAACGTTGCAGTCGCCCACGGCGAAAAGGCGATTACACCAGGGTACGTTTTACGTTTTGCCCACCGTTAATCAGCGCCAGCCACAGCGGCTTGATCCGCACCAGGGCGTTTTCCAGCGCCATTGGCTCCAGAGAGAAGGGCATGCGCAGGTAGCGGTCAAACGCCCCGGAAAGCCCGAACCGCGTCCCGGCCCCCAGATGAATACCCGCCGCTTCGGCGCGGGTGGCGAGCTGAGTGGCCAACATATCCGGCAGTTCCACCCAGTAGGATAAGCCCCCTTCCGGCACCTGGAAACGCCAGTCGGGAAAATGTTCCCGCAGTAGCGCGGCGCAGCCATCTCGCCGCTCACGCAGCATCTGCCGTCGGGCAGGTAAAAAGGTTTCGCCCTGCTCAATCAACCACAGGGTCGCCAGCTGTTCCAGCAGCGGCGAGCCGAGATCGAGCGTATCGCGCGTTTGCGCCAGCGTGGCGATGGTGCGCGCCGGGGCGCGAACCCAGCCCAGACGCAGGCCGCCCCAGAAACTTTTTCCCGCCGAGCCGAGGGTAATGACATTGCCGTTCGGGCAGAAGGCAGCCAGCGGCGCTGGGGGAGGTGCATCGAACCAGAGATCCACCATGGTTTCATCGACGACCAGCAGAGTGCGGGCCCGGGCAGCCACGGCGGCGATAGCTTGCCGGCTCGTCGCATCCATGCAGCGGCCCGTGGGATTGTGGAAATCCGGCATCAGATAAGCCAGGCGCGGCGCGGTCTGGGCGAGGGTGGCGGCAAATCCGTCAATATCCCAGCCGGTCTGCGGCAGCGAGACACCTACCGGTCGGCAGGAGGCGCCCTGGATGGCGGCAATAGCCAGCGGGTAAGTGGGGTGATCCACCACTACCCGATCGCCTGGCCCGGTGAACATGCGCAGTACCAGCGCCAGCCCGCTGACGGCACCGTTAACCACCATCACCTCTTCTGCCCGGGTCGGCAGGCCGCGCGCCGTATAGCGTGCGGCAATGGCTTCGCGCAGGGCCAGCAGTCCCAGTTGGTCATAGCCGGTTTGCGTCAGATGCGGCGTCATGGCGGTCAGGGCATGGGTATAGGCCTGATGGATCTCCGGCCCGGCTCCCAGCGCGGCGGTAGAGAGATCCAGCGCCGCACTGGCGTTGGCGCGGGTAGGGGGCGTGCGGCTGTTGGGCAGGATCACCCGCGAGCCGCTACCGTGTCGGCTTTCGAGGTAGCCCTCATCCCGCAGATGGGCAAGGGCGCTGCTGACGGTGGTCCGGCTGACTTCCAGCGTTAAAGCCAGCTCCCGCTCTCCCGGCAGGCGTGTATCCAGCGCCAGCCTGCCGTCCAGGATCAGCAGGCGCAGGGCATCGGCCAGCTGTCGCCACAGCGGGGTACGGGAGGGGCTCTCCTGCCAGTGACCCAGCAGACGCACTAATGACTGACTTCCAAATCGACGTGATGACACAGGCAGTCCACTTTTTGAAAACTGGTCATTAATCATAGGGCCATTTCAGGCAATGATAAAAGCAGAAACCATCGGAGAGCGATCATGTTACGTCGATTACTTCAGCTTTACGTCGGATTAAGCCTCTATGGCCTGTCAACGGCGATGTTTGTGCGCGCGGATCTGGGGGCCGATCCGTGGAATGTCTTCCACCTGGGGGTGGCAAAACTGCTGGGAATGGATATTGGCACCGTTATCATTCTGACCGGTGTGCTGGTGCTGCTGCTGTGGATCCCACTGCGCCAGCGCCTGGGGCTCGGCACCATCAGCAACGTGATTGCCATCGGTCTGGCGGCCGATGTCGCGCTGGCGTTTATTCCGGCTATCGATTCGCTGATGGCCCGCTGCGTATTGCTGGTCAGCGCGGTTATCGTAAATGCGCTGGCGACCGGCATGTACATCGGGGCCGGATTTGGCGCCGGGCCGCGCGATGGCCTGATGACTGGTATCAACGCCCGCACCGGCTGGTCGGTTCGCAGCGTGCGCACGGCGATTGAGATTTCAGTTTTGCTGACTGGCTGCCTGCTGGGGGGCACTTTTGGTGTCGGTACCGTGCTCTATGCGTTAAGCATCGGCCCGCTGATCCAGATCTGTCTGCCATGGTTTCGTCAGAGACCGCGCCCGCTAGTCCCGCAGCCTGAGCGCGTTGTCTGATTTTGCGAAGCGCTCACATGCTTTACGCCAGGCGTTATGACAGAATAGGTACCTCTGTCACTGCAACGCGAAGCGCATGAAAGCCATAACGCTCTATGATGTTGCCCGCCTCGCGGGCGTCTCTTATCAAACCGTCTCACGGGTCATTAATGATGCGGCCCACGTCTCGGCCCGGACCCGGGAGAAAGTGCTGCAGGCGATGGCCGAGCTGCACTATGTTCCCAATCGCGGTGCCCAGCAGCTGGCCGGTAAACGCACCCGCACCCTGGGGTTGATTACTACAGATCTGGCCCTGCATGCCCCCTCGCAGATTGCCTCAGCGGTGAAGACCCGCGCAGGCGAGCGCGGGGCGAGCGTGCTGATCTCGATGGTGGAAAATCCCCAGCAATGCATGGCGGCGCTGCAGGAGCTGCTGGCCCAGCGCGTGGAAGGGCTGCTGGTTAACGTGCCGCTCGAAGAGGCCCAGGCAGAAAGCCTGCAGGCGCAGGCCCTTCCGGTGCCGGTACTGTTTCTTGATGTCTCCCCTGACGCCCGGGTACACAGCCTGGTGTTTGATGCCGGACAGGGGGCCACTCTGGGGGCGCAACATCTGCTGGCGCTGGGCCATCAGCGGATCGCCCTGCTTGGCGGGCCACAAAGTTCCGTCTCTGCCCGGGCGCGTCTTGCCGGCTGGTTGTCTGCCTTAGGCGATGCGGGCCTGGAACCGTGTGCGGTTGCGGAGGGGGACTGGAGCGCGGCTTCAGGTTATGAAAAAGGCCATCAGCTGCTGGCGGGGGCGACCCTCCCGCAGGGGATCCTGGTGGCGAACGATCAGATGGCCCTTGGCGTGATGCGCGCCTGTGCCGAAAAGGGTATTGCTGTGCCGGGCCAGATCTCGGTGGTCGGTTTTGACGATACCACCGACAGCGCGTGGTTTACCCCGCCGCTGACCACGGTTCGTCAGGCGTTCCGTGAGGCGGGACTGCGCAGCGTGGAGTGGTTACTGGCGCAGCAGGGGACGAGTGAAGCAGCCCCGGCACAAACCCGGCTGCCGGTGACGCTTGTCGAGCGCCACTCCACCGCCCGGGAAGGGATCCCGCAGGGAAGTGAAGATCTGGCCCGTCAGCTTAAATCGCTGGCGCTGCTGGCCGAACAGCTGGCGCGTCGTTAACGCTTTTGTGATCGCCATCGCTTCATGACGCTCTCCCCCTTTACCCTGGCAACCTGACAGGGCATTGTAGCCATAAATTGTGAGCGCTTCGCAAAGAGGTAACTATGTCCCATCCTGCTTCGCTGACCCTCAGCACACTTCTTGCCCGTCGTGACTGGGAGAATCCCGGCGTCACCCAATGGAACCGACTTCCTGCCCACGTCCCGCTAAGCGGCTGGCGTGATGAGCACGCCGCGCGGGATGAGGAGCCAACCCCGGCCATCCGCTCGCTGAACGGTGACTGGCAGTTCAGCTTCTTTCCTGCACCCGAGCAGGTTCCCGACAGCTGGACGCAGGAGGATTGCGCGGATGCGGTGGTGATGCCCGTTCCCTCCAACTGGCAGATGCAGGGCTTTGATACGCCGATCTACACCAACGTCACCTATCCTATTGCGGTGGATCCGCCCTTTGTCCCGGCTGAGAACCCGACCGGTTGTTACTCGCTCACATTCGAGATGGACGCCAGCTGGCTGGAAAGCGGTCAGACGCGACTGGTCTTTGACGGCGTCAATTCCGCCTTTCACCTCTGGTGCAACGGGCAGTGGGTGGGCTACTCCCAGGATAGCCGTCTGCCTGCGGAGTTTGACGTGTCTGCGTTCCTGCGGGCAGGCAGCAACCGGCTGGCGGTAATGGTGCTGCGCTGGTGTGACGGCAGCTATCTTGAAGACCAGGATATGTGGCGGATGAGCGGTATCTTCCGCGACGTGACCCTGCTGCATAAGCCAGATACCCATATCGCCGACTATCACGTTGTGACGGAGCTGAACGCCGATTATGACCGCGCACAGCTTCAGCTGGGGCTGACCCTTGGCGGGAACAACTACGCAGGCTGTGAGGTGAGCGTAAACCTGTGGCGGGACGGAGAGCGTATCGCCAGCGCCATCGGCACACCGGGCTCTGCGGTTGTCGATGAGCGCGGAAGCTGGCAGGAGAGGGTAAATGTTGCACTGAAGGTGGAACACCCGGCGCTGTGGAGTGCGGAAATCCCCGCCCTTTACCGGCTGACTCTGGTGTTGCATGACGCGCAGGGCCAGATCCTGGACGTAGAAGCCTGCGATGTGGGATTCCGTCGTGTCGAGATCGCAAACGGGCTGTTGAAGCTCAACGGCAAGCCGCTGCTGATCCGTGGCGTAAACCGTCACGAGCATCACCCTGAGCGCGGACAGGTGATGGACGAAGCCACCATGCGCCGCGACATTGAGCTGATGAAGCAGCACAACTTTAACGCCGTGCGCTGCTCGCATTACCCTAACCACCCGCTCTGGTATCGCCTGTGCGATCGCTATGGGCTCTATGTGGTGGATGAGGCCAACATCGAAACTCACGGCATGGTGCCGATGAGCCGCCTGGCTGACGATCCGCGCTGGCTACCCGCCATGAGCGAACGCGTCACCCGCATGGTGCAGCGCGATCGTAACCACCCGTCGATCATCATCTGGTCTCTGGGCAACGAGTCTGGTCATGGCGCCAACCATGACGCCCTTTACCGCTGGGTGAAAACGACCGATCCTGGCCGTCCGGTGCAGTATGAGGGCGGTGGGGCGAATACGGCGGCGACCGACATCGTCTGTCCGATGTATGCCCGCGTCGATCAGGACCAACCCTTCCCGGCAGTACCGAAATGGTCCCTTAAAAAGTGGATCGGTATGCCGGATGAGACGCGTCCGCTGATCCTCTGCGAATACGCGCACGCGATGGGCAACAGCTTTGGCGGGTTCGCTAAATACTGGGAAGCCTTCCGCAAACATCCTCGTCTGCAGGGCGGTTTCGTCTGGGACTGGGTCGACCAGGCGCTGACGAAGCATGACGAACAGGGCAATCCTTTCTGGGCCTACGGTGGCGATTTTGGTGATAAACCGAATGACAGACAGTTTTGTCTGAACGGGCTGGTCTTCCCCGATCGCACGCCGCATCCGGCCCTCTATGAGGCCCAGCGCGCGCAGCAGTTCTTCACCTTTACCCTGCAAAGCCACTCCCCGCTGGTGGTGGAGGTGCAGAGCGATTATCTCTTCCGCACCACGGACAACGAGCAGTTACGCTGGTCGGTAATGCGGAATGGCGAGGTGCTGGCCACCGACGTTGTGGCGCTGGACATTCCGCCACAAGGGACGCAACGGCTGGAGCTCGCTCTGCCGCAGTGGGCATCTGCACCGGGTGAACTGTGGCTGAACGTTGAGGTTATTCAGCCTGCCGCCACGCCGTGGTCCGCTGAAAACCACCTTTGCGCCTGGGAACAATGGCCCTTGCCAGCGCCGTTATGCATCGCGACACCGAAGGCTGCCGGAGCCATTCCACAGCTGATCCATGAGGATGACGCGCTGGTCATAACCCATCAGCAGCAGCGCTGGCAGTTTGATCGCACCAGCGGCAATCTGACGCAATGGTGGCGCGACGGCGTGCCGACATTGCTTTCGCCGCTGACCGATAACTTTACCCGCGCCCCACTGGATAACGATATCGGCGTCAGCGAAGCGACCCGCATCGATCCGAATGCCTGGGTGGAACGCTGGAAGGCGGCAGGGATGTACAGCCTGACGCCGCGTTTGCTGCTGTGCGAGGGAGAGCAGCTGGCGCAGGGGGTAACGATCGCCACGCTCCAGGCCTGGGAGCACAACAATCAGGTGCTGTTCCTGAGCCGTAAATGCTGGCGCATCGATAGCCAGGGCGTGCTGCACGGCGACGTTGAGGTGCAGGTGGCGAGTGATATGCCAGAGCCCGCCCGAATCGGGCTGAGCTGTCAGCTGGCGCAGACGCCGCAGACCGTAAGCTGGCAGGGGCTCGGGCCGCATGAGAACTACCCGGATCGCAAGCTCGCTGCCCGTCAGGGACGCTGGGAACTGCCGCTTGCTGAGCTGCACACTCCCTACATTTTCCCGACCGACAACGGCCTGCGCTGCGATACGCGTCAACTGAATGTAGGGCAGCATCAGCTGGAGGGTGATTTTCACTTCTCGGTAAGCCGCTACAGCCAGACGCAGCTGCGCGAGACCTCGCATCACCATCTGTTACGTGAGGAGCCCGGCTGCTGGCTGAACCTTGACGCGTTCCATATGGGCGTTGGGGGCGATGATTCCTGGAGCCCAAGCGTCTCTCCGGAGTTTATCCTGCAGGTGAAAAAGGTGCGTTACGCCTTTAGCTGGCAACAGAACTAAACTTAATCGCTGATGCGGCCACACCGCGTGGCCGCACGTTCACTTCGGAGGTTTATCTGATGAAGTATGTCGACGGTTTTGTGGTTGCCGTGCCCGCAGATAATAAGGAGGCTTATCGCGAGCTGGCGGCGAAAGCCGCGCCGCTGTTTAAAGAGTTTGGCGCGCTGCGTATTGTTGAGTGTTGGGCAGATGACGTACCCGACGGCAAATTAACGGACTTTCGCATGGCGGTGAAGGCGGAAGAGAACGAAGAGGTGGTTTTCAGCTGGATCGAATATCCTTCAAAGGCGGTTCGCGACGAGGCGAATCAGAAGATGATGAACGATCCCAGAATGAAAGCGTTTGGCGAAGCCATGCCTTTTGATGGTAAGCGCATGATTTATGGCGGCTTCTCGCCGCTTCTGGACGAATAAGCGTGACGCCCGGCGGCGCTTCCCGCCGGGCGTTAAGCGTGGCTCTCGGGATCGAGATTCGTTTCCGCCCACTGGATAAACGCCTCTTTCGGCAGCGCCTTGCTGTAAAACCAGCCCTGGCCGTACTGCACACCGTGGCGACGAAGCCATGCCAGCTGGCCTTCGGTTTCAATACCTTCTGCTACCATGTCCAGATCGAGCGACCTGGCCATCTCTATGATGTGCGAGGTGACATTTTTATATTCCAGCGCATCCACAAACGATTTATCAATTTTCAGCGTATCGACATCCAGATCCTGAAGGTAGCTGAGGCTGGAGTAACCCGTTCCGAAATCATCAATATAGACAGAGTGCCCGGCACGTCGGAATGCGGCAATGGCCGGGGCGCTGACCGCAGGATCGGCGAACCCGCGCTCGGTGAGCTCCAGTGCAATCTGCGAAGGGTGCAGTTGCCACTGATTCAGCAGGCGGCTCAGCAGCGGAAGCACGGTGCCCGAGATCAAATCCGCCGGCGCCAGGTTTATCGAGATATGGTGGCCCGGATGCTGGCGTAACCATTCGCCCATCTCCTCAAACACTTTTTCGATGATAAGTGTCGTCAGCGGGTTGGTCAGGCCCGTCTGTTCCGCCAGGGAGACAAAAATATCGGGTGACAGATAGCTGCCGTCCGGCTGCGGCCAGCGTGCGAGGGCTTCCGCACCGGTGAGTCTGCCGCTGTTCAGATTCACAATCGGCTGGAAATGAACCTGGAATTCCCTGGCATTAATCGCATCCATTAAACGATACCGGGGCGATTGCAAACGGCGTAACACGCGCAATATAAACCAGGCTGTCAGCAGACTGATCAGGACACCAAAAGGCAGCCAGAAAATAAGCTGGTGGTGCCAGCTCTTTTGCAAAGGGGTCAGAGAGGACCACGCCACAATAGTGAAGCCCAGGTCAGATACATCGTGCCGGTTGTACATCACGCCGTTATGCTGAAAATTCGCGCGGCCATTGCGCTGCATTTCCTGAAAGACCTGCATATCCAGCTTGTTGCTGCTGGCAAAAACGATATTGCGGCGAAGCCCCACCAGGGCGACATCGATCGGCCATGAGCCAAAGGGGATCACATCGATCAGCGAGGCCGGATCGATCATGACAATGTAGTGCTCTGTACCAATCGCGGCCATATAGCGGTCGAGGCCCAGATCGTTATGCGAGGTGACCCAGGCCCGGTAGCCATCGGAGGTGATGCGCATTGCTGGCGGAAACGGGGCGGCATGGCTCACTTGTTCCAGCGAGGAGCAGCGCGGTTTCAGATCCTCAACGTAAAGAACTTCCTGAATGTAGCGCCAGGAAAAGGAGGCGCGGCGCATCGCCATCGCATGTTCGTAACTGCATGGGGTTCCATTAAAAGCGTGCATCTCCTTCAGGGCGGATTCCGCCTGGCTAATGACTCTGTCGGTACGTATCTGTACGCGCGAAGAGTAGCTGTTCAGATCATCGACAAACTTATCTTCTGCATTGCGGTGCGCCAGCCAGACACTCAGGCAGACAGGAACAAGGACAGCAATGATGAGTACACAGGTAACCACACTGACCAGGTGTCGGGTTGTCATGCTCCTGTTTCCTTTTATAACGCCGTTGTTGGGCGCCCAAGCCGATGACATTAAAACGAAAACGCCGTTGACATGTAGTGTTATAGCACGCAGTTGATAGTGAGTTCATTTAGCAATTGAGACACTGAATTAAATACCATTTTAAGTGACTTTTTCACAGAGCGAAAACCTGACGAACGCTACAGGCGCAGGTTGTTTTTGCCTCGCTACTCAGATATGCTAATTGTTATGTTATAACAAATCATAATGAGGTAGGTATGCAGGTTCTGAATTCATTGCGCAGCGCAAAACAACGCCATCCAGATTGTCAGATTGTGAAGCGTAAAGGGCGGTTATACGTGATTTGTAAATCCAATCCGCGCTTTAAGGCGGTGCAGGGGCGTAAGAAGAGACGTTAAGCGGGATAAAGATGCCTGCCGCCGATATTGGCGGCAGGCCAGGAGAGGTTCAGGCGGCCACGCGGGAGAGGGTGAAAACATCGTAGAAAGAGAGCTCGCCTTTCGTGGCGATCATCTTCTGCAGTTTCTCTTTTTGCTGGGACTCGACGTTAGGGGAATGCAGAATGTTTTCGATCAGCTGAGGAGGCACAAAGCGCGTGTTGTACCACTCACCGTTGTAGCAGACCCGGAAATCAAGCACATCAATATCTTCATAGCGATAACGCGGATTGACGTCAAAGAAGAAGAAGGCGTTAAAGACGATGAACAGGACAACCAGCAACCAGACGGAACCAATCAGCGTTTCGGATTGCAGCATCACTACCAGCGTAGCAAGCCACGCCGCATACATGGCGACAAACAGACCAGGATGTTTGCGAATAAAGCTGATGCTGAAGCGCGGCTTGTTGTCACGCTTTTCGCGAACATTGAGATCATCAATGGTTTCGGTAAGCAGGCGTTGTATCTCGGTCATCTTCTGCCCTTTCTGAATTCGACTCAATACGAAGGATCCGTATATTTTAAGTGACCACAATGTGTGTGGACAGTAACAGTTATGCTAAGAAACATCATAACAGTTACCAGAAAAGGGCGGGTGGGATGAGATGGCTGGCTGTTCAGTACAACGCAATCTTTCCCCTGGCGATAGCGCTAGCCCAGCAATGGAGAACTGCCTGTCACGCAAAGGATGAAACATCTGAACGTAGAATCTTTATCTCTGAGAGTAGTTAGACATAATCAGCGTACAAACTTCCATACAGCGGTCGGGATTTTATCGTACAGCTTATTCATCGTAAGTTCAGCCAGACGATGATCGGCTGCTGAATAGAATACCGCAAGCTCATTATCAGAAAGCTCGTATTTATTTTTTTCAATGACGCGTTCCAGGGTGTCAATGGACTGACAGCGTCGTAAACGCATCAAATAATCAGTCTTGGTTAATGGTTTATCAGACATAAATTCACCTAATTGTTTGTAATAATTTTAATCGGAGAAGCTAACGGGTTAGCTCTGCTTGCATTGACAAAACAACGAAAAAGCCGATTGCCCGATTTACGCCATTTTTGTAAATCCTGTGCGTTAATGCCGTAGCTGCTGAATAACATAAAAGTGTCATCCAGGTATTCGTCAATTTGCTCAATCAACTTATTATCTTCGTTATACTTAATTTTATAATTAAGCGCGAAGGTAGCAATATGTTCAATCAACTCGTTTAACTGCAAGTTAATGGCAGAAGTCGGGTCATTTACCCAGCCATGATTGCTTTCATCGAGATTGGTCAGGCAGTCATGGTACAGGGATTCACAAAGAAATTTCAACTGTGCAATATCTTGCCTTTTAGGCGAGTATTCGTCCATAGCGTATCCCCTTTTTGAGTGATTTTTTACTCACCGAACATCGTTGTCGGGAAGGGTACAACTGACTCAGCGTCAATGACTACTGTTATGCCTCTTGCTTTAACTATAATCTACTCTAATCAGGATTTCACCGCGCTATTACGAAAAATTACAATTACGCAGCATTTTACCGTCTCTGGCGGCCACTATGTTATATATTGTTTTATCCTGATACAGCTCTTTACTTATCACCCTGTGTGATTTCTTAACCAGTCTAAAAATCATTGGTAAGCGCGGGTGAAATCAAAAAACACCAGGAATACTCTTAATACCTAAGACGTGACGCAAAAATTTGGGAATTTCTGTAATAGAACCAGGTTAAATAGGATAAGCCGTTTAAGGGTGACATTAAATATATAAACCCTCAATAAGCTAATTTTATGATTTTTAATTGTTGAAAAAAAGGCCGCATATGCGGCCTTTTTAACGGTTAAACCCGGATGGGGGTCATCACACCGGATGATTGTGTTCGGTTTCGTCGTTCTTACGGCTGAAACGGCGACGTACGACCACGAAGAACACCGGCACGAAGAAGATTGCCAGGATGGTTGCGGTCACCATCCCGCCCATTACACCGGTACCTACGGCGTTCTGTGCACCGGAGCCTGCACCCGAGCTAATAACCAGCGGCATAACGCCGAGGATAAAGGCCAGCGAGGTCATCAGAATAGGACGCAGACGCATACGTACCGCCTCCAGCGTCGCTTCAATCAGGCCTTTCCCTTCTTTATCCATCAGATCCTTGGCGAATTCGACGATTAATATCGCGTTCTTCGCCGACAAGCCAATGGTTGTCAGCAGGCCCACCTGGAAGTAAACGTCGTTATTCAGGCTACGGAACGTGGCGGCCAGCAGGGCGCCGATAACGCCGAGCGGAACGACCAGCATAACCGAGAACGGAATCGACCAGCTCTCATACAGCGCCGCCAGACACAGGAAGACCACAATCAGCGAGATAGCATACAGGGCAGGGGCCTGGTTGCCGGACAGCCGTTCCTGGTAGGACATCCCCGTCCAGTCGTAGCCGATGCCCGCTGGCAGTTTACCTGCCAGTTCTTCCATCAGGTTCATGGCCTCACCGGTACTTCTGCCCGGTGCCGCCTGACCCAGGATCTCCATGGATGGCAGACCGTTGTAACGTTCCAGACGCGGCGAGCCGTATTCCCAGCGTGAAGTGGAGAAGGCTGAGAATGGCACCATCTGTCCGTTGCTGCCGCGCACATACCAGTTATTGATATCGCTCGGCAACATACGGTACTGCGCTTCAGACATCACGTAGACCTTCTTCACGCGACCGCGGTCGATGAAGTCGTTGACGTAGCTACCGCCCCAGGCTGCGCCCAGCGTGGTATTGATGTCACTGATAGAGACGCCCAGCGCCTGTGCTTTTTCCTGATCGATATCCACTTTGAACTGCGGTGTATCTTCCAGGCCGTTCGGACGAACGCCAACCAGCAGGTCAGGGTGCTTCGCAACTTCGCCAAACAGCTGGTTACGCGCCTGAGTCAGTTTCTCATGGCCCAGACCACCCTGGTCGATAAGCTGGAAGTCAAAGCCGGTTGCCGTACCCAGTTCAACAATCGCTGGCAGGTTAAAGGCGAAGACCATCGCATCTTTAATCTGCGAGAAAGTGCCCATCGCACGACCCGTAATGGCCTCAACTTTGTTCTCGTCGCCTGGACGCTCAGCCCAGTCTTTCAGAGAGACGAAGGCGATACCGGTGTTCTGGCCACGACCCGCAAAGCCAAAGCCGTTAACCGCAAACACCGATTCAACGTTGGCTTTCTCTTTGTTCAGGTAGTAATCCGTGACCTCATCCAGCACTTTCTGGGTACGTTCCTGGGAAGCACCTGCAGGCAGCTGAGCCATGGTCAGGAATACGCCCTGGTCTTCATCCGGCAGGAACGAGCTTGGCAGACGAACGAACAGGTAAGCCATGCCGACCACGATGATGATATAGAGCAGCAGATAACGACCGGTGCTGCGCAGGATGTTGCCCACGCTGTCGGTGTAGTGGTGCGTGCTCTTATCGAACATATGGTTAAACCAGCCGAAGAAGCCTTTTTTGTTCTCGCCGTGATCGCCTTTTGCCACCGGTTTCAGCATGGTGGCGCACAGGGCCGGCGTCAGGATCAGTGCCACCAGAACCGACAGGGCCATCGCGGAAACGATAGTGATCGAGAACTGACGATAGATCGCACCGGTAGAACCACCAAAGAAGGCCATCGGGATAAATACCGCCGACAGCACCATGGCGATACCGACCAGGGCGCCCTGGATCTGGCCCATGGATTTACGGGTCGCCTCTTTCGGCGGGAGTCCCTCTTCGGACATCACACGCTCGACGTTTTCGACCACCACGATGGCGTCATCCACGAGCAGGCCGATCGCCAGCACCATCCCGAACATCGTCAGGGTGTTTATCGAGAAACCAAAGGCCGCCAGGATCGCAAAGGTCCCGAGCAGAACCACCGGTACGGCGATGGTTGGAATCAGCGTCGCACGGAAGTTTTGCAGGAACAGATACATCACCAGGAAGACCAGGATGATCGCTTCTACCAGCGTTTTCACCACTTCGTGGATGGAGATTTTCACGAACGGCGTTGTGTCATACGGGTAAACGATTTTCAGGCCTGACGGGAAGAACGGTTCCATTTTCTTCAGTTCGGCACGGATCGCCGTCGCGGTATCCAGGGCGTTGGCGCCAGTCGCCAGTTTAATCCCCAGACCGGATGCCGGCTGGCCGTTAAACTTCGCGATCACGTCATAGTTTTCACCACCCAGTTCCACCTTTGCCACGTCGCGCAGGCGAACCTGGGAACCGTCCGGATTCACCTTCAACAGGATCTTACTGAACTCATCCGCAGAGGTCAGACGGGTCTGGGCGATGATCGAGGCGTTCAGCTGCTGGCCTTTAACCGGCGGCGTACCGCCTAACTGACCGGCTGCAACCTGGGCGTTCTGCGCTTTAATGGCGTTAATCACGTCTACCGGCGTCAGCTGGAAGTTGTTCAGTTTGTTCGGATCCATCCAGATACGCATCGCGTACTGAGAACCGAAGAGCTGAACGTCACCGACACCAGAAGTACGGCTAATAGCGTCCTTCATGTTGGCGCCCACGTAGTCGGAAATATCCTCCTGCGTCATGGTGCCGTTGGTGTTGATAACGCCGACAACCATCAGGAAGCTACTGGAGGATTTCTCCACGCTCACACCCTGCTGTTGTACTTCCTGCGGCAGCAGCGGCATCGCCAGCTGCAGTTTGTTCTGTACCTGAACCTGGGCAATGTCCGCATCCGTACCCGACTCGAAGGTCAGGGTGATCTGAACAGTACCGGTTGAGTCACTGTTGGAGGACATGTACATCAGGTTATCGATACCGTTCATGTTCTGTTCGATAACCTGCGTGACGGTGTCCTGCACCGTTTTTGCATCAGCCCCTGGGTAGGTTGCGGCGATTGAAATTGCTGGCGGCGCAATGGTTGGATATTGCGCGACAGGCAGCTTCAGGATCGCAAGTCCCCCGGCTAGCATGATGATGATGGCGATCACCCACGCGAAAATGGGGCGATCGATAAAGAAATTAGGCATGTCTTAACGGCTCCTGTTTAAGTTAAGACTTAGGTTGTTCTGACTGACCGCCTGCTGAGGCTTGCTGTTGATTGTCAGACGTGACCTCTTGCGCTTTTACCTTGGCGCCTGGGCGAACTTTTTGTAATCCGGTAATGATGACGCGATCGCCATCTTTCAGACCGTCAGTCACCAGCCATTTGTCACCAATCGCCTGGGTTGCCTTGATCTGACGAACTTCGACTTTGTCTTCAGCGCCAATCACCATCGCACTGGCATCGCCGCGCGGAGTACGGGTCACGCCCTGCTGTGGCACCAGCAGTGCGGTTGGGTTGGTCCCTTCTTCCAGGCTGGCGCGAACGAACATACCCGGTAACAGCGTATGGTTCGGGTTCGGGAAGATGGCGCGCAGGGTAATCGAACCGGTGGTCTGATCGACCGTTACGTCTGAGAACTCCAGGCTGCCGGTCTCCGGGAATTTGATGCCGTCGCTGGTGACCAGCTCAACTTTCGCTTTGCCGTTTTCCTGCTTCAGGGTGCCGTTTTCCAGCTCCTGTTTCAGACGCAGGAAATCGTTGCTCGACTGGGTGACATCGACATAGATCGGGTCCAGTTGCTGCACGGTTGCCAGCGCAGTGGTCTGGCCGTTCTGTACCAGCGCACCCTCGGTCACCGCGGATTTACCAATACGGCCGCTGATAGGGGAGGTCACTTTAGTATAGGCCAGGTTGATACGCGCGGTTTCAACGGCAGCCTTCGCAGCGACGACCGCAGCGTTAGCCTGCTGGGCATCCGCCTGCGCACTGTCATATTCCTGTTGGCTGATGTACTGCGTACCCAACAGTTTCTGATAACGGTTGACGGTCAGCTGGGCAATTTTTGCAGCAGCCTGCGCTTTGGCCAGATCGCCTTTCGCGCTTTCGTAGTTCGCCTGATAGGTTGCAGGATCAATCTGATACAGAGACTCGCCCGCTTTAACATCACCGCCTTCAGTAAAATTACGTTTCAGAATGATGCCACTCACCTGTGGACGCACTTCAGCAATACGGTAAGCGCTGGTTCGGCCGGGTAATTCTGTTGTCATCTGGAGAGGTTCGGTTTTGAGCGTCACGACACCAACTTCTGGCACCTGCTGCGCTCCTTGTTGAGCCTGTTTTTCGTCACATCCTGTAAGCGCTAAGCTGCCTGAGAGCATCAGAACGATCGCCAGAGGCGTTAACCCTCTGTTTTTGTTCATATGTAAACCTCGAGTTTCCGATTTCAAATTGATCAATGGATCAAGCGTCCACAAACCCATTGCTGCGTTTATATTATCGTCGTGCTATGGTACATACATTCATAAATGTATGTAAATCTGGCTCCTGTAAATTCACCTGCGCATGGCACGAAAAACCAAACAACAAGCACTTGCAACACGCCAACACATCCTTGATGTCGCTTTACGCTTGTTTTCGCAACAGGGGGTCTCCTCCACCTCTCTGGCTCAGATTGCTCAGGCGGCTGGGGTTACCCGGGGAGCGATTTACTGGCATTTCAAAAATAAGTCAGATTTATTTGGCGAAATTTGGGAGCTGTCAGAATCCAGTATTGGGGATCTTGAGACTGAGTATCGGGCAAAATTCCCTGGCGATCCACTCTCAGTTTTAAGAGAGATTCTGGTCTATATCCTTGAGGCGACGGTTATAGAAGAGCGACGCCGTCTGATGATGGAGATCATCTTCCATAAATGTGAATTTGTTGGGGAGATGGCGGTGGTGCAGCAGGCGCAGCGCAGCCTCTGTCTGGCCAGTTACGACCGAATCGAACAAACCCTGACGCACTGTATTAAAGCCAACATGCTCCCGGCTAATCTGCTGACCCGTCGCGCCGCCATTCTGATGCGCAGTTATATTTCCGGCATTATGGAAAACTGGCTGTTTGCTCCCCAGTCTTTTGATCTGCAACGTGAAGCCCGTGATTATGTCGCGATCCTGCTGGAGATGTACCAGCTCTGTCCCACGCTACGGGCGCAGCCTGAGCCGCTCCTGGCCTGACGCCCAGGAATTATCCGGGAGCCATCAGTTCACGCTATTTTGCTTTCGACGGCCGTGATATTCTTCACGCCGGTCATCCCGGTCATTCATCACACAAATTACACACTACTATGTCGCACTACACACGCCAATCGCATCCTGTTTTTGCCTTTATTTTGCTTCTCTTTTTTGCCTTACTGGCTTCCCCGGTTGCGTTTGCACGTGGTGATAACACCAATGATACGCCAACCCGGGCAGATATTCAGAGCCAGCTTGATGTCCTGAACAAACAAAAAGAGCTCACTCCGCAGGACAAGCTGGTACAAAAAGACCTGACGGAAACCCTCGAGACTATTGATAAGCTTGAGCGGATCAAGGCCGAAACCACACAGTTACGCCAGAAAGTGGCCCAGGCGCCGGAAGCGATGCGTAAGGCGACCGAAAGCCTGAATGCGCTAAGTGATGTGGACAATGATGAAGAAACCCGCAAAACGCTGGCCACGCTCTCATTACGCCAGCTGGAACTGCGCGTATCGCAGTTGCTCGACGACCTACAAACCGCCCAGAGCGATCTCTCAACCTACAACAGCCAGCTGGTTTCCCTGCAAACTCAGCCGGAGCGCGTACAGAATGCAATGTATGCCGCCTCTCAGGAGCTGCAGCAGATCCGCAATCGCCTGAACGGCACCACGGTGGGCGAGGCGGCGTTACGCCCCACGCAGCAAACGTTGCTCATGACGCAGCAGCTTCTGCTGAATGCCCAGATCGAACAGCAGCGCAAGAGCCTGGAAGGCAATACCGTCCTGCAGGATACCCTGCAAAAACAGCGCGACTACGTCACCGCGAACATCAACCGTCTGGAGCACCAGCTGCAGCTGCTGCAGGAGGCGGTCAACAGCAAGCGACTGACCCTGACGGAGAAAACGGCTCAGGAAGCGGTAAACCCGGATGAAACCGCGCGTATCCAGGAAAATCCGCTGGTGAAGCAAGAGCTGGACGTTAACCACCAGCTCAGCCAGCGCCTGATTAAAGCCACTGAAAACGGCAACACCCTGGTTCAGCAGAACATTAAAGTGAAAAACTGGCTGGATCGCGCCCTACAGTCCGAACGCAATATTAAAGAGCAGATTGCCGTCCTGAAAGGCAGCCTGCTGCTGTCGCGTATCCTTTATCAACAGCAGCAGACTTTACCTTCTGCCGATGAGCTGGAGGACATGACCAACCGCATTGCGGATCTGCGCCTGGAGCAGTTTGAGGTCAACCAACAGCGCGATGCCCTGTTCCAGAGCGATGCCTTCGTGGCGAAGCTGGAAGAGGGGCACAAGAGCGAGGTCAATGGAGAGGTTCACGATGCGCTGTTGCAGGTGGTGGATATGCGCCGCGAACTGCTTGACCAGATGAATAAACAGCTGGGTAATCAGCTCATGATGGCCATTAACCTGCAGATCAACCAGCAGCAACTGGTGAGCGTATCCAAAAGTCTGCAGGAGATCCTCACCCAGCAAATCTTCTGGGTGAACAGCAATAAACCGATGGACTGGGACTGGATCAAATCCTTCCCGGGCATGCTGAAAGATCAGATTAAGGGGATGAAAATCTCTGTTAACTGGGAAAAAGCAGGCCCTGCGGTGGCGTTTGCTTTCCTGGCGGGTCTGCCGCTGTTGTTGATTGCCGGCCTCATTCGCTGGCGTCTTGGCTGGCTGAAAAAGTATCAGGCGAAGCTGGCGCAGGAAGTGGGGCAGTTGCGTAATGACAGCCAGCTTCATACCCCAAAAGCGATTCTTATCGATCTGATCCGCGCCCTGCCGGTCTGTCTGCTGATCCTCGCCGCCGGCCTGATCCTGTTCACGATGCAGCTCAATATCAGCGATCTGCTGTGGGCCTTCAGCAAAAAGCTGGCGCTGTTCTGGCTGGTCTTTGGCCTGTGCTGGAAAGTGCTGGAGAAGGATGGCGTGGCGGTGAGCCACTTTAATATGCCTGCGCAGCTGACCAGCCACTGGCGCCGCCAGATTGTGCGCATCAGCCTGGCGCTGTTGCCGCTGCACTTCTGGTCGGTGGTGGCGGAGCTCTCTCCGCTCCATCTGATGGATGATGTGCTGGGGCAGTTTGTTATCCTGCTTAACCTGCTGCTGATCAGCGTCCTGATGTGGCCGATATTCCGTGACAGCTGGCGTGACAAAGAGTCGCATACCATTCGTCTGGTGACGGTCACCGTACTCTCTATTATTCCTATCGCCCTGATGGTGCTGACGGCCACCGGCTATTTCTATACCACCCTGCGTCTGTCGGGTCGCTGGATTGAAACCGTCTATCTGGTGATCTTCTGGAACCTGCTCTATCAGACCGTGCTGCGCGGGCTGAGCGTTGCCGCCCGCCGTATTGCCTATCGCCGCGCGCTGGCGCGTCGGCAGAATATGGTGAAGGAGGGGGCCGAAGGCGCTGAACCGCAGGAAGAGCCGACCATTGCCCTGGAGCAGGTTAACCAGCAAACGCTGCGTATCACCATGCTGGTGATGATAGCCCTGTTCGGCGTGATGTTCTGGGCGATCTGGTCTGATTTAATCACCGTCTTTGCCTATCTCGACAGCATTACGTTGTGGCACTACAGCGGCACCGAAGCGGGTGCGGCGGTGATGAAAAATGTCACTATGGGCAGCCTGCTGTTTGCACTGGTCTCGTCGGTGGTGGCATGGGCCTTGATCCGCAACTTACCCGGCCTGCTGGAGGTACTGATCCTCTCGCGCCTGAATATGCGTCAGGGGGCCTCCTACGCCATTACCACCATCCTGAACTATGTGATTCTGGTGGTGGGCGCCATGACCGTCTTCGGTTCGCTCGGGGTGTCGTGGGACAAACTGCAGTGGCTGGCGGCGGCGTTGTCGGTGGGCCTTGGTTTCGGTTTGCAGGAGATCTTCGGTAACTTCGTCTCCGGCCTGATTATTCTGTTCGAACGTCCGGTGCGAATCGGCGATACCGTCACCATCGGTACCTTCTCGGGCACCGTCAGCAAGATCCGTATCCGCGCGACCACCATCACTGATTTCGATCGCAAAGAGGTGATCATCCCGAACAAAGCGTTCGTCACCGAGCGGTTGATTAACTGGTCACTGTCGGACACCATCACCCGCGTGGTGATCCGCATCGGCGTGGCTTACGGTTCCGATCTGGAGATGGTGAAAAACGTCCTGCTGAAAGCGGCGATGGATCATCCAAAAGTGATGCACGATCCGGAGCCAGCCGTCTTCTTTACGACCTTCGGGCCGAGCACGTTAGATCATGAGCTGCGTCTGTACGTGCGTGAACTGCGCGATCGCAGCTACACGGTGGATGAACTGAACCGCACCATCGAACGTATGTGCCGCGAGAACAACATCAATATCGCCTTTAACCAGCTGGAAGTGCATCTGCGCAATGAAAAGGGCGACGAGCACACTGAAGTGAAACGTGACATTAAGGGTGACGATCCGACCCCGGCGTGATGTGCCCCCTCGCTCTGGCCTTCTCCCTTTCAGGGAGAGGGCAGGGGGGAGGGCAATTTCCCTTCAAAATCCCGCTTCACAATCTCCAGCGCTTTCAGCACTGTTTCAGTGGGGATGCCATGGTTCTCCAGCAACATGATGAGGTCGACGGCCAGCTTGACTTCGTCGGGGGCATTTTCCAGTGACACACACTACTCCTGTTAACGGGTCAGACGCGCGATAACGCGTTCAATATCATCCAGTGCCTTACGACAGCGTTCAAGCCGTCCTTCCAGGGCTGTGATTTCGCGCATCAGCATCTGCTGTTCTTCCAGCGTTTCGGCCTGATTCAGCCGCGCCGCGCGCGCCTTTTTCATTTCACATAGCCGACGTTCAAACTCCTGGTGTTCCAGACGCTTGCGCTGCCATTTTGTGGTGCCGGCAGAGGAACTGTCCCAGACGCGTAGCGGCCAGGCGGCAATCTCCCGATGCAGGGCGGCAATCTGTTCCGCCAGATGACCGGCGAGCCAGGCCACCTGCTCAGATTGCCCCTTTTCCACGGCGTGACGCAGCTCATCCAGGTTGTGCTGGGCTTCATCCAGATAGGCATTCATCACCGTGCTGCGGGTGCGAAACAGCTGCCGGTCAAAGCGCGGCTTCAGCGTGGCGTGCTGCATCAGCGGTGCGGCCTGCGTGCGCAGGGCCGACAGCTGATTTTGCAGCGTTTGTAAAAGCAAGGCTGTTTTCAATCCGCACTCCAGTGGTACAGTAGCCGTTCAGTTTGATACCGATTCGCATTATGCAGCGTACTATTCTAATCATCATTGGCTGGCTTGCGGTAGTGCTCGGCACGCTGGGTGTCGTTTTACCCCTCCTGCCGACTACCCCTTTTATATTGCTGGCGGCGTGGTGCTTCGCCCGCTCCTCGCCGCGTTTTCACCACTGGCTGCTCTACCGCTCATGGTTTGGCGGCTATCTGCGTCACTGGCAACAGTACCGTGCAATGCCGCCCGGGGCTAAGCCGCGGGCCATTGCGCTGATCCTGGTGACCTTCGCCATTTCATTATGGCTGGTCAAAATGATGTGGGTACGGATCCTGCTGCTGGCGATCCTCACCTGCCTGCTCATTTTCATGTGGCGGATCCCCGTTGTTGATGAAAAGCAATAATCATCAGACTGGCTGTTGCATTTCTTGTGCGCAGCCAGTAAATTCGACCGTTTTCGAGCACGGGCGGGCCTGGTTAAAGGTTAAACAATTGTTACTTTGACCAACCCTTTATCCGCTCCGTGAGTAACACCGTTTTCATCAGGCATCCATTTATGACCGCAACTGCGCAGCAGCTTGAATTTCTTAAAAACAGCATCAAAAGCATCCAGGATTATCCAAAGCCTGGCATTCTTTTCCGTGATGTCACCAGCTTGCTGGAAGACCCAAAAGCGTACGCGCTCAGCATTGAACTGCTGGTTGAGCGTTATAAGAACGCTGGGATCACCAAAGTTGTAGGCACCGAGGCCCGTGGTTTCCTCTTTGGCGCCCCGGTTGCGCTGGCAATGGGCGTGGGTTTTGTACCGGTGCGTAAACCGCGTAAACTGCCTCGCGAAACCATCGCCGAGAGCTACGAACTGGAGTACGGCACCGACCAGCTTGAGATCCACGTTGATGCGATAAAGCCAGGCGACAAAGTGCTGGTGGTTGACGATCTGCTGGCCACCGGCGGCACCATTGAAGCGACCGTGAAGCTGATCCGTCGCCTGGGTGGCGAAGTAACCGATGCGGCCTTTATCATCAACCTGTTCGATCTGGGCGGTGAACAGCGCCTCGAAAAACAGGGCATCACCAGCTACAGCCTCGTGCCATTCCCGGGACATTAATCCTCCCGCCCGCAACCTCGCCCAACGGGTGAGGTTGTGTTAGCATTACCCCCCTGAATATCCACCTTCCAGCGTTGCAGAGCCTGCCCATGAGTTATCAGGTGTTAGCCCGTAAATGGCGACCCCAAACCTTTGCTGACGTTGTCGGCCAGGAACATGTGCTGACCGCCCTGGCGAACAGCTTATCGCTAGGACGTATCCACCACGCCTGGCTTTTTTCCGGCACCCGTGGCGTCGGTAAAACCTCTATTGCCCGTTTGCTGGCGAAAGGCCTTAACTGCGAAACCGGGATCACCGCCACGCCGTGCGGCGTGTGTGATAACTGCCGTGAAATCGAGCAGGGGCGCTTTGTCGATCTGATTGAGATCGATGCCGCATCACGCACCAAAGTCGAAGATACCCGCGATCTGCTGGATAACGTCCAGTACGCCCCGGCGCGTGGCCGCTTCAAGGTCTATCTGATCGATGAAGTGCACATGCTGTCGCGCCACAGCTTTAACGCCCTGCTGAAAACGCTGGAAGAACCGCCTGCACACGTTAAATTCCTGCTGGCGACCACCGATCCGCAAAAGCTGCCGGTCACTATCTTGTCCCGCTGTCTGCAGTTCCATCTGAAGGCGCTGGACGTCACGCAGATCCGCGATCGGCTCGAATATATCCTGAATGAAGAGCAGGTTGCCCATGAACCGCGGGCGCTGCAGCTGCTGGCGCGTGCCGCAGATGGCAGCCTGCGCGATGCGCTCAGCCTCACGGATCAGGCGATTGCCAGCGGCGAAGGCAAGCTGACGACCCAGGCGGTGAGCACCATGCTCGGCACGCTGGATGACGATCAGGCGCTGTCGCTGATTGAAGCGGTTGTCGAGGCCAACGGCGAGCGGGTGATGGAGCTGGTCAACGCCTCAGCCTCACGCGGCGTGGAGTGGGAAGCCCTGCTGGTAGAGATGCTCAGCCTGCTGCACCGGATCGCGATGGTGCAACTCTCCCCGGCGGCGCTGGGCCCGGATATGGCGGCCATAGAACAGCGGATGCGCGAGCTGGCCCGCACCATTCCGCCAACGGATGTACAGCTTTACTACCAAACCCTGTTAATTGGCCGTAAGGAACTGCCGTTCGCGCCCGACAGACGTATGGGGGTTGAGATGACCCTGCTGCGCGCGCTGGCGTTCCATCCGCGCATGCCGTTGCCGGAACCCGAGGTGCAGCCGCAGTCTTTCGCACCGGCCGCGCCGACGGCGGTTATGTCACCGCAGCAGGTGCCAGTACAGCCGGCAGCGCCATCGCCGCAAAATGTGCCGCTGTCGGACGCCACCAGTTCGGTGCTTGCTGCCCGCAGCCAGCTACAGCGCGCGCAGGGAGCACCCAGACCAAAAAAGAGTGAACCGGCAGCGCCTGCAAGAGCGCGGCCGGTAAATAACGCCGCGCTTGAACGTCTGGCTTCGGTCACGGATCGTGTCCAGTCGCGTTCGGCATCGGTCACTTCTGAGCCTAAGGCGCCGGTTAAGCAAGAAGCCTATCGCTGGAAAGCCACCACCGTCACCGAAGAGGTGAAGGTGGAGATTGCCACGCCGAAGGCGCTGAAAAAGGCGCTGGAGCATGAGAAAACGCCGGAGCTCTCCGCGAAGCTTGCGGAAGAGTCGCTTGTGCGCGATGCCTGGGCAGCAGAGGTCAGTAAACTGAAGCTGCCGAAGCTGGTGGAGCAGGTCGCGCTCAACGCCTGGCGTGAGCAGGAGGGCAACCGCATCTGCCTGCATCTGCGTCCGGGCCAGCGTCACCTGAACTCGGCGAGCGCGCAGCAGGTGCTGAGTGAGGCGCTCTCCACATTACAGGGCGCGCCGGTTGAATTGACTATCATTGAAGATGATAAT
This sequence comes from Leclercia sp. UBA5076, assembly GCF_002416465.1. NCBI lineage: Bacteria > Pseudomonadati > Pseudomonadota > Gammaproteobacteria > Enterobacterales > Enterobacteriaceae > Leclercia > Leclercia sp. UBA5076. The sequence goes on from NZ_DIAO01000014.1 coordinate 205,246, forward strand.
CCGGCGGTCCGTACCCCGCTGGAGTGGCGTCAGGCCATTTATGAAGAGAAGCTCGCGCAGGCGCGTGAGGCGATTATCGCGGATAATAACATTCAGACCCTGCAGCGTTACTTCGATGCAGAACTGGATGAAGAGAGTATTCGACCCATTTGATCGTGAGTCTGACTTACGGTTGTTATCTTTAACGTGAAAGAAGAGAGAAGCCTATGTTTGGTGGTAAAGGCGGTCTGGGTGGTCTGATGAAGCAGGCCCAGCAGATGCAGGAAAAAATGCAGAAGATGCAGGAAGAGATCGCGCAGATGGAAGTCACTGGCGAATCGGGCGCAGGTCTGGTCAAAGTGACCATCAACGGCGCACATAACTGCCGTCGCGTGGAGATCGACCCAAGCCTGCTCGAAGACGACAAAGAGATGCTGGAAGATTTGGTCGCCGCTGCGTTTAACGATGCTGCGCGCCGTATCGACGAAACTCAGAAAGAAAAAATGGCCTCTGTATCCTCCGGAATGCAGCTGCCGCCGGGCTTTAAGATGCCATTCTGATGCAAACCAGTCCGCTGCTTACGCAGTTAATGGAAGCGCTACGCTGCCTGCCGGGCGTAGGCCCGAAGTCGGCGCAGCGCATGGCGTTTACCCTGTTGCAACGCGATCGTAGCGGCGGCATGCGTCTGGCGCAGGCCCTGACCCGCGCCATGTCAGAAATTGGCCACTGTGCCGACTGCCGCACCTTTACCGAGCAGGAGGTGTGTAACATCTGCGCCAATCCGCGTCGTCAGGAAAATGGTCAGATCTGCGTGGTGGAGAGTCCTGCGGACATCTACGCCATCGAGCAGACCGGGCAGTTTTCCGGCCGCTATTTTGTGCTGATGGGGCATCTCTCGCCGCTGGACGGCATTGGTCCGGATGATATCGGCCTGGACCGTCTTGAACAGCGCCTGAAATCGGAAACGATCAACGAGGTGATCCTCGCCACCAACCCAACGGTGGAAGGGGAGGCGACAGCCAACTATATCGCCGAGCTGTGTGCGGAGTCGGGCGTTGATGCCAGTCGAATTGCCCACGGCGTGCCGGTGGGCGGTGAGCTGGAAATGGTCGATGGCACCACGCTGTCCCACTCTCTGGCAGGTCGTCACAAGATTAATTTCTGACCAAACGGAGGCTGCAGTCGTGGCCTCCGCTTGAAAAAATTCCCCCCTGGCCCCATCTCTCCCTCAACGCTTTTAAACCCCATTAAATGGCATTGTTGAGGTCGACTTAGTATGAAAGGACAAGAAACCCGTGGTTTCCAGTCAGAGGTAAAACAGCTTCTGCACCTGATGATCCATTCTCTTTATTCCAATAAAGAAATTTTCCTGCGCGAGCTTATCTCTAACGCCTCTGATGCGGCAGACAAGCTGCGTTTTCGTGCGCTCTCGAAGCCAGAGCTGTATGAAGGTGACGGCGAACTGCGCGTGCGCGTCTCATTTGATAAAGAGAACCGCACCCTGACCATCGCCGACAACGGCATCGGTATGACCCGTGATGAAGCCATTGACCATCTCGGCACCATCGCCAAATCCGGCACCAAAGCGTTCCTGCAGTCGATGGGTTCCGATCAGGCCAAAGACAGCCAGCTGATCGGCCAGTTCGGTGTGGGCTTCTATTCCGCCTTCATCGTGGCGGATAAAGTTACCGTGCGCACGCGTGCGGCAGGCGAAAGCGCTGAAAGCGGCGTATTCTGGGAATCCCACGGCGAAGGTGAATACACCGTTGCCGACATCACCAAAGCCGATCGCGGCACCGAGATCACCCTGCACCTGCGCGAAGGGGAGGACGATTTCCTCAACGACTGGCGCGTACGCTCCATCATCAGCAAATATTCTGACCATATCGCCCTGCCGGTAGAGATCGAAAAACAGGAAGAGAAAGATGGCGAAACCGTCATCTCCTGGGAGAAGATCAACAAAGCGCAGGCGCTGTGGACGCGTAACAAGTCTGAAATCAAAGACGACGAATACAACGAATTCTACAAGCACATCGCCCACGACTTTACCGATCCGCTGACCTGGAGCCACAACCGCGTGGAAGGGAAGCAGGAGTACACCAGCCTGCTCTACATCCCGGCGCAGGCACCGTGGGATATGTGGAACCGCGATCACAAGCACGGCCTGAAGCTGTACGTGCAGCGCGTGTTCATCATGGATGAAGCTGAACAGTTCATGCCGAACTACCTGCGCTTTGTGCGCGGCCTGATTGACTCCAACGATCTGCCGCTGAACGTCTCCCGTGAGATCCTGCAGGACAGCACCGTCACCCGTAATCTGCGCACCGCGCTGAGCAAGCGTGCGCTGCAGATGCTGGATAAGCTGGCGAAAGACGACGCCGAAAAATACCAGACTTTCTGGAAACAGTTCGGCCTGGTGCTGAAAGAGGGCCCGGCGGAAGATCCGTCTAACGTTGAAGCCATTGCCAAACTGCTGCGCTTCGCCTCCACACACAACGACTCTTCCGAGCAGAATGTGTCGCTGGAAGAGTACATCTCCCGCATGAAAGAAGGGCAGGAGAAGATCTACTACATCACCGCCGACAGCTATGCCGCGGCGAAGAGCAGCCCGCACCTGGAGCTGCTGCGTAAGAAAGGCATCGAAGTGCTGCTGCTTTCCGATCGCATCGATGAGTGGATGATGAACTACCTGACCGAGTTCAGCGGCAAAGCGTTCCAGTCCGTTGCCAAAGCCGATGAGTCCATCGACAAGCTGGCAGATGAAGTGGACGATACCGCGAAAGAGGCGGAAAAAGCGCTGGAGCCGTTTGTTGAGCGCGTGAAAACCCATCTGGGCGATCGCGTGAAAGAGGTGCGTTTCACCCACCGTCTGACCGATACCCCTGCCATCGTCACCACTGATGCTGACGAGATGAGCACCCAGATGGCGAAGCTGTTCGCCGCTGCGGGTCAGGCAGTGCCGGAGGTGAAATACATCTTTGAACTGAACCCGGACCACGCGCTGGTGAAACGTGCAGCCGAGACCCAGGATGAAGCCCGCTTCGCCGAGTGGGTTGAACTGCTGCTGGATCAGTCCCTGCTGGCTGAACGCGGCACGCTGGAAGATCCAAACCAGTTCATCAAACGCGTGAATGCGTTGCTGCTGGCGTAAATCACTTCCCTCTCTTCGCTGAAGAGAGGATAAGGGTGCAGGTTATCTGCCTGCACCCACTAATAAATTCCCCTCATTAACCGTTTCAGCCTGCCCGCCTTTCTTGAGCGATACCCGTTCTGGTGGTATTGTTTAGCGCTTTTTGAAAAATTGAATCGACTTTTGAGGGGATTTTCGCAATGCGTATTATTCTGCTTGGCGCTCCGGGCGCGGGTAAAGGAACTCAGGCTCAGTTCATCATGGAGAAATACGGTATTCCGCAAATCTCTACGGGTGACATGCTGCGTGCCGCTGTTAAATCTGGCTCCGAGCTGGGTAAACAGGCGAAAGACATTATGGACGCCGGCAAACTGGTGACCGACGAGCTGGTTATCGCTCTGGTTAAAGAACGCATTTCTCAGGAAGATTGCCGTAACGGTTTCCTGCTGGACGGCTTCCCACGTACCATTCCGCAGGCGGATGCCATGAAAGACGCGGGCATCAACGTAGACTACGTGCTGGAGTTCGACGTACCGGACGAACTGATCGTTGACCGTATCATCGGTCGTCGCGTACACGCCGCTTCCGGCCGCGTTTACCACGTTAAGTTCAATCCGCCGCAGGTGGAAGGCAAAGACGACGTGACCGGCGAAGAGCTGACCACTCGTAAAGACGATCAGGAAGAGACCGTGCGTAAGCGCCTGGTGGAATACCATCAGATGACCGCGCCGCTGATCGGCTACTACTCTAAAGAAGCGCAGGCGGGTAACACCAAATACGCAAAAGTCGACGGTACTAAGCCTGTCGCTGACGTTCGTGCAGAGCTGGAAAAGATCCTCGGCTAATCGCACCACCACTTAACGTGGTTCTCACCCGGGTTCCCGGGTGAGAAAAATTCTCATTTTACCTTTTGCTGCAATTGGTTCCGTTTACGTACTTTTCAGATACACTTATCAGCCTGTTAAAAGGTTATGAGGCGTGAATGAGTCAGGCGAAAACCGGCATCCTGCTTGCCAATCTGGGAACCCCCGAAGCACCTACTCCAGCGGCGGTAAAACGCTACCTGCGACAATTTTTAAGCGATACGCGCGTTGTGGATACCCCACGCCTGCTGTGGTGGCCTTTGCTGCGCGGCGTGATTCTGCCGATCCGTTCGCCGCGCGTGGCAAAGCTCTATCAGTCCGTCTGGATGGAAGAGGGCTCACCGCTGATGGTCTACAGCCGTCGTCAGGAGAAGGCGCTGGCCGCCCGTCTGCCGGATATGCCGGTGGCGCTGGGCATGAGCTACGGCAAACCTTCCTTGAAAAGCGCCGTCGATGAACTGCTGGCGCAGGGCGTTGAGCACATTGTGGTGCTGACGCTCTATCCGCAGTATTCCTGCTCCACTGTGGCAGCCGTCTGGGATGAGCTGGCGCGCATTCTGGCAACCCGTCGTCGCATACCCGGCGTGACCTTTATTCGCGACTACGCGGATAACGAGCTCTATATCAACGCCCTTGCCAGCAGCGCCCGCGCGTCGTTTGAGAAACACGGCGAGCCGGATCTGCTGCTGCTCTCCTATCACGGCATCCCGCAGCGATTCGCCAACGAAGGGGACGACTATCCGCAGCGCTGCCGCGATACCACCCGTGAGCTGGTATCCGCCCTCGGCCTGCCGCCCGAGAAGGTGATGATGACCTTCCAGTCGCGCTTTGGCCGCGAGCCGTGGCTGACCCCTTATACCGATGAGACCCTCAAAATGCTGGGTGAGAAGGGGGTGAAGCATATCCAGGTGATGTCGCCGGGCTTTGCGTCAGACTGTCTGGAAACCCTGGAAGAGATCGCGGTGCAAAACCGGGAGTTCTTCCTCGAAGCGGGCGGGACGAAGTACGAGTATATTCCGGCCCTTAACGACAATCCTGAGCACATCGAGATGATGGCATCACTGGTGACCCGCAGCCGCTGATCGCACTCTGCGCCGGGTTTGTGCTACCATTCCCGGCCCATCCGTCACTCATAGCTCAGAACATGAAATTTCCCGGTAAACGTAAATCCAAACACTACTTTCCCGTTAACGCCCGCGATCCGCTGCTGCAGCAAATTCAGCCGGAAAATGAGTCCAGTGCCGCCTGGGTGGTGGGTATCGACCAGACGCTGGTGGATATTGAAGCAAAAGTGGACGATGCGTTTGTCGAACGTTACGGCCTGAGCGCCGGGCACTCTCTGGTGATTGAAGACGATGTAGCGGAAGCGCTCTATCAGGAGCTGGTGCGGGATAACCTGATCACCCATCAGTTTGCCGGGGGGACCATCGGCAACACCATGCACAACTACTCCGTGCTGGCGGACGACCGCTCCGTGCTGCTGGGCGTGATGTGCAGCAATGTCGAAATCGGCAGTTACGCCTACCGTTATCTCTGCAACACCTCCAGCCGGACCGATCTGAACTACCTCCAGGGCGTGGACGGGGCGATTGGCCGCTGTTTTACGCTGATCGGTGAATCCGGCGAGCGGACCTTCGCCATCAGCCCTGGCCATATGAACCAGCTGCGCGCCGACAGCATTCCTGAAGAGGTGATCGCCGGGGCATCGGCACTGGTGCTGACCTCCTATCTGGTGCGCTGCAAGCCCGGTGAGCCGATGCCGGAAGCGACCATGAAGGCCGTGGAATACGCGAAGAAATACAACGTGCCGGTGGTCCTTACCCTGGGCACCAAATTTGTCATCGCCGATAACCCGGAGTGGTGGCAGGCGTTCCTGAAGGAGCACGTCTCGATTCTGGCGATGAACGAAGAAGAGGCCGAAGCCCTGACCGGGGAGAGCGATCCGCTGCTGGCATCCGATAAAGCGCTGGACTGGGTCGATCTGGTGCTCTGCACCGCCGGGCCGGTAGGATTGTATATGGCTGGCTTCACCGAAGAAGAGGCAAAACGCAAGACCCAGCATCCGCTGTTGCCGGGGGCGATTGCCGAGTTCAACCAGTTTGAATTCAGCCGCGCCATGCGCCATAAGGACTGCGTAAATCCGCTGCGTATCTTCTCGCATATCGCCCCGTACATGGGTGGCCCGGAGAAGATCATGAACACCAACGGCGCAGGCGACGGCGCGCTGGCGGCGCTGCTGCACGATATCACTGCCAACGCGTTCCACCGTACCAACGTGCCGAACTCCAGCAAACACAAGTTTAACTGGCTGACCTATTCGTCGCTGGCGCAGGTATGTAAGTACGCAAACCGCGTGAGTTATCAGGTGTTGAACCAGCACTCACCGCGCTTAACGCGCGGCCTGCCGGAGCGGGAAGACAGTCTGGAAGAGTCCTACTGGGACAGATAAGTCCATTCCCCGGCAGCGCTGCGCTTGCCGGGGCGACGTCCAGGCCTGCTAAGCGAAGCGCCAGCAGGCTTTTTTTTTACCCCATCACCGGCGCCTTATCCAGCAGCGCCAGCATCGTATTGGCAATTTCACGCTCACCCATCACCACCTGATTCGCGCCACGCTCGGTGATGTAATCCACCTCGTCGTCGTAATGGGCGCGGGCAATAATTTCAATATCCGGACACTTTTCGCGCGCCGAGGCGACAATCTCACCCGCTTCATAGCCGTTGGGAATGGTCAGCAGCAGCCAGCGCGCGCAGTCCAGATGCGCCAGATTCATGATCTCTTCGTTCGCCGCATTCCCCAGCACCGCCCGGATCCCGCGTGCGCGCAACTCATCCACGCGGGTACGGGAGTTTTCAATCACCACCAGCGGAATGCCCTGGGCCATCAGCTTCTCACCCAGCAGGCTGCCGACGCGGCCAAAACCCACCAGCAGGGCGTGGTTACAGATATCCACCGGGATCTGCTTCTCATCCTCAATGGCCTCTTCCAGCGTCTGATCGTCCAGGATTTCGGTTTTATCGAGGTATTTTTCCAGCAGCGCGAACAGTATCGGGTTCAGCATAATTGAGAGGATCGCCCCCGCCAGCACCAGGTTTTGCCCGGCCTGCGGCAGCAGATCCAGCGCCATGCCCAGCCCGGCGAGAATAAAGGCAAATTCACCAATCTGGGCGAGACTGGCGGCAATAGTCAGCGCGGTACGCGGCGAGTGGCCGAACATGCGCACCAGGAAGAAAGCGGCGAGTGACTTACCGAAGATAATGATGGCCAGCGTGCCGAGCACCGCCAGCGGCTGTTCAATGAGGATCATCGGATTGAACAGCATCCCTACCGAGACGAAGAACAGCACTGCAAAGGCGTCGCGCAGGGGCAGGGTATCGTGGGCGGCACGGTGGCTCAGCTCCGATTCGTTCAGCACCATACCGGCAAAGAAAGCCCCCAGCGCGAAGGAGACGTCGAACAGCTCCACGGCCCCGAACGCAATACCCAACGCCAGCGCCAGCACCGAGAGGGTGAACAGTTCACGCGAGCCGGTCGCTGCGCTACGGGCGAGGATCCACGGCACCAGGCGGCGGCCCACCAGCATCATAATGGCAATAAACGCCACTACCTTACCGATGGTAATACTCATATCGAGCGCCAGCGAGGCTAAACCGACATTCTCTTTTTCCAGCATGCCGGCGATGGCAGGCAGCAGCACCAGGGTTAAGACCATCACCAGATCTTCAACAATCAGCCAGCCGATGGCGATCTGCCCCCGCTGGCTGTCAATCAGCTGTCTCTCTTCAAGCGCGCGCAGCAGTACCACGGTACTGGCGGTAGAAAGACAGAGCCCAAACACGATGCCGGTCATCAGCGGCCAGCCCAGCACCGCGGAAAGCGCCATACCCAACAACGTCGCCACGGCTATCTGGGCGATCGCGCCGGGAATGGCGATGGACTTTACCGCCATCAAATCCTTCAGGGAGAAATGCAAACCCACACCGAACATCAGCAGGATCACGCCAAGCTCTGCCAGCTCCGGGGCGAGTTTCGTATCAGCAACAAAACCTGGGGTAAAAGGTCCGGCTAACACGCCCGCCAATAAATAGCCCACCAGAGGGGAAATACGCAGTTTGTTGGCAATCATGCCGAGAATAAAAGCGAGTACAAGTCCACCAACAATGGTGGTGATAAGCGGTGTGGCGTGGTGCATTCCGTCTCCTTTCGTTGCTGTATGACGCCATTTTTGGTCGGGAAACCAAAAAGCTGTGTAATAGTTTATGACAAAATTAATGATTACGTTTATGAATAATCATTGAATTTTGGTAAAAACAGCAATAAAGGAGAAACGGAAGCCTGGGCGGGGAATTTTCAGAAGGAAAGTAAAGAAAGGCTGATGGTATAAGGAGAGGGCGCGGCCAAACCGGAAGATTGACCGCCAATAAATCAGGCGTTATGCCGGTTATCAGGCAGGAATATAGTCAACATCCCGAGAAGCGGCAGGAAAGCGCAGATTTTGTAGACCAGGAAGATGCTGGTATGGTCTGCAATCAAGCCTAATACCGCTGCACCAAGGCCACCCATGCCAAAAGCAAAACCAAAAAACAGCCCGGAAACCATGCCGATACGCCCCGGAAGCAGCTCCTGGGCATAGACCAGAATGGCAGAAAACGCAGAGGCGAGGATAAAACCAATGATCACGGTTAAAATACCCGTCCACCACAGGGTTGCGTAGGGCAAAATAAGCGTGAAGGGCGCAACGCCAAGGATAGAGCCCCAAATCACATATTTACGCCCGATTTTGTCACCCAATGGCCCACCAATAACGGTTCCGGCGGCAACGGCAAACAGGAAGGCGAAGAGATGAAACTGGGCGTTTTGTACCGATAATCCGAATTTTTCCATCAGGTAAAAGGTGTAATAGCTGCTGATGCTCGCCATATAGAAATATTTGGAGAAAATCAGCATCAGCAGAATGCTGACCGCCAGAATAACCTTGTTACGGGGAAGGGGATTGATAACCGGCGCTTTTGGTTTGCCCTTATTAACCCGGTGCTGGGCGGCGTACCAGCGGCTGATTTGCGCCAGCACCACAATCGCCAGCAGCGCAGCCAGCACAAACCAGGCCACGTTTCCTTTTCCATAGGGGGCAATAATTACCGCCGCCAACAGCGGGCCGAGGGAGCTGCCGAAGTTACCGCCCACCTGGAACAGCGACTGCGCCAGCCCGTGACGGCCACCGGAGGCCATACGTGCCACGCGGGACGACTCCGGGTGAAATACCGACGAGCCGGTGCCCACCAGCGCGGCGGCCACCAGTACCCCTTCAAAGCTCCCGGCCATCGCCAGCAGGATCAGGCCGCTCAGGGTAAAGCACATACCAATGGGCAGCGACCACGGCATCGGGTATTTGTCCGTCCAGTAGCCCACCACCGGTTGTAGCAGCGACGACGCCAGCTGGAAGGTGAGGGTGATCATGCCGATCTGCACGAAGGTAAGAGAGAACTCGGACTGCAATAAGGGGTAGATCGCCAGAATAAGCGACTGGATCATATCGTTCAGCAGATGCGAAAGACTGATTGCGCCAAGAATACCAAATGAGGTGCGAGCCTTAGCAGCCGACACCGGTGGAGTAGATTCACTGATTGCCATAAATACCACGTCGATTGTTATAGGAAGTGCAGGATGTAATTATTATCCGCCTAACATACCTGTCCCCGACATTTGAGGAAAGTCGCAATTCTGAAAACATATTTGTCTATTCTGATTACTCATTGTAATTTTTGCGTTTGTCTATGCATCAGGGAGTGAAGAAATGAAGTTAATGAAGCGAGGCGTCGCGCTGGCAATCATTGCGGCGTGTGGGCTGATCAGCCTGCCGGCCCAGGCCTGGGAAAAAGATAAAACCTATAACATCACCATCCTGCATACCAACGATCACCACGGCCACTTCTGGCGCAGCGAATATGGCGAATATGGCCTTTCGGCACAGAAAACGCTGGTGGATGGGATCCGTAAAGAGGTGGCGGCAAAAGGCGGCAGCGTGCTGCTCCTCTCCGGCGGCGACATTAATACCGGCGTGCCGGAATCAGATTTACAGGACGCGGAACCCGATTTTCGCGGCATGAATTTGATTGGCTACGATGCGATGGCCGTGGGCAACCATGAGTTTGATAATCCCATCGAAGTATTACGCCAGCAGGAGAAGTGGGCCAAATTTCCGTTCCTCTCCGCCAATATTTATCAGAAAAGCACCGGCGAACGCTTATTTAAACCCTGGGCCATTTTCAAACGCCAGGATATTAAAATTGCGGTGGTGGGGCTGACCACCGACGACACGGCGAAAATTGGCAACCCGGAATATTTCACCGATATCGAATTCCGTAAGCCGGCTGACGAAGCGAAGCTGGTGATCCAGGAGTTGCAGCAGAACGAAAAGCCGGACGTGATTATCGCCACTACCCATATGGGTCATTACGATAATGGCGAGCACGGCTCGAACGCGCCAGGGGATGTCGAGATGGCGCGTAGCCTGCCGGCGGGCTCCCTGGCGATGATCGTGGGGGGGCACTCCCAGGATCCGGTCTGCATGGCCTCGGAAAATAAAAAGCAGGTGGACTATGTGCCAGGCACGCCGTGCGCGCCCGATAAGCAGAACGGGATCTGGATTGTGCAGGCGCACGAGTGGGGCAAATATGTGGGCCGGGCCGATTTCGAATTCCGTAACGGCGAGATGAAGCTGGTTCACTACCAGCTCATCCCGGTCAACCTGAAGAAGAAGGTGACCTACGATAATGGCCAGAGCGAGCGCGTTCTCTATACGCCAGAAATTGCGGAAAACCCACAGATGCTCTCCCTGCTGACGCCGTTCCAGAATAAAGGTAAAGCGCAGCTGGATGTGAAGATCGGTACGCTCAATGGCAGACTGGAAGGCGATCGCAGCAAGGTGCGCTTCGTGCAGACCAATATGGGCCATCTGATCCTGGCCGCCCAGATGGCGCGCACCAATGCCGATTTTGCGGTGATGAGCGGCGGCGGCATCCGCGACTCCATTGAGGGCGGCGATATCACCTATAAAGATGTCCTCAAGGTGCAGCCGTTCGGCAACGTGCTGGTCTATGTCGATATGAGCGGTAAAGAGGTTACCGACTATCTCACCGCGGTGGCGCAGATGAAACCGGACTCCGGTGCCTATCCGCAGTTTGCCAACGTGAGCTTTGTGGCGAAAGGTGGGGTGCTCAACGACCTGAAGATCAAGGGTGAACCGGTTGATCCGGCGAAAACCTACCGTATGGCGACCCTGAGCTTCAACGCCACCGGCGGCGATGGTTATCCGCATATCGACGACAAACCAGGCTATGTGAATACCGGCTTTATTGATGCCGAGGTGCTGAAGCAATACATCCAGCAGAACTCACCGCTGGATGTAAATGCCTATGAACCGCAGGGTGAAGTGAGCTGGCAGTAAGCGCCGTCAGTGCCGGGTGGCGGCTTCGCCTTACCCGGCCTACGGTTTTAACGGTTTTTGGGTTTTGTAGGCCGGGTAAGCGCAGCGCCACCCGGCGTTTTTTTAATCCCGACGCGCGATATCCGCAAACTGCGCATCCAGCATTTTCGCCAGATCGCTCGCCGCCAGCTCAATATCCATCCCGCGCTTGCCGCCGGAAATATAGATCGTCTCAAACGCCTGTGAAGGTGCATCAATCAGCGTCGGCAGGCGCTTCTTCTGCCCCAGCGGGCTAATTCCCCCCACCAGATACCCCGTGGTGCGTTGCGCCACCATCGGGTCGGCCATATCCACCTTTTTGGCGCCCAGCGCTTTGGCCACTTTCTTCAGATCCAGCTGACTGGCAACCGGCGTCACCGCCACGGCGAGGTGTTTCATATCGCCATTCACCGCGACCAGCAACGTTTTATAGACCTGATCCGCATTCAGACCCAGTTTACGCACCACTTCATCACCAAAATTGGTTTCAGCCGGATCGTGGTCATAGCTGTGGATCCGAAACGGAATCTTGTTTTTTTCGAGTAATTTAACGGCGGGAGTCATAGCAATCCTTCTTGGCCCGGACAATAAACGCCTTAAGAATACGCCTCAAAAGCGGCTAAAAAATAGCACCATCTTGCGCAATAGTGTTGGCAGTGATGGTCACTTTGAGCGACAATCTGCTGAACCGGAGGTCTCCTCCGGCATAATAACAATGATGAAATTCCTCTTTGACGGGCCAATAGAAATATTGGCCACTTTTTTATCTCAGCAGCGACGGCAAATTCCCCTCGCCGTACAGATGCAACGCCCCCACCGCCACCACATACCGCCCAGCCGGCAACGCGTGCAGCTTTTCGCACCACGCCTGATTACGCTCATGCATCAGCACATCATACAGCGACTCGCTGAAGGTCGCCGGAAGCGCCAGCTTGTCGACGACAGGGGGGGAATCCAGCCACCAGCTCACCATGGTTTGCAGCAGGCGGGCATTGGTGTGCCAGTGAGTCAGGGTATCTTCCAGCAGCAGCAAACCGTCGTCTGGCATCTGGCGCAGCAGGGCGATCTGGCTGGCCGCCCCTTCCAGCTCAATGACCGGTAGGTTCTGCGTGCGCGCGGCATTCAGCAATTGGTAATCGATGCCGTAATCTCCCCGCAGCCCTAACCGCTGCGCCTGGGTAGCCTGCAACACCATAGCGATCTGCCACAGCGGCTGGCTCTCAAGCTGATTAAGCGATAATCCAAGCTCCCCGGCGACCCGTTGCAGTTCCGTAAGCTGGGTCGGGCTGATACGCTCCGCCAGCGGAGGCGGGATCGCAAGTCCTGCGAAGGGCGACTCATCCCCGGAGATATCCGCTTCGACGATCAGCGCGTCGGCATGATGCAAGCGGGTAACCAGGCCATCGGGCAGGGGAGACATATCCCGCGTACCCATATGGATACTGCCGACCAGATGCAGATGCTGTCCGCCGGGAAGGGTGATATCAAGACCAGGCCAGCGATAGCGGCGGGGGAAGAGGGCGCGAAACGATGCTTTCAGACGTTGAAACAGACCCATACGCGCTCCCTGATGAAAAATTCATGCTAGCGCGTGGGGAGGAGTGGCGCAAGACGTCCTTGTCCTGCGACCACCTCAGGCTTTAGGTTTAAAGCGCAACAGGCGGTTGGCGTTGCTGACCACGGTAATAGAGGAGAGGGCCATGGCGGCACCCGCCACTACCGGGTTCAGCAGCGTGCCGGTCAGCGGCCATAAGATCCCGGCGGCGACAGGAATACCGAAGGCGTTGTAGATAAAGGCCCCCAGCAAATTCTGCTTCATGTTGCGCAGCGTCGCTTTCGAGATGGCGAGCGCGTCGGCCACGCCGGTCAGACTGTGGCGCATCAGGGTTATCGCCGCCGTTTCGATAGCGACATCGCTGCCGCCGCCCATGGCAATTCCGACATCGGCCTGTGCCAGCGCCGGGGCATCGTTGATGCCGTCGCCAACCATCGCCACCCGGCGCCCCTGCTTCTGCAGTTTGATAATCGCCTCCGCCTTGCCATCCGGCAGGACGCCCGCAATCACCTCATCAATGCCAGCTTCCCTGGCGATAGCCTGTGCGGTAGTGGCGTTATCGCCGGTCAACATCACCAGACGATAACCCTCCCGGTGCAGGCGTTGCAGTGCGGTCACGCTGTCTGCGCGCAGCGGATCGCGGATGGCAAACAGCGCCGCGGCCCGCCCGTCAATCGCCAGCAACACCGGCGTTGCGCCCCTGGTGGCCCAGGTGTGCAGATGTTCATCCAGCGCGCTGGTATCAATGCCATTTTCCGCAAGCAGCGCCTGATTACCGAGCAGCAGGGTGCGGTTGTCCACCTCGCCGCTGACGCCAAGGCCACGCAGGGTGCGGAAGTTATCTACCTGGGCGAGCGCGCGCTCCGCTTTATCCAGAATCGCCCGCGCCAGCGGGTGGCTGGAGCCCTGCTCAAGTGCGCCTGCCAGATTGAGGGCGGCAGCTTCGTCGATCCCACCCAGGGTATGGACGGCAACCACCTGCGGTTTACCTTCGGTCAGGGTGCCGGTTTTATCAAAGACCAGCGTATCCAGAGTGCTGGCGCGTTGCAGGGCGTCGGCGTCGCGCACCAGCACGCCCGACTCCGCGGCACGTCCGACGCCGGAGATAATCGACATCGGCGTCGCCAGCCCCAGGGCGCAAGGGCAGGCGATAATCAGCACCGTGGTGGCGATCACCAGGGTGTAAACAATCTGCGGCGCGGGGCCAAAAAAGTACCAGATAGCGGCGCTGAACAGGGCGATACCCACCACCACCGGCACGAAAATGGCAGAGATTTTATCCGCCAGCTTGCCGATCTCCGGTTTGCTGCTCTGGGCCTGGCGCACCATCCGAATAATGCGCGACAGCGTGGTGTGACTGCCGACGGCGCTGGCGCGGAACAGCACGCTGCCATCCTGCACGACAGTACCGGCATGAACGCTCTCCCCGTCGCTTTTCTGCTGCGGTACCGGCTCGCCGGTGAGCATCGCCTCGTCAAACCAGGCTTCGCCCTGGGTGATCTCCCCGTCCACCGGGACGCGATCCCCGGTGGTCAGGCGCAGGATCATGCCTGCTTCAACCTCTGCCAGCGGCACGCTTTGTTCGCCGCTCTCCGTTACCACCCGGGCGGTGGGCGGTGTTAAATCGAGTAATCTTTCCAGCGCTTTCGACGAACGCTGCCGGGCCCGCGCCTCCAGCATATGGCCTAAGTTGATCAGGCCGATGATCATGGCGCTGGCTTCATAGTAGAGATGGCGCGCTTCCATCGGGAACCACTGTGGCCAGAGGTTTACGCTCATCGAGTAGAGCCACGCCGCGCCGGTACCCAGCGCCACCAGCGTGTCCATGGTGGCGGTGCGGTTTTTCAGGCTCTTCCAGGCGCTGGTATAAAAGTGGCCGCCGGCGACGATCATCACGCCGAGGGTGAGCACGCCGATCGCCAGCCACAGCGTGCGGTTATCGTCGGTGACCATCATGTTGTCGCCGAGCATACCCCAGCCCATCACCGGGATACCTACCAGCAGGGCGACAATCGCCTGCCAGCGAAAACGTTTCATGGTGGCGATGGCCGTCTCCTGCTGGCGCGCCCGCCGTTCGATGTCATCCTCAATCGCTTCGGCGCCGTAGCCCGCTTTCTCAACGGCCTGCACTAAATCAGCGGCGGAAGCACTGCCCATCACCAGCGCAGTGCGTTCCGCCAGATTGACCCGTGCCTGTGCCACACCCGGAACCGCCTGCAGGGCATCCTGCACCCGGGTGACGCAGCTGGCGCAGCTCATGCCGTTGATCAACAGCTGTTGGCTGTCATCACTGTCGTGAGCTGCCGGAAGCTCAGAGGGGTCCGCTGTCAGTGCTTCCGACGGAGTTGTTGACGCTGTCAGCGGATCAGCCTTTGGGTGGCTTAACGCCGCACCGTACCCGGCCTGTTTGATGGTGTCGATCAGGGCATCGGCGCTGGCGCTGCCGGTAACGACCGCGTGCTCGATGGTCACCTCTGCATGCTCAACGTCCGGGCGTTGCTCCAGACTCTCTTTAACGCGTTTGACACAGTGGCCGCAGGAGAGGCCGTCCAGTGTCAGATCGATGGTTTGAGACATAATTAGCTCCTTATAAATCTCCAGCCAGATATTGACCGGAGAGACACTTTCATCTAACTGTTATCAAGGTTAAACCTTCCATCAAGGGGAAGGTCAAGGGGGAAACGTGAATATCAGTGATGTTGCCAAAAAAACTGGCTTAACCAGCAAAGCGATTCGTTTTTACGAAGAGAAAGGGCTGGTGACACCGCCGCTGCGCAGTGAGAACGGCTACCGGAGCTATACGCAAAAGCACCTTGATGAACTCACGCTGCTGCGCCAGGCGCGTCAGGTAGGGTTCAATCTGGATGAGTGCGGGGATCTGGTGACGCTGTTTAACGATCCTGCCCGCCACAGCGCCGATGTAAAAAGCCGGACGCTGGATAAGGTGGCTGAAATTGAGCGGCATATTGTAGAGCTACAGGCGATGCGCGATCGGCTGCTGGCCCTGGCCGAGAGCTGCCCGGGGGATGAGAGCGCCGACTGCCCGATCATCGATAATCTCTCCGGCTGCTGTCACCGTAAGGTGAAGGCTTAACGCCGGGCCGGGTTGAGCATAAACACCACCGTCCCGCGATACCAGGGAGATTTTTGCAGTTGCGCTTCGGCCTGCACATCCCGCTGGCCGTTTTGTACCAGCCCGAGCTTGAAGGGAATGCGCAGCCGGGCAAGCGCGGGTAGATAGGCCTGATAATTGTCTACCGTGTGGCGGCCCTGATAGCTCTGGATCACCAGCTCATCCACTGCCAGGCTATTCAGCGTGGCGACATCGCCGGTTTTCGCCCAGTCCAGTAGCCCGGTCACCCCCAGCGCAAACTCCGGCGGCAGCTGCTGGCGAAGTGTACGCAAAAAGCGCGCGTAGTCTGCCAGCTGGTGGGTAGCGGCATCAAAATCGATCTGTAACCCCACGACCTGATTCCCTGCGGCCTGCCAGCGCTGCATCAGGCGGACAATTCTCGGCACGATGGTCGGCGGCACCTCCAGGGTGGTAAAGCGCACGGTCAGCCAGATGGAGGGAAAGGCCAGGCGACTGACCGGCAGGCCGAGGCGCTGAAACACCACCTCATCGGGCTGGGCCAGCACTTCGCCCTGATGGAGATAGACCGTTTGCGCCTCTTTCAGTGCGTCGCTGGCCTTCACCCCTGACCAGAGCCAGAAGGCCGGATGCTCGTGGGCGGTAACGATTTCTGCCGCCTGCGCCTCTCCGGCCAGCAGCGCGGCTACCAGTAGTATTTGAGTTTTTGCGCCCACGGACTGCCCGGATACTGCGTTTTTAACTGCGAGAACCAGCCTTTGCGCTGGGCTTTGTCCACATCGGTTCCGCCACATTCGTTATAGCCGGACGGGGCGTAGCACATGATGGCCCGATAGAGCGCATAGCTCTTATCTTCATGTTCTGCCTTTGGTGAGGTGATGACCTGCTGGTAGTAAGCCTGTCTGTCGAACTGCCCGTAGGGTTCTTTGAGGTGGATGGCCGCCTCCAGCAGACCGTTGCCCGCACTCTCTTTCCACAGATCGACATGGGTATTGGTTGTGCGGAAAAACTCGCCCAGACAGTTCAGGGCATGGGCATCTGCGGCGTTCTGGCTGAGCACCTGCACCGTTTGGTCCAGGCTTCGACAGACGTAACCGGCTTCGGCGGCATCGCCGTTCCAGTCAAATACGCTCAGGTTAACATCGTCAAACGCTTTGCCAATGACTGGCGAGGTTATCGCGCTGGCGAGCTTTCTGTCATTTAACCAGTCGCTAAAGCGGTTCTCCGTTAAATCGCGCACCAGCAGGGTATGCAGCGCAATGGTCCGCTCTTCATTGTTGGGTCCCTGACTGGCCTGCTGACGTAACCGCTCAGGCGAGGCTACCGCTTTCAGCACCCGGGAGCGATAACGCAGGCTGGTGATGGCGCTATCCGCGGCAAAGATCGCCTCTGGATTACCGCTATAGACCAGGGTGGCCGCCAGTCTGGACTGCACGTACTGCTGCTGTTCAGCATCCTGGCTGAGTTTCAGCAGCTTAAGCCAGAAATCACGCACCTCAGGCCACTGCTTTTGCGCCATCAGCGCGTCGCCGTACAGTACCTGCTCGCTGAAGGCGACAATGTCGTGCGCCGGGAGTCTTTCTGCCGGTTTAACGGCCTGAAGGATGGCGGCAGGGTTATTCGTCGCCTGCCACAGGTTCAACTGTAAATTGCGCCACAGCGCCAGTTTGCCGCTCTGTTCAAACGCCGGTTTGCTGCTGTTGAGATCGTCCTGCGTCAGGGTCGGTTTCTCGTCGCTGTTCAGGCGAAGGGCGCGCAGCAGTTCGATATAGCTGACCTGCGGCGCGTCGGGGAAGGCTTCCCGCACGGCACGACCGTAGAACTGCATGCCGTAGACATTATCGTATTCGGTCACCAGGCCGCGCAGCGTCTCAGCATTCTCAGCCTGCTGGAACCGCTGCTCGTACAGCCCTGCCAGCTGCGGCCACGCCTGCAGATACCAGTTGATGCGGCGCAGCATACCGCGCGCAGAATCGGCGTAACGCCCCTCCGGCCAGCGCTGGAGGTAGGCCTGGGCCGCTTTCTGCGCCTGTTCAGCGGCCGGACGGTCGATGCGGTCGATATCAAAATCGCCATACTCTCCGGTGCTGTTCTGGCTGCTTTTGTTCAGCGCCGTGCGCATCAGCATATAGCCCGCGGTCTCTGCCAGCCACGGACGATCGCTGTCGACAAGCGAGGTAAACGCCCGTTCCGCCTCCTCGTAATCTCCGGCATAAAAACGGGCCGCCCCGGTCAGATAAGTTTGATACAGCAGGGCAGAAGAGTGGGCAGGAAGGGTCGTCAGGGAGGCGGAGATCTGCTCATCGGTTGCGCCGGAGTAAAGCCCCAGACGCGCCTGCCCCAGGACATGGCGCTGCTCCGCCGTCAGCGCGTCGTCGGCCAGCAGCGCGGCAAAAAACTGGCTGAGGCTCTCGGCACTGTTCGAGACGAAGCGGTTTTCCTGCTCGCTGTCCTGCCGGGTGTCGACGGCCCCGAGCTGCAATGCGGCCAGCTGCTGATTGAGAAGGCTCTCTTCAGCGGGTTTGTCCGCGGCTGGGGTGACCGGATCTTCCGGGTCATCCCACTCCGGGTGGTAAGCAAAATAGAAATCCCGGGAGCGGGTGATATCCACAGGCATCGACTGCACGGGCAGGGCAAAGGATTTGGCTTCGCTCAGCAGGCGCAGCAGGTTATCGCGGGAGTCGTTACCGGGCGTCAGCACCGGGTCGCCTTTCAGCAGACAATGCTCATCGCTCCAGTTGCAGTCTTCCATATCAAATGAGGCAAATGCCGGAGCGGCGCTCGCCAGTAAGGCGCTAACGCTGAGTGCCAGCGTTGTCTTCCTGACCATCATGCTATTCCTGTTCTTATCGGGAAAGGGCCCGGACGCGAAGGGTAATACCCTCTACGGCCACCACCTCAACTTTGGTGCCGACGCCTAAATCCTCGTCGGCAATAACCGGCCACGAACTGTCGCCGACACGCATATGACCGCGCCCGTTAACCAGGGCGGTGTCCAGGGTAAACTGCATCCCCACCAGCTGTTTTCCTCGCTGGTTGAGCCGGGCATCGGCGGGCTTCTGGGCGCGCACCTGCCTTGAGAGCCAGCGCCACCAGAGCCAGGCGGCAATCAGGGTCAGCAGGGCAAACAGCACCCCCTGCCATGCCCAGTCGAACGGTAAGATCCACACCAGCAGCCCGGTGATAACGGCCGCCACGCCGCTCCACAGCAGATAGCCGTTGCCGCCGAGCATCTCTGCCGCCAGCAGCAGGCCGCCGAGGCTAAGCCAGAAAACGTGCGGATGTGCAGCAATCATCTCGATCATCATTTGCGCTCGTTGCCGCTGTTTTTAATCAGTTCCGCGATCCCGCCGATCGAACCCATCAGGCTGCTGGCATCCAGCGGCATCATCACCACCTTGCTGTTATCCGCCGAGCCTATAGCCTGCAGCGCCTCGGTGTACTTCTGCGCCACAAAGTAGTTAACCGCCTGGATATCCCCGGCTGCGATAGCTTCCGAAACCATTTTCGTGGCGCGGGCTTCAGCTTCCGCCGAACGTTCACGGGCTTCAGCCTGTAAGAAGGCCGACTGGCGTTCGCCTTCAGCTTTCAGGATCTGCGACTGTTTTTCCCCTTCAGCCTTCAGGATCTCCGCCTGACGTACCCCCTCGGCCTCCAGAATGTAGGCGCGCTTGGTTCGCTCGGCCTTCATCTGGGCGTTCATGGAGGTGATCAACTCTGCTGGCGGGCGCACGTCGCGGATCTCAATACGCGTAACTTTAATACCCCAGGGGTTGGTGGCTTCATCGACGATGTGCAGCAGGCGGGTATTGATGCTGTCGCGCTGGGAGAGCATTTCGTCCAGCTCCATTGAACCCAGCACGGTTCGAATATTCGTCATCGTGAGATTTATGATGGCTAACTCAAGGTTGCTGACCTCGTAAGCCGCTTTCGGCGCGTCAATCACCTGAATAAAGCAGACCGCATCGATGGTGACATTGGCGTTATCCCGGGAGATAACCTCCTGAGACGGAATATCGAGGACCTGCTCCATCATATTGATTTTGCGGCCAATGCGGTCCATAAACGGCACGACCAGGCTTAAGCCCGGCTGCAGCGTCGTGGTATATCGACCAAAACGTTCCACCGTCCACTGGTAGCCCTGCGGAACGATTTTGACGCCGGCGGCGACGATCACCAGCGCCACGAAGATTAAAATAGGGATGACGATGAACATGTAAAACCTCCTGTTTTGTATTCCATGTTGCGATTAAAACTGTTCGTTTGTTGCGCATAAGTATACCGGCAAACAGGGGTAAATTCCCGCCAAATCAACGAGCCGGGCTGGATTCAGACAGAAAAAAGCCCCGCTAAAAATAGCAGGGCAACGCGTGTTTTCCGTTATCAGAGAAGATCAGGCGCTGGAGGGAGTGTAAGAGAAGTCAGCGATATACTGTTCGCCCGCGTCAACGATCGCCCGCGACAGTCCCGCATAATATTTTTCCAGGCCCATCGCTTCTATCTGCTGCAGCTGCTCGCGCACCGGGGCACAGAACAGACCGGCGTTACCCGCTTCGACGCGCTTATTATTCGGTGGCAGATCGCCGGTGATCGCTTTAAACCAGGTGCGGATACCCTGTTTAAGGTTATTTGGCGCTTTCGACAGATCGTCGATCCCCGTCAGCACCTGCAGGGTCGGGAAGCGATCTTCCGCCACGGCGCTTTTCAGGCGGTCAAAGAACTGGCTGAACAGTTCAAAGGAGCCCAGTTCGATAATTTTCGGTTTTGTGGTTTTACCGTTTTTATTGCCGATTTTGCTTGCTGCAGGCGTGCTGGACGGCACGATACCTGTCTTATGCAAGTCTAAACCAAACAGCAGATTGCAGTGGGCACGGCGCTCTTTCAGCGGGTAAGACATCAGCACATCGATAAACGTCGTCGCCATCACACCCGACAGCTTATGGTTGATCAGCCACTGCGAGCGAGAGAAATCGGCCGGGGAGACAAACCAGTGCGGAACCTCGTTGTAACGCTTCGACTTACCTTTGCCATCAAATTCAATGAAATGCGTGCCGTTGTCGAAAGCAAATTTGCAGTTTTTAAAGCTGACGATGGTGGTGTTGACGATCAGCGCTTTTTTGACGAAATCAACGACTTCCGGTCCAATAACGAAGCTGGTCTCTGCCGATGAGTGGATGACTTGCATTAATGTTTCTACATCAGGAACACCCGGCTTGAGAGAGGTGAACTCATAAAAGATATGTGCCATGCCGCATACTTCCTATAGTTATTAGCGTGCCCTTTTCATAACGAAAAAGTTTAACATCATCCTGATAAAGCTGGCTAATGGCAGCGTGTGTGGGCGTTTTGCCACGATCACAAATGGAAGATAAACGTTACTCCAGACGGGCTATTCGTTCAGAAACGTGGACATAGGGAAGGCTATATTTTACATCGTTAAAGTCTGGTTAACATTTTCTCAAAATTAAACATCAGGAAGACTAAACAAACGCTATCGGCAGAGATAAAAAAGCCGCCATAACGGCGGCTGACAGAGTGTTCGTGGCGGCACTGACCGGCCAGCTGGCAGAATCAGTACAGCAGAGCGTAAAGTTTACGGCGATAGGTCGAAGCCAGTGAATCACCCGTCCCGAGGGCGGCCAGAATTTCCTGGAACATTTTGCGCGCCTGGCCGTCTGCCGCAGCCAGATCCTTTTTAAGATGGCTGAACAGCAGTTCCAGCGCCTCTTCGTTACGACCTACCTGATGCAGCTGCAGCGCCAGCTGGCTCGCCAGTACCGCGTCGTCAGGGTTGTCGGCAACCTGCTGTTGCAGCTGCTGGATTTCCGGCGTATCCGCCGCCTGCTTCAGCAGTTCAATTTGCGCCACCAGCCCCTGGTAGCGGGTATCCTGATCCTGCAATGGGATCGTTTTGAGCACCACTTCGGCCTCTTCAGAACGCTTTAAGATAATCAGCGTTTCCGCCAGCAGCAGGCCGATTTCACTATTCTGACCGGAGAGCTGCCACGCCTCTTTCAACAGCGGCAGGGCTTCGTCATGTTTGCCTTCGGCCATCAACGCTGCCGCCTGCTGCGCTTTCAGCTCCTCTTCGCGCGGCAGCACTTTATCCAGCAGGGCGCGGATCGCCTCTTCCGGCTGCGGGCCCTGGAAGCCATCCACCGGCTGACCGTTCTGGAACAGATAAACCGTAGGAATGGCGCGCAGGCCAAACTGGGAGGCAATCATCTGCTCGGCGTCGCAGTCCAGCTTCGCCAGGATAAACTGACCGTTGTACTGGGCTGCCAGCTTCTCGAGCACCGGCGTCAGCTCCAGACAGTGCTGACTACGTTCAGACCAGAAGTAGAACAGCACCGGTTTGGTCATCGACTGTTCAAGGGTCTGGTGCAGGTTGGCTTCGGTAATGTTGACAATATTCTGTACGGACATGCGGCTATCCCAATTATGAGTTTCTGTTTACATGGGGGCGTGGCGCGAGGCTTCAACTCAACCCTGTAAAAATTTGTCCATCATCCGGCCAGGCAGCAGGCGCTTCAGCAGGCCGACGGCATGGGTCACCAGCGTGACCGGATAACGCAGCTTGGGGTTTTTGCTCTCAAAAGCATGGCGCACTTTGGCGACCACCGCCTCCGGCCCCAGGGTAAAACGGGCGGCGATACCGGGGTTTTCCACCGGCTTGTCGGCCTGGGTTTGATTGACATTGTCGGTAAAGCGGGTGCGGATAGGGCCCGGTTCAATCAGGCTCACCTTAATGCCGCTGTGGCGAAGCTCCATGCGCAGGGCATCAGACCAGGCTTCCAGCGCATATTTGCTGGCGGCGTAAGCCCCGCGGCCCGGAGTAGAGATAAGCCCCATCACCGAGGAGGTCATCACAATCCGGCCTTCGCCATGCGGCAGCATGGCCGGCAGCAGGCGCATGGTCAGCTGATGAACGCCAAAAAAGTTGGCGGAGAATTGCGCTTCAAGCTGCTGGCGGGTAACGCTCTGCAGCGGGCCGTAAACGCCGAAACCGGCATTATTAAACAGCCCGTACAGACGATTGCCGGTCAGGGCGATCACCTCATCGGCGGCGCGCTCAATGCTGTCGGTACAATCCAGATCCAGCTGTACGCCGGTTAAACCCATGCCGTTCATCCGTTCAACGTCTTCCGGTTTACGGCAGGCGGCCAGCACCCAGAACCCCTGACGCTTCAGCTCAAGGGCGCTTTCCAGGCCAATGCCACTGGAACATCCTGTAATTAAGACCGATTTTTGCATAACTTTACCTGTCAGGATCTCCGTTGAATTACGAGTCATGTTTAACTAATGGAGCCAACCGGGTTGCCATCCAGTCGGCGATAAACGGCTGGGCGTCCCGATTGGGGTGAATACCGTCGTCCTGCATCCACTGCGGTTTCAGGTAAACCTCTTCCATAAAAAAGGGCAGCAGCGGAATATCGAACTCTTTAGCAAGCTTCGGATATATCGCGCTAAAGGCTTCATTATACCGACGACCATAGTTGGCAGGCAGTCGAATTTGCATCAGCAACGGCTGGGCGTTCGCGGCGCGGATATCCTGCAGAATTTTGCGCAGGGTTTGCTCGGTCTGCTGTGGCTGGAAACCGCGCAGGCCGTCATTGCCGCCAAGCTCCACCAGCACCCAGCGCGGCTGGTGCTGTTTCAGCAGGGCCGGCAGACGGGAGAGACCTTGCTGGGAGGTGTCCCCGCTAATGCTGCCGTTAACAACCGACGTTTTGCTCTGCCATTTATCATTCAGCAGCGCAGGCCAGGCGGCACTGGCCGCCATCCGGTAGCCAGCGCTCAGACTGTCACCCAGAATTAATAGCGTGTCCGCAGCCGCGGCGCGAAATGAGAACAGCATCAAAAACAGGAAGGGCAAATGCCAGCGGAAAACATTGTTGAAGTTCATCATCTTAAGAAGTCCGTGGGTCAGGGTGAGCACGAGCTTTCCATCCTCACCGGAGTTGAACTCATTGTCAAACGCGGGCAGAGCATCGCCCTGATTGGAGAATCGGGCTCCGGCAAATCCACGCTGCTGGCGATCCTCGCCGGTCTGGATGACGGCAGCAGCGGTGAGGTCAACCTGGTCGGGCAACCCTTGCATAAGCTCGATGAAGAGGCGCGCGCCGCCCTGCGGGCAAAGCACATTGGCTTTGTGTTCCAGTCATTTATGTTGATTCCAACCCTTAACGCGCTGGAGAACGTCGAGCTGCCGGGGCTGCTGCGCGGTGAGAACACCACCCAGAGCCGGGAGAGCGCCAGCGCGCTGCTGCAACAGCTGGGGCTGGGGAAACGCCTCGATCACCTTCCGGCGCAGCTCTCCGGCGGCGAGCAGCAGCGCGTAGCGCTGGCCAGGGCGTTTAACGGTCGCCCGGATGTGCTGTTTGCCGACGAACCCACCGGTAACCTCGATCGCCAGACCGGAGACAAAATTGCCGATCTGCTCTTTTCGCTGAACCGTGAACACGGCACGACGCTGATCCTCGTCACCCACGATCCGCAGCTGGCCGCCCGCTGCGATCGCCGCCTGCGCCTGGTCAATGGCGAACTGCAGGAGGATGCATGATTGCCCGCTGGTTCTGGCGCGAATGGCGCTCCCCTTCGCTGCTGATTGTCTGGCTGGCGCTAAGCCTGGCGGTGGCCTGCGTACTGGCGCTCGGCAGCGTCAGCGATCGGATGGAAAAGGGACTCAGCCAGCAAAGCCGTGAGTTTATGGCCGGCGACCGGACGCTGCGCAGCTCCCGCGAAGTGCCGCAGGCGTGGATTGAGGAGGCGAGAAAGCAGGGGCTGAAGGTCAGCGAGCAGATCGGTTTCCAGACCATGACCTTTGCCGCCGGGACGCCGCAGCTGGCGAGCGTGAAGGCGGTCGATGATATCTATCCGCTCTACGGCGAGCTTCAGACCAACCCGCCGGGGCTGAAGCCTGCGCCGGGCACGGTGCTGCTGGCGTCGCGTCTGATGGCGCTGCTGAATTTAAAAACCGGCGACAGCATTGATGTCGGCGATGCCACCCTGAAAATCGCCGGGGAGGTGGTGCAGGAGCCGGACGCCGGATTCAATCCGTTTCAGATGGCGCCGCGTCTGCTGATGAACACCGCAGATGTCGCCAAAACCGCGGCGGTACAGCCCGGCAGCCGCGTCACCTGGCGCTTTAAGTTTGGCGGCACGCCCGCGCAACTGGAACGTTACGAAAAATGGCTCCTGCCGCAGCTGAAGCCGGAGCACCGCTGGTCCGGGATGGAGCAGGAGGAGGGCGCACTCGGCAAATCGCTGGAGCGTTCCCAGCAATTCCTGCTGCTCTCGGCGCTGCTCACGCTGCTGCTGGCGGTGGCGGCGGTGGCAGTCGCCATGGGCCACTACTGCCGCAGCCGCTACGATCTGGTGGCGATCCTCAAAACGTTGGGGGCGGGCAGGGCGCAGCTGCGCAAACTGATTATCGGTCAGTGGCTGATGGTGCTGACGCTCTCGGCTGTCACCGGCGGGATGATGGGGCTACTGTTTGAAAAAGTGCTGATGGTACTCCTCAAGCCGGTGCTGCCCGTCGCGCTGCCCCCTGCCAGCCTCTGGCCGTGGCTCTGGGCGATCGGGGCGATGACCGTCATTTCGCTGCTGGTGGGGCTGCGTCCTTACCGCCTGCTGCTCGCGACACAGCCCCTGCGCGTTCTGCGTCGCGACGTGGTGGCCAGCGTCTGGCCGCTGAAATATTACATTCCGGCTATCGTGGCGGTGGTGGTGATGCTCCTCGCCTGGCTGATGGGCGGGAGCATGCTGCTGTGGGCCGTGCTGGCTGGCGCCGTCGTGCTGGCGTTGCTCTGCGGTGTGCTGGGCTGGATGCTGCTCAGTGTGCTGAAAGGGCTCACGGTAAAATCGCTGCCGGTGCGTCTGGCGGTGAATCGCCTGCTGCGCCAGCCGTGGTCGACCCTCAGCCAGCTGTCGGCATTTTCGCTCTCGTTCATGCTGCTGGCATTGTTGCTGGTGCTGCGCGGCGATCTGCTGGATCGCTGGCAACAGCAGCTTCCACCAGAAAGCCCGAACTACTTTTTGATCAACATTGCCCCGGAGCAGGTAACGCCCCTGAAAGCGTTTCTCGCTGAACACCAGATTATCCCGGAGTCTTACTACCCCATTGTGCGGGCGCGCCTGACCCAGATTAACGGGCAGTCCACCGAGGGCAATAAAGATGAATCCCTCAACCGGGAGCTGAACCTCACCTGGCAGGATAAGCGCCCGGATCATAATCCGATCACCGCCGGCAGCTGGCCGCCGAAAGCGGGGGAGGTATCGATGGAGGAGGGGCTGGCGAAACGCCTCAACGTCGCGCTGGGCGATACGGTGACCTTTACCGGCGATACCCAGGATTTCAGCGCGAAAGTGACCAGCCTGCGCAAGGTCGACTGGGAGAGTCTGCGGCCTAACTTCTTCTTTATCTTCCCCCCCGGGGCGCTGGACGGGCAGCCCCAGAGCTGGCTGACCAGCTTCCGCTGGGAGAATGGCAACGGCATGCTCACCCAGCTTAACCGCGAGTTCCCCACCATCAGCCTGCTGGATATCGGCGCGATCCTCAAACAGGTCGGGCAGGTGCTGGAGCAGGTGAGCCGGGCGCTGGAGGTGATGGTGGTGCTGGTGACCATCTGCGGCGTGCTGCTGCTGCTGGCCCAGGTGCAGGTCGGGATGCGCCAGCGTCATCAGGAGCTGGTGGTCTACCGTACTCTGGGGGCAGGTAAAAAGCTGCTGCGCACCACGCTGTGGAGCGAGTTCGCCCTGCTGGGGCTGGTGGCTGGCCTGGTGGCGGCCATTGGTGCCGAAACTGCGCTGGCGGTGCTGCAAACCCGGGTATTTGACTTCCCGTGGGAGCCAGACTGGCGGCTGTGGGCGATCCTGCCCCTGAGCGGTGCGGTGCTGCTTTCGCTGTGCGGCGGCTGGCTGGGGGCGCGTTTACTGAAAGGCAAAGCCCTGTTCCGCCAGTTCTCCGGTTAATTCCTTTCCTGAACTATCACGTGCCAGTTTTTATACTGGCACGTGATGACTAAGTAGCATAAAAAGATAAATCATTGAATTTTAGCGGCACAAAACATTAAAAACCGGGCAACACGGACAGATAAATCCTGGTTAATATTCACCTGCTAAATAAATGGCAGTGTGTTTAACAAGGAAAAACAGTGACTATAAATAAAAAAGCGCTGGCAGTGGCTATTGGCGCAGCAGTGGCATTGACCTCTTTTGCATCCCAGGCTGAAATCACCGTTCTTAAACAAGATCCGCAGGCGGGCAACCCGCTGAGCCGTCTGAACTTCACCGTTGGCGGCAGTATTCGTCCTCAGTTCCAGAACATGACCGGCGACGACGGCAAAAACAGCTATAAGCGTAATGGCTTTGACGGCGGTACCCGCTTCCGTTTCGCGGCGGATTACTACCTGTTTGATGACATCAGCTGGGTCAGCTACTACGAGCTGGGGGTGAACATTCCGGCGCAGTTTAACTGGGACAACCACCACGCCGACGGCGCGCACGACACCTCCCGCCGCATGCTCTACACCGGCCTGAAGAGCGACACCTGGGGCACCCTGACCTTTGGTCAGCAGAACAGCGTCTATTACGATGTGGTCGGCGCGAAAACCGATATCTGGGACTACGACATGATCGGCCAGGCGCCGGGTAATGGCATCAACGGTGACTACGACGGCTCTTACCGTTCACGCCAGATGCTGAAATACAAGAAAACCCTCGGCGATGCCGATCTCTACGCCTCTTACCTGTTCGAAGATAGCGAATATCTGCCGGGCAACGGCCTCCGTTACAAGCGTAAAGGCGGCGGTTCACTGGGTCTGGATTATCGTCTGACCACCGATCTGACCTGGGGCGCGGCCTGGAACTACACCCGCGCCGACATGCGTAACCCGGATAATGGCGACAGTAAAACCTGGGATCAGAACATCCTCGGTACCGCGCTGAGCTGGACGCCGGACAACTGGACCTTCTCCGCAGGCGGCGGCTGGTATCAGAACTTTATGACCAGCAAAAAAGTGTCGGTAAATGACTACTTCGCGGGTGATGCGTGGGGTATTGAGTACTTCGCCGGCTATAAATTCCCGATTGGTCAGTATGCGGTGAAATCGATCCAGCCTTACTTCATGGGTGACCGTATTGAGACCATGAATGGCCGCAACTACCAGCGCATCGACAACGGCGTGGGTGTCAGCTTCCAACTGGACTACGGCTTCCGCGTCGATTACGAGCACGTATTCACCTCCAGCACCGACGATCTGGGCGATATGAACCTGGTACGTTTGCGTTACGACTTCTGAGTCGTCTGTTCCCCGGTAGCGCGCAGCGATCCGGGGCTACGTGCGGTGCGGTTTGTTCCCCGGTAGCGCGCAGCGATCCGGGGCTACGTATGGTGCGGTTTGTTCCCCGGTAGCGCGCAGCGATCCGGGGCTACGTATGGTGCGGTTTGTTCCCCGGTGGCGCTGCGCTTACCGGGGCTACATGTGGTGCGG
>NZ_DIAO01000014.1:233897-325950 GCF_002416465.1 Leclercia sp. UBA5076
CTACATGTGGTGCGGTTTGTTTCCGGTGGCACTGCGCGTACTGGAACGGTGTAGGCCGGGTAAGCGCAGCGCCACCCGGCGTTCTGTCAGCGGCTCAGCCACTCCGCCACGTCCCCATACGTCCCGCGATAGACAATCTTCTCCGCCTTCTTCTCCAGCTGATAGCGATACATCGGGTCGTAATAGTCATTGAGCAGCGGCGCCAGCCAGCTGAGATGCGCCTCGGTACTGCCGGTACGCTGCTGTTCATCCAGAGCGCTGTCCAGCAGGGCGGTCAATTCGGCATAACGCTGTAACCCCAGGCGGCGGCGAATGGCAAACAGGCCGTGGTACAGGTAATCGCGATACTCCAGCCAGCCCGCCTCTTCCCCCCGCGCTTCGTGAAAGGCCTGCCACATCTGCTCGAAATACTCTTCGCGCAGGCGCTCAAGACGCACCTCAAACGGGTCCTCAACCACCACAATGGGCGATTGCGCCATGCGGTCGCGCAGGCACTCTGGCAGGTGGTTGGAGCCAATCATCCGCCCTTCATCTTCCAGCACCCAGCGCGCAGCGTTTTTTTTCAGCAACTCGACGGCGAGATGGTTTTCAAAACTGGCCTGGGAAAGCTGCGGGGCCAGCGTGCGGCCAAAGGAGGAGCCGCGGTGGTGCGCCAGTCCTTCGAGATCGACGCCCTCAGGATGCGCCTTCACCAGCAGCGTTTTGCCGCTCCCGGTGCAGCCGCCAATCAGTACGCTGGGTTTTTGCGCCTGCTCAACGGTCGCCTGGATAGCCGCCTGGCGTAGCGCCTTGTAGCCGCCGACGATCAGCGGGTAATCCACCCCGGCTTCTTTCAGCCACGCCTGCGCGATATGCGAGCGCTGTCCGCCCCGGGCGCAGCAGAGATAGCCCTGCGGGTGAGCAAGGCAGGCGGCGCGCCAGGCCTCCAGTCGCTCTTCACGCGTCTCACCGCTTACCAGACGGTGGCCGAGCGCCAGTGCCGCCTCCGGACCCTGGCGTTTATAGCAGGTGCCCACGGCGGCGCGTTCGTCGTCGTTCATTAGAGGCAGGTTGTGTGCCGCAGGCATGGCACCCTGAGCAAATTCCACGGGGGCACGCACGTCAATTAATGGCGTGTCGGTAGCAAGTATGGCGCGGTAGTCCGTCCCATCGTTCATAAGGATCCCTCAAAACAACAATGGGCAGGATTTTACGCCGGGGAAGGGGAAGGTCAACTCCCCGGCGGTGAGGCTTAGCTGAGCGTTGACTGCGCCCAGGCAATCCCGCTGGCGTACTCCGGCGGCAGCAGAGGGACAATTGCTTCAAGCGTTGCGCAAAGGCGAGGGATATCGCTGTCATTCAGGTTGAGATGGCCGACCTTACGACCCGGGCGCACCTCTTTGTCGTACCAGTGCAGATGCACCAGCGGCAGCTTCAGCCAGTCATCGTTCAGATCGGTACCGATCAGGTTGATCATCACCGACGGGCTATTGACCACCGGCTGCGGCATCGGCAACCGGGTAATGGCGCGCAGATGCAGCTCAAACTGGCTAATGGAGGCGCCGTTTTGCGTCCAGTGGCCGCTGTTGTGGACGCGGGGCGCCAGCTCGTTGATCAGCAGACCTTCTGGCGTGACGAAGCACTCCATCGCCATTACGCCCACGTAGCCCAGCGCCTGCATGATGGCAGAGAGCATGCTTTCTGCCTGCGCTTGTTGCGCTGCGTTGGCCTGCGGGAAGACCACGCTGGTGCGCAGGATCCCGTCCTGATGCAGGTTATGGGTCAGGGGATAAAAGACCGTGCTGCCGTCGTGGGCGCGGGCACCCACCAGCGACACTTCACCGCTGAAATTAATGCCCTGCTCAACGATGCATTCGCCGTAGCACTCGTCCGGCAGCTGGTCGGTTTCCCCGGCGCGCAGACGCCACTGGCCGCGGCCATCGTAGCCGCCCACGCGACGCTTGACGATCGCCAGTTCACCCAGCGCGTCAAACACACCCGGCCACTGGCTTTTTTCACTCAGCAGCTGCCACGGCGCGGTAGCGAGATGCAGATCGTCGAACAGCTGCTTTTGCGTAAGACGGTCAGCAATGATCGGGAAGACGTCGCGGTTAACGAAGGCGTTGTGACGAGCCAGCTCGCGGGTTAACGGCGTTTCCGGCCAGCGTTCGATTTCTGCGGTGATGACGCTCTGCTGAAACGGCACGGCTTCAGGCTCATCGTCCAGCCCGACCGGCCAGACGGCGATCCCCAGCGGTTCACCAGCCTGGCGCAGCATACGGCCTAACTGGCCGTTACCAAGGACGCAAACCTGCTTCATGCCGCACCTCGCGGGTCCGGGTTCTCCAGGACCTCGTCGGTCTGGGCGGTACGCCACGCGACCAGGCGCTGATGCAGTTCTTTATCATGAGTGGCCAGGATCTGAGCGGCCAGCAGCGCGGCGTTAGCTGCGCCTGCTTTGCCAATCGCCAGCGTCCCTACCGGAATGCCGCGCGGCATCTGCACGATGGAGTAGAGGCTGTCGACACCGCTCAGGGCTGCGCTCTGAACCGGGACGCCGAGCACCGGCACCAGGGTTTTGGCGGCAATCATACCGGGCAGATGCGCGGCGCCACCTGCACCGGCAATAATCACCTGATAGCCATTCTCTTCCGCGCCTTCGGCGAAGCTGAACAGCTTATCGGGAGTGCGGTGCGCGGAGACCACTTCAACGTGGTGAGGAACGTTCAGGATGTCAAAGATTTCGGCGGCGAACTGCATGGTAGCCCAGTCGCTTTTGGATCCCATCACGATGGCGACACGCGCCGGATTATTGCTGGAAGACATGCGTCTTAAAACTCCTGTGGTGCACAACTCTCGGCTTTTGAGGCCACAGAGAATAGCACGATACACAGGCAAGGAAAACGGTTGCGCGGCTAAAACTTCCGGCAAAATCCCGCGCTTTCTGCCACAAAAAAACCGCCGAAAGGCGGTCTTTTCACAGGTTGCTTTGACATTTTACAGGAGATTACCTGCGGTCAGGCTCTCTTTATCAAAGGCATGGCTCACATCAATATGATTTTGATGTACTGCTGTGTCGATATTCGAACCCGCCTCCGGGGTGGAGAAGGCGTTCTCGGCGGCCATCGCGCCAGAGGTGAGGGAAGCGGCCAGCAGCAGGGCGCTGACGATAGTGATATTTTTCATTCTTTTTTCCTTCTTCATCCTGTTGTCGCTGTCGCTTGTCTCTTATCTGGCGGCACGGCAATGCGTTAAATTATTTAGTCAGTTCAGCGGTCATATACACGCGGTTGTCGAACTGGGCGCTGGTGATTTTGTAGGCTGCACCCTCTTTAGCGGCCTGCGCGGCGATTTTGGCTTCGGCGCGGTCAATGGTAGAGGCGGTGGCGCTCACGCTCTGGGCAAAAGAACCGAAAGAGATCAGAGAAAGTGCGGCAACTGCAACGAAAGTTTTGATGGATTTCATGGTCGTATTCCTTAAGCTGATTTGTCTGGAGTAGGGCGTTGTTGCCCTGATGTGAGTAATCATAGGCCGACCAGAGTGTGATTAAAATCAAAACGATTAGCGGGAAGAATTCAAAAAAATTGAATGATTTTCAGGCGGGGGGATTTCAGAAAGGGAAAGCGATCAGCTCCACGCCTTCGGGCGTGACCTTAATCATCGATCCTTCGCTATGCCAGGCGCCTAACACCACGCGGTGGGCTTGCTCTCCGTTGGCGGTCAGGTCATGCATGGCCGGGCGATGGGTATGGCCGTGGATCAGCCACTGGACCTGGTGTTTTTCCATCACGCTGACCACCGCCTGCGGGTTCACGTCCATGATGGTCATCGATTTGCTGCTGTTGGCGGCTTTACTGCCGGCGCGCATTTTCGCGGCGATGCGGCTGCGAATAAACAGCGGCAGGGCGAGAAAGAGCGTCTGGATCCAGGGGGTATGCACTTTGGCGCGAAACGCCAGATAGCCGGTATCGTCGGTGCAGAGCGTGTCGCCATGCATTATCAGCACGCGGCGGCCACACAAGTCGAGGACGGTCTCTTCCGCCAGCAGGATCATGCCGCTTTCACGGGCGAAGCGTTTGCCCAGCAAAAAGTCGCGGTTGCCGTGGATAAAGAAGCAGGGGACGCCAGAGTCGACCAGCGCTTTAAGCGCACTCGCTATCTCGCGGTGCAGCGGGTTCGGATCGTCGTCGCCAATCCAGGCTTCGAACAGATCCCCCAGGATGTAAAGCGCATCGGCGTGGCGGGCTTCACCCTGTAAAAAACGCAGAAAACCGGCGGTGATCGCCGGTTCTTCTGTTTGCAGATGCAGATCTGCAATAAAGAGTGTCGCCACGAATTATTCGCTGACGGTCACGCTTGTGATTACAACGTCTTCTTTTGGAACGTCCTGGTGCATGCCGCTGCGGCCAGTAGAAACGGCTTTGATCTTGTCAACCACGTCCATACCTTCAACCACTTCTGCAAACACGCAGTAGCCCCAACCCTGCAGGCTTTCGCCAGAGAAGTTCAGGAAGTCGTTGTCTACTACGTTAATGAAGAACTGCGCGGTGGCAGAGTGTGGCGCCTGAGTACGGGCCATTGCCAGGGTACCGCGGGTGTTTTTCAGACCGTTATTAGCTTCGTTTTTGATAGCCTCTTTGGTCTCTTTCTGTTTCATGCCAGGTTCAAAACCGCCGCCCTGGATCATAAAGCCGTTAATGACACGGTGGAAAATGGTGTTGTTGTAGAAACCTTCGCGGCAGTAGTCCAGGAAGTTTTTAACTGTTTCAGGCGCTTTGTCATCAAAGGTTTTGATTACGATATCGCCATGATTAGTGTGGAAAGTAACCATTTTTGCATCCTGTTCCGTTATAGTGGTGCTTCGACCCCGCCAGGGGCCACAATAAGCGCTTGTTATAGCATAACCTCACGACGCGATCACCTTGCATTGCGTGCTGCTTCGGGTTTGAATTACCATTAGAATATGCTGTTTTCACCCACACACGTCTCACATGGAATCTTCGATGTTAAAAATCTTCAACACACTGACGCGCCAAAAAGAGGAATTCAAACCTATTCATGCCGGGGAAGTCGGCATGTACGTGTGTGGTATTACTGTTTACGATCTCTGTCATATCGGCCATGGCCGTACTTTTGTTGCCTTCGACGTGGTGTCGCGCTATCTGCGCTTCCTTGGGTACAACCTTAAGTATGTACGCAATATCACCGATATCGACGACAAAATTATCAAACGCGCGAACGAAAATGGGGAAAACTTTGTCGATTTAGTCGATCGTATGATTGGCGAAATGCACAAGGATTTCGACGCCCTGAATATTCTGCGCCCGGACATGGAGCCGCGTGCGACGCACCATATTCCTGAGATCATTGAGATCACCGAACAGCTGATTGCCAAAGGTCACGCCTACGTGGCGGACAATGGCGACGTGATGTTCGACGTGCCGACCGATCCGCATTACGGTCAGCTCTCCCGCCAGAATCTGGATCAGCTCCAGGCCGGGGCGCGTGTGGATGTGGTTGAGGTTAAACGCAACCCGATGGACTTCGTGCTGTGGAAGATGTCGAAAGAGGGTGAGCCAAGCTGGCCATCCCCGTGGGGCGCGGGCCGTCCGGGCTGGCACATTGAGTGTTCGGCCATGAATTGCAAACAGCTGGGTAACCATTTCGATATTCACGGCGGCGGTTCAGACCTGATGTTCCCGCACCATGAAAACGAAATTGCCCAGTCAACCTGCGCCCATGACGGCGAATATGTGAACTACTGGATGCACTCCGGGATGGTGATGATTGACCGGGAGAAGATGTCCAAATCGCTGGGCAACTTCTTTACCGTGCGTGACGTGCTGAAGTATTACGATGCTGAAACCATCCGTTACTTCCTGATGTCCGGCCACTATCGCAGCCAGCTTAACTACAGCGAAGAGAACCTCAAGCAGGCGCGTTCTGCTCTCGAGCGTCTCTACACCGCCCTGCGCGGGACCGACACCTCCGTGGCGGCTGCGGGCGGCGAGGCGTTTGAAGCCCGTTTTGTTGAGGCGATGAACGACGACTTCAACACCCCGGAAGCCTACTCTGTGCTGTTCGATATGGCCCGTGAAGTGAACCGTCTGAAAGGTGAAGATGTGCATGCGGCTAATGCGCTGGCCTCTCATATGCGTAAACTGTCTGGCGTACTGGGTCTGCTGGAGCAGGCGCCGGAAGCGTTCCTGCAGAGCGGTGCGCAGACGGATGACGGCGAAGTGGCGGAGATTGAAGCGTTAATCAAGGCGCGTCTGGAAGCGCGTCAGGCGAAAGACTGGGCCGCGGCCGATGCCGCGCGTAACCGTCTCACCGAGATGGGCATCATCCTGGAAGATGGTCCGCAGGGCACCACCTGGCGCCGTAAGTAAGTCCATCAGGCCCGGCGGCGCATCGCTTGCCGGGCATGGGATTATGTAGGCCGGGTAAGGCGCAGCCGCCACCCGGCTTTTTTAACGCCGCTTCCACCACAACAAACCCATCACGATAACCCCCGGCAGCCACACCCACAGCAGTTCCGAGATAATCACCTGATGCCCGTACGGCGTGGTGTAGCGAGAGAGCGCAAAAGGCGCGACCTTAATCACCTGCCAGGGTGCAAAGAAACGTTCATCCGACCACGGCCACAGCCAGCCGACCCCTTTCCCGCCCGTCGTCACCGAGTCCAGCAGGCTGTGCGACAGCAGCGACACGGTTAAAAACAGCCAGCAGCGCACCAGCCCCGCCCGGAACCCTCGTCGCCCGACCAGCACGCAGAGTAACGGCACCACAAAGGCAAACAGCAGCGAGTGGGTAAACCCGCGATGACCAAAAATATTGCCGTAGGCGACGCCAAACTTAAACGCGAGTACGTCGGCATCCGGCAGCATGGCGAGAACGATTCCGGCGAACAGCAGGGGAGGGGGGATCACCCGGCTGCCCAGCCCTAAGCCGAGGCAAACCGGCACAGCAGCGTGGGTAATAATGGTTGGCATAAGGATTATCCATGGCAAATCATGGAAATATAGCAGAGCGCGGCTTAACGCAGAGCCGGGCGTAAATCTGAATTATGCCGATTCCCGGGCGACGAGTTGCCCGGAGAGAGTAATGCGCTGGGTTTGCAGCTCAGGCTCTTTTAGCTGGCGGATCATTAACCCCGCCGCCTGACGCCCCGTCTCTTCGCTGGCGGAGGAGACATAGGTAAACGACGGGGAGGTGAGGTTGACGTGCAGCATATCTTCAAACCCCACCAGCGCCACCTGCTGGGTGAGGAAGACATCTTTCCCCACGGTGCGGCCAACGTGATGGATCCCGGAGATAGAGCCGATCATCGCATCCGGGGAGTGGCAGAGCAGGGCGGTGATAGTGTTGTTCTTCTCCAGCAGCTGACGGGTGGCGAAGCTAACCGCCTGGGTATCGTCGCTGCAGGCGGGGGCGGATTCGTCGCGGAACACCAGCCCGTTTTGTGTCATCGCGCTGCGAAAACCGAGCAGCCGCTGCTCGCGGATGAGGTCACCCTCCTGACCGCCGATATAGGCGATATTGCGATGGCCGCGCTCAATCAGATAGCGGGTCGCCAGATGCGCCGCCTGGCGGTTATCGCGCATCACCAGATTACAGGTTTCGTTGAGCAACGACTGGGAGACCGCCACCAGCGGCAGCGGACACTCACGGATCATGTCAGGTAAGGTAGCATGGCGCGTATCGGAAGCCAGATAGATCACCCCGGCCACGCCCTGCTGCTTAAAGGAGAGCAGGCAGCGCTCAAGATGCTCACCGTCGTTCAGCGGCTGGCCGAGAAAGACCATATATCCCTGCTTTTCCAGCTCCTGGACGATGCTTGCCATTACCTTAATGGAAAAGCTGTCGCTGAAATCACGCAGGATCAGGCCGATAAGGTTGGAGGTGTTGGCGCGAAGATTGGCGGCGGCTACGTTATGCACGTAGCCCAGGGCGGTGATGGCGGCGTGGACTTTTTCGATCGTCGCCTCTGAGATCTTTCCTTTCTGACGCAGAACCAGCGAGACGGTAGAGACCGAAACCCCTGCCTCTCTGGCGACATCAATGATGCTGACCTTCTTCACATCTTCTCCCTGAAATGCCTGATAAGACAACGCCTCCCGTAAGAGTACAGGAGACGTGTCGGACAGGCAGCTTATTATTTACCGATTAGGGTGGACATCGTCTGGGCGATAAACTGCGCCCGGGCGCCAAAGATAACCTGAATGCCGGAATCACCGACGAAGACCACGCCGCGTGCACCGAGGCCGTTCAGACCGTCTTTGTCCACCACATCGCTCTTCGCCACTTCCAGACGCAGGCGGGTGATGCAGGAGCCGACAGAGTTGATGTTCTGCGCGCCACCGAGCAGGCCGATGATTTCGTTGGCGATTTCGGTATCGGTTTTATCGTCCGCATTGGCTGTCACTTCACTGCGGCCCGGCGTTTTCACGTCGAAACGACGGATCACGAAGCGGAAGGTGAAGTAGTAAATCAGCGCCATCGGGACACCGATGATAATGGCGTTGAGGAAGTTGGTCTGGTACCCGTTGAACGACGGCAGGATCCCGAACGACAGGTAGTCGATAAAGCCTGCGGAGAAGGACTTGGCGATATGCGCATGCAGCAGGTACATGGTCATGTAGGCCAGGCCCGCCATGATGGCGTTAAAGACGTAGAGGATCGGCGCCACAAAGATAAAGGTGAACTCCACCGGCTCGGTAATCCCGGTCAGGAAGCAGGTGAGTGCCGCAGAGAAGAGAATACCGGCGGCAATCTTTTTGTTTTTGGTGTGCGCTTCGTGGTACATCGCCAGACAGGCCGCAGGCAGCGCGAACAGCATCAGCGGGAACTCGCCCTGCATGAATTTACCGGCGTTCTGGTAGGTATCGCTGCTGAAGGATTTCACCCCTTCTTCCAGCATCTTGAACCAGATGGTCTGGTCGCCGTGGATCACCTGGCCCGCCTGGGTAGTGTAATCCCCGAACGAGTACCAGAACGATGGATACCAGATATGGTGCAGACCCAGCGGGATCAGCGCACGCTCCACCAGACCAAAGATAAAGGTCGAGGCCGCCTGGTTATCACCGTTAACGATCACCGACAGCGCGTCGATACCGGCCTGGATATGCTGCCAGACGTACGGCAGCAGCAGCCCCATCACGAATGAGAGGAACGCCGTGGCGATCGCCACAAAACGCTTTCCGGAGAAGAAGCCGAGGAACTCCGGCAGCTGCATGGTGTGGAAGCGGTTATAACACCACGCGGCGAGGATCCCGCACAGCAGGCCGCCAAAGACGCCCATCTGCAGGGTCGGGATGCCCACCACCATGGCGTATTTCCCGCCCTGGGAGGCCATCTCCGGCGTAATGCCGAGCACGGTGCCAATGGTGATGTTGGTGACAAACACCGCCACCGCTGCCGACAGCGCGGCGATACCCGATTCCGACGCCAGGCCGACGGCAGAGCCGATGGCAAACAGCATCGGCAGGTTATCAAAAATGACGCCGCCCGCGTTCATCATCAACGGCAGGTGGAATTTATCGCCGAAAGCCAGCAGCAGGCCCGCAGCGGGAAGCAGCGAGATCGGCAGCATTAATGCGCGACCAATCATCGACAATTTTGACAGCGATTTAACAAACCCTGATATCAGACTCATGCTGATTTCCCCCGAGTGCGCTCTGTGAGCGCTGTTATAGTGAGTAGAACGTTTTAGTAGAACGTTCTACTTATCGTGATGAAAGGCTGAAATCCGCGCAACTGAATTCTCACCTTTTAACAGATGAAATAGTGATTATTTGAAGTTGATCGATAATTAACCGTGATGGTCGTGGGGGAATCGTGAAGAGAATTGCCGGGTGGCGGCTGGCGCCTTACCCGGCCTACAGACAGAGCCCGTATGTAGGCCCGACAAGCGCAGCGCCGCCGGGCATCAGACGGCTCAGGCCGTTACGGTGACGCTCTGGCCTTCAAAACTCACAGTCTGTCCGGCTACGATCTTGCAGCGCTTGCGGGTTTCTACCACGCCATCAACTTTGACCAGACCGTCAGCAATAACGATCTTCGCCTGGGCGCCGCTCTCGCTCCAGCCTTCGAGCTTCAGCAGATCGCACAGCTCAACATGCGGGTGTTTACCTAATGAAAATGTCGCCATCTTACGCTTCCTCTACGTCGTGATACTCAACGCATGCTTGTAAAGTATTCTGAATCAGTGTTGCAACGGTCATCGGGCCTACGCCGCCCGGAACCGGGGTGATATAAGAGGCACGGGCGGCGGCATCGTCAAACACCACATCGCCGACCACTTTGCCGCTCTCCAGACGGTTAATCCCCACGTCCACCACAATGGCGCCTTCCTTGATCCACTCGCCCGGGATAAAGCCCGGCTTGCCGACCGCCACGATCAGCAGGTCAGCATTTTCGACGTGCTGGCGCAGATTTTTAGTAAAGCGGTGGGTGACGGTGGTGGTGCAGCCGGCCAGCAGCAGCTCCATGCTCATCGGGCGACCGACGATATTGGACGCACCAATCACCACGGCGTTCAGGCCGTAGGTGTCGATGTTATAGCGCTCCAGCAGGGTCACAATGCCGCGCGGCGTACAGGGACGCAGGCGAGGCGCGCGCTGGCACAGGCGGCCCACGTTGTACGGGTGGAAGCCGTCCACATCTTTGTCTGGCGCGATACGTTCCAGCACTTTCACATTGTCGATGCCCGCAGGCAGCGGCAGCTGAACCAGAATGCCGTCGATCGCTTTATCGGCGTTCAGGGTATCGATCAGCTCAAGCAGCTCTGCTTCCGTGGTGGTTTCCGGCAGATCATAAGAGCGGGAGAGAAAGCCAACCTCCTCGCACGCTTTACGTTTGCTGCCGACATAAATTTGTGAAGCCGGGTTGCTGCCGACCAGCACAACCGCCAGCCCGGGGGCGCGTTTTCCCGCGGCCAGACGTGCTGCCACTTTTTCCGCAACCTCAGAGCGCACCTGCTGCGCAATCGTTTTACCGTCAATAATCTTTGCTGCCATCAGAGAGAAGATTCCGTCTGTAAGGAGTGAAAGGGGGGATGAGCATATTTTGTCAGAAGCGCGCGCTGCTGTCAGTCACACTTTGCGGATTTTCCTGTTAAGCGGCGCTGAGGAGGGGCAGGGGTATGAACTGAAAGAGGATTGTACTAAAATCAATTGACTCAACCGGCGTTGACCGTATAATTCCACGCGCTTCACCACTGCGAAGTTTCTTCTCTGTGCGCCCTTAGCTCAGTTGGATAGAGCAACGGCCTTCTAAGCCGTAGGTCAAAGGTTCGAATCCTTTAGGGCGTGCCATTCAAGCACCTTTTAGTTCCCCAACGTCTCTTTTTATTGATCTCTCCGCGCACGCTTTTTCACGCAACTACGTTAAACTAGCTCAAATATGAGATATTTTGAGATAGTTTAAGTATGTCCATAAAACGTCCTCCCAGACTGATACCGTTAGAATCCCTGACGGGCGCAGATATTGTTGCCCACCAGCACTACGCGCGTACTACGGACGACAAAGGCCGCTATCTGCCCTTCGATGAATTCAGACACCGTTTATCCTATCGCGATAACGTCGCGCTTGCCTGGACATTGACCCGCCGCGCCAGGGATGCTGCGCTACAGCGGATCGCTTACCGTAACGAGGCTGGAGAGCAGGCCGGATTCATGCTGACTTCTGCCATCTCCGCCACCTGTGAACGGGTGGATAAACACGCCACCCGTCTGGCGCTGGATAACCTGATATACCGGTTACGTGGCGCGGGAGCGGCTCTGATCCAGCTTCAACTCGATGAACCGATCACCAGCTCGCAGCTGGAAGGGGCTAATACCACCACGCTGGTGGCCAGGAAGATGTTGGGTTCCGGTCGGGCACCGCGAACCGAAGGTGAGCATATGATCGCCGGAAATGCGCGGCTGATGGCAGAGATCCCCGACCTGCTGAATGAACCGCTGACACCCGATCTTATCCGCCGTTTTCATGCGACAGGTATGGAAGGGATTAATAACGCGAAATATCAGCCGGGCGAGTTCCGTACGACAAACGATATCGTGATCGCCGACTACGACGGCAATGTGATTCACCAGCCGCCCGCGGCAGATCGCCTTCCTGCCCGCCTGCAGGGAATTTGTGACTGGGTGAACAGTACCGCGGAATATGTTCATCCGCTGGTAAAGGCGTGCATTTTGCATTTTATGATTGCCCATGAGCATCCCTTCCGGGACGGGAACGGGCGCACCAGCCGGGCGCTGTTCTACTGGTTTATGCTGAAATCGGGGTACGAGGCCTTTAAATACATCTCTATCAGCAGCCTGCTTTATGCCGCTCCGGTGAAATATGCGCAAAGCTATCAGTACACGGAAACGGACGGCATGGACCTGACCTATTTTCTGGAATACCAGTCCGGCATCATCCGCCGCGCCCTGGACCAGCTATTGCGGCATGTTGACGATTTGGTCACCAGAGCGGCAAACATTGAGCGGGTCCTGTTCGAGTCGCGTGCATTATCGCGCCTCACCTCCCGCCAGGTCACGCTGCTGAATATCATGCTGGCAACGTCGACAACAGATTATACCGCCGCTGACGTGAGTGAGGCTCTCGGGATTTCCGATAACACTGCCCGTAAGGATCTACGTGCGCTGGTACGCGAGGGGCTGGCTGAAGAAACCGCGGCGAATGACCAGAAAACGGTTTACAAAATCGCGCGAAACCTCGTTTAACCTTCGGTTCCATTCTGCGATATAGTAGGGGCATTCTCGTCTCACCTTCTGACAGGTAACACCGGCAATGGCTCTGATCCCCAAAAACTACGCGCGGCTGGAAAGCGGCTACCGTGAGAAAGCCCTCAAAATCTATCCCTGGGTATGCGGACGCTGCTCGCGGGAGTTTGTCTATTCAAACCTGCGTGAACTGACGGTTCACCATATCGATCATGACCACACCAATAACCCGGAGGATGGCAGTAACTGGGAGCTGCTGTGCCTGTTCTGCCATGACCACGAGCATTCGAAGTACACCGAAGCCGAGATGTACGGAACTACCGTGGTGGCGGGCGAGGATGCGCAAAAGGATGTGGGGGCAGCCACCTACAACCCCTTTGCCGATCTGAAATCGATGCTCAACAAAAAATAATCATTGAGTTTTCCAGGCCGGGCAAGCGACGCGACCCCGGCAACGCCCGAACAGATAACGGGTGAGTCTTCAGAGGGAATGATGTCCGGTATTGCGCATTACTATGTCCAGCAGCAGAGCATGAACACGCAGCAAGTGGCGACGCTATCGGCTCAGACCGCCTCTTCAGGGGCGTCGCAGACCAGCGTCCCGGCCTCTTTTCAGCAGGTATCCCACGCATCGCAACCGATCGTTTCGCAGCCCGCTATCCCGACGCTCAATTCCGCTGATACCCGCCAGACCGCCGTTGCCGCGACGCCCGCCTCGTTTGGTCAGCTGGATCAGTACGCCCGTATCCAGGGCTGGAGTGAGAAGCAAATCGCGTTGATGAATCGCCTGTCAGCGTACAAAAACAGCCGCTCCGGTCCCGCCTGGCGGGCGCCAGGCGCAGGTGTTCGCGGGATTCGCAATAACAACCCCGGCAATCTGGAAGCCAGCTGGGCATTTAGCTGGCTGGGGCAGAATGGCACTGACGGGCGTTTCGCCACCTTTGCCACCCCCGAACACGGGATACGCGCGCTGGGGGTCAACCTGCTCTCCTACCAGCGACGCGGGCTGGATACCATCAGCAAAATTATCTCCCGCTGGGCGCCACCGCAGGATAACAACGATACCACGGCCTATATCCAGAATGTCAGCCAGGCGCTCGGCGTCTCGCCCACCACCCGGCTGGATGTAACCTCGCCTGAGATATTACGCGCCCTCAGTAAGGCGATTATTCGTCAGGAAAACGGCAATGTGCCGTTTTCGGATGAGGTCATCAACAGCGGCGTCTTTTCGGCGCTGGGGATGGCGGAGCTGTCTGGTGCCCAGCCTGCGGTGTTGAAAAGCATGCCGGTTGACTCCCCCTTTGTGTTGCAAGCCCGCAAAGAGTAACCCGCGCTCATCTCCCTTTTTACTTTGTTGCTCCTGTTTACACTTGATCATATAAAGATAATGAGTATAGTTCTCATTCTCTTTAGTGTTTGTGGGCACGTATGGACCTTCCCGCAGCAACAGTGAGGCAGCTCTCACACGGAACACTGAGCGTTAACGGGAGACGCTGCCCTGGCCTGACGGCCTGACACCAAAATCCAAATCGCAAACCGATGCGATGCAGGCGTCCTCTTCATACTTTTGCACGGTAAAGGATGTTCCTGATGAGCCAAAAATTGTCCGCCCCAACACCTGCTTTAGCCCCCACGCAGACCAGCGTCGTCAAACGCTGTCTGGCTAACGAGCCCGACAGCGTGGCCCGTATCGCTCTGAAATAGTCTTTTTATAACAACGAAGGCCCGGCGACGGGTCATTTTGCGCGCACGTTGAAAGAGTTAATCATGAACAACACCAGAAAAATGAACAAAACGCTGCTGGCTCTCGCCATCGGCGCCATCGCCCATTCCGCCGTCGCGGCGGAGAGCAAAAAAGAAGAGACCCTCGTGGTGCAGGCCGCACCCAGCGATTTTAAACCCGGCGGCGACCAGCTGGTGCCGGCCTTCCTTGACGGGCAGGTGGCAAACGGCGGGCGCATGGGGATGCTCGGGCAGCAAAATGCCATGGACGTACCGTTTAACATCATCAGCTACACCTCGAAGCTGGTGGAAGATCAGCAGGCGCGCACCATAGCCGACGTGGTGGCTAACGATGCGGGCGTCCAGTCCGTGCAGGGCTACGGCAACAGCGCGGAGAGCTACCGCATTCGCGGCCTGAAGTTCGACGGGGATGATATGACCTTCGGCGGACTCTCCGGCGTGCTGCCGCGTCAGGTGGTGGACGCGCAGATGGTAGAGCGGATAGAGATCTTTAAAGGGGCCAACTCCCTGATGAACGGTGCGGCCAGCTCCGGCGTGGGCGGGATGATCAACCTTGAGCCGAAACATGCAGGCGCCACGCCGCAGGCGAAAGTGGGCGTGGACTACACCTCCGATTCTCAGATTGGTACTACCCTGGATGCCGGACGTCGCTTCGGTGACAACGACCAGTTTGGTGCCCGCGTCAACGTGGTCCACCGGGAAGGGGAAGCCCCGGTCGCCAACGACCGCCGCCGCACCACGCTGCTCTCCACCGGCCTCGACTATGCGGGCGATAACTTCCGCAGTTCCGTGGATCTGGGTTATCAGAAAAAAACCTTCCACGGCTCGGAGACCGGGGTCAACGTCTTCGGCGTGGATTTCGTGCCGGAGCCGCCGAAAAACGATCGTAACTACTCCCAGAAGTGGGCCTACAGCAATATCGAAAACGAATTCGGCATGTGGCGCAGCGAGTATGACATCACCGATAACTGGACCGCCTATACCGGTCTGGGGGCACAGCACGCCCATGAAGAGGGGCTTTACAGCGGTGCGAAGCTGGTGGACAGGAGCGGCAAAGCCACCGCAACCCGCCTGGATACCAACCGTATCAGCGACAGCGTAAGCGGCATGGCGGGCATTCGCGGTAACTTCGATACCGGCTTTGTGTCGCACAAGGTGAACGTCGGCTACTCGGCGATGACCAAAAATGAAAAAATCGCCTGGAAGATGTCCGCCGCGAAAGATAACCCGGTCACCAACATCTACCACAACACCGGCGTGGATGCGCCGCCGAGCACCAACTTCAACGGCTCAGGCGGCAACTACAGCGATCCGCTGACCAGCGGCCGCACCCGCACTCAGGGCTGGCTGCTGAGCGACACCCTCGGCGTGCTGGACGATAAACTGCTGTTTACCGTCGGGGCCCGTCATCAGAAGGTGGTGATCCGCGGCTATAACAAAATCACCGGGATGGAAAATGCGGCTGACAGCTTCGATGGCGACCGCTGGATGCCTACCTACGGCGTGGTCTATAAGCCGTGGGAGACGGTCTCGCTCTATGCCAACCACACCGAGGCGCTGCAGCCGGGTAAAACCGCGCCAAACACCGCCATCAACT
This sequence comes from Leclercia sp. UBA5076, assembly GCF_002416465.1. Classification (NCBI taxonomy): domain Bacteria; kingdom Pseudomonadati; phylum Pseudomonadota; class Gammaproteobacteria; order Enterobacterales; family Enterobacteriaceae; genus Leclercia; species Leclercia sp. UBA5076. The sequence continues at coordinate 249,946 of NZ_DIAO01000014.1, forward strand.
ACGGTCAGAGCACCGGTATCGTCCACTCGAAACAGAACGAAGTGGGTGTGAAGGCCGATTTCGGTCGCGTTGGCGGCTCGCTGGCGTTGTTTGAGATCAAAATGCCGTCCGCCATTCTCGACAGCCAGACCAAATACTACGGTCTGGATGCCGAACAGCGTAACCGCGGTGTGGAGCTGAACATCTTTGGCGAGCCGATGCTGGGCCTGCGTCTGAACGCCAGCGCCACCTGGCTGCAGGCGGAGCTGACCAAAACCAACAACGGCGTAAACCAGGGCAACGACGCGATTGGCGTGCCGAACTTCTACGGCGTGCTGGGGGCCGAGTATGACATCAAACCCGTCGATGGCCTGACCGCCACCGCCCGGGTGAACCACTCTGGCTCACAGTATGCGGATCTCGCCAACAGCAAGAAGCTGGATAGCTACACCACGCTGGATCTGGGTGTGCGTTACCGCTTCGCGGTGAACAATGACCAGAACCAGATGACCGTTCGCGCCGGGATCGAAAACGTCACCGATGAGAACTATTGGGCAAGCGTGGATGACAGCGGCACCTACCTCTTCCAGGGTGAGCCGCGCACCTTTAAGGTCTCTGTCGGCTACGAATTCTGAGTTCGTTCTTTATTAGTGGGGCAGGGATGCCCCACTGTCTGACTGTTATAAAAATGTAATCAATTGTTCTTATAGTGTTCCCACTTTATCGTTTCTTAGCCAAAAGAAAGGAAGCCATCGTGGGTAAACCTCTTAAGTCCGTATTCAAAAAAGAACATCGTGACGATGTCAGCAATCCCAGCGCTAACCCGGTATTTTCCAGCGTGGCGGAGATGTTCCTCTCCCGCCGTCGCTTCTTGCAGATGGGCGCCGTAGCCGGTGCCGCCGCCTCTTTCCCGTTCCTGCTCAAGCCTGAAAGCGCCCTTGCGGCGGTTTCACAGCCTTCCGCTCTGAGCAAGGCGGTTTCGCTCGGCTTTACCAGCATTCCGGTCTCCACCGACGACACGGTGAGGGTGCCGGAGGGCTACATCGCCCGGCCTTTCTACCGCTGGGGCGACGCCACCGGCATCAAGGGTGCCATGCCGGCGTTCAAATTTGACGCCAGTAACACCACCGACGAGCAGGCGGCCCAGGCGGGCATGCACCATGACGGTATGGCGTGGTTTAGCCTGCCGCAGGGGGAGGAGAATCCCGGCCACGGCCTGCTGGCGATGAACCATGAGTATATCGACAACGGCATGCTCTTTACCGATGGCACCGCCAACTGGAGCCTGGACAAAGCGCGTAAAGGCCAGAACGCGATGGGCGTGTCGGTTATCGAAGTGAAAAAGAACGGCAGTGACTGGGAAGTGGTGCGTCCTTCCAGCTTCGCCCGCCGCATCACGGTCAACACCCCGATGCAGATCACCGGCCCGGCGCGTCAGCAGGAGTTAATGAAAACCGCCGCCGATCCGCAGGGCGAGCGGGTGCTCGGTACCATGCAGAACTGCGCCAACGGCCACACGCCGTGGGGAACTTATCTCACCTGCGAAGAGAACTGGTCAGATATTTTTGTTAAGAAAGGCGAGCGGAACGCGCTGGAGAAGCGCTACGGCATCAGCGACAGCGATGAGTCCTACCGCTGGAGCGAAGTGGACGACCGCTTCAACGTGGATAAAACCCCTAACGAGCCGAACCGCTTTGGCTGGGTAGTCGAGATCGACCCCTACAACCCGGACTCGACGCCGCGCAAGCACACCGCGCTGGGGCGCTTCAAACATGAAGGCGCCGCTGTCACCCTGGCCGCCGATAAGCGCGTGGTCACCTACATGGGCGACGACCAGAAGTTTGAGTACATCTACAAATTTGTCTCCGACAATAAATATAACCCGGCGGATCGCGACGCCAACATGCAGCTACTGACCACCGGCACGCTCTACGTCGCCCGCTTCAACGACGACGGCTCCGGCGAATGGCTGCCGCTGGTTTTCGGCCAGAACGGGCTGGATAAGAGCAAAGGCTTCGAAAGCCAGGGCGATCTGCTGATCAAAACCCGTCTGGCGGCCGACGCGGTGGGCGCGACCAAAATGGACAGGCCGGAGTGGATCGCGGTCGATCCCCACAGCAGCGGCAGCGTCTACTGCACCCTGACCAATAACAGCGATCGCGGTAAAGAGGGCAAAGCGCCGGTGGACGCGGCCAACCCGCGGGCCAATAACACCTTCGGTCACATCATGCACTGGCTCGAAGAGGGGAGCGATCCCGCGGCCCTGCGTTTCAAATGGGATATTCTGGTGCTGGCCGGACGCACGGAGACGACGGATGAAAAGGCGAAGGGCAGCATGAAGGGGGCCGAATTCGGCAGCCCGGACGGCCTGTCGTTTGACCATCAGGGCGTGCTCTGGATCCAGACTGACGTCTCCTCCAGCACCATTAACAAGAAAGCCTACGAGGGGATGGGCAATAACCAGATGGTGGCGACCATTCCGGGCACCAACGAGTATCGCCGCTTCCTGACGGGCCCGCGCGGCTGCGAAATTACCGGCATCGCCTTCACGCCGGATAACCGCACGCTGTTTATCAATATTCAGCATCCGGGTGAGGGCGGGGACGACATTACCGACCCGGCAAACCCGCGCGCCGTCTCCAACTGGCCGGACAACAACCCGAACGGACGTCCCCGGGCGTCAACGGTCGTCATCACCAAAGCGGACGGCGGCCTGATCGGTTCGTGATCCCCTCCCGCCGGGCAGCAACCGTTGCCCGGCGTTTAACTTGCTCCCGTCTGCCTGAAGTGTTAAAAGGTGCCCCTTCCTCAAAAAGAGACAGGGCCAGGCCGTGAGAAACGCCTCATCCGCTTCAGACAAAAGTGCTGCTGAAGCCGCGTCGGAACAGACACCGACGCTCCATCGTGGTTTACATAATCGACATATTCAACTTATCGCTCTCGGTGGCGCTATCGGCACCGGACTGTTCCTCGGTATCGGGCCCGCGATTCAGATGGCCGGCCCCGCCGTGCTGCTGGGCTATGCCATTGCAGGCATGATCGCCTTTCTGATCATGCGCCAGCTCGGTGAGATGGTGGTTGAAGAGCCGGTCTCCGGCTCCTTTGCCCATTTCGCCTACAAATACTGGGGCCCTTTTGCGGGCTTCCTGTCGGGCTGGAACTACTGGGTAATGTTCGTGCTGGTGGGCATGGCGGAGCTGACCGCCGCAGGCATCTATATGCAGTACTGGCTCCCGGACATACCCACCTGGGTCTGGGCCGCGGCGTTCTTCATCATCATTAACGCCGTCAACCTCGTGAACGTGCGCCTGTACGGTGAGACGGAGTTCTGGTTTGCCCTGATCAAGGTGCTGGCGATTATCGGCATGATCGGCTTTGGTCTGTGGATGCTCTTCTCCGGGCACGGCGGCGAGCGGGCGACTATCGACAACCTGTGGCAGCACGGCGGCTTCCTCGCCACCGGCTGGAAAGGACTGATACTGTCCCTGGCGGTGATCATGTTCTCCTTTGGCGGACTGGAGCTTATCGGCATTACCGCCGCCGAAGCCCGCGATCCGCACAAGAGCATCCCGAAAGCGGTCAACCAGGTGGTCTACCGTATTTTGCTGTTCTATATTGGCTCGCTGGTCGTCCTGCTGGCGCTCTACCCGTGGGTGGAGGTGAAGTCGGACAGCAGCCCGTTCGTGATGATTTTCCACGATCTGAACAGCAACCTGGTGGCATCGGCACTTAACTTCGTGATTCTGGTGGCCTCGCTGTCGGTCTATAACAGCGGCGTTTACTCCAACAGCCGGATGCTGTTTGGCCTCTCCGTGCAGGGCAACGCCCCGAAATTTTTAACCCGCGTCAGCCGTCGCGGCGTGCCGGTTAACTCGCTGCTGCTCTCCGGGGGCATTACCTCGCTGGTGGTGCTGATCAACTATCTGCTGCCGCACGAAGCCTTTGGCCTGCTGATGGCGCTGGTGGTGGCAACGCTGCTGCTGAACTGGATCATGATCTGTCTTGCCCACCTGCGTTTTCGCGCGGCGATGCGCCGCAAAGGGCGCGAGACGCAGTTCAAAGCGCTGCTCTACCCGGCGGGTAACTACCTCTGTATCGCTTTCCTGGCGATGATCCTGGTGCTGATGTGCACCATGGATGGCATGCGCACCTCGGCGATCCTGCTCCCGGTGTGGATTGTCTTCCTGTTTGCGGCGTTTAAACTCTCCCGCAAAAAGTAGTGCGGTTTCTGCCCGGCGGCGCTGCGCTTGCCGGGCAGAAATAATCAAATGTGGAATGTGACCCGCTTGCCGGTAGGCAATATGACATCAATACTCACTTCGCCACCTAAAGCTGTAACGTAGCGTTTCAGGGTAGAAAGGCGTGGATCATTATCCGGCTGCTCTATTTTCGCAACAGTAGGTTGTTTAACGCCCATCGCGGCGGCAAGCTCTGTTTGCGACATATTGAGCTCTTCACGCAGTTGGTTGAGCGCAACAATAATGCGTAATTCTTCAACCTTAGCGGCTATCCGCTCCTGGCTTTCTTCACTCTGCTGGGCCATCAGTTCTTTTAACGTTGCCATTTGGCCTCCTTACTCGCCAGATATTTGCTGAACTCAGCGTCAGCTATGTTAATCATACGTTTATAGAAACGCTTATCACCCGCGCCTGTCTTGTTGCCAGCGCATAAAATAATGGCCTGACGCCCGGGATCAAAGGCAAAAAAAGCGCGAATCGGATCGCCTGCATGCTGAATGCGTAGCTCTTTCATATTGGTGTATTGCGATGCCTTAACGGTATCAACCCATGGTCGCCCCAGTTGAGGGCCATACTCAGAAAGAATATGCAACGCTGCCAGGACATCTTCTTTCAGGTCTTGTTTCTGATGGTGAAACCATTCGTCAAACATATCCGTTGTTTCGACTTCCCACATAGTGATTTCCTTATAGCCTTCTGGCTATAAAATAATATAGCCAAAAGGCTATACCTGCAACTGCCCAGCCTCCATAAAAACCGTAGGCCGGGTAAGGCGAAGCCGCCACCCGGCACCCCCGCACACCCCACTTCACCTTTATCGTGACCCCTCTCGCACTTCTTAACCGATCCCCAGGATCTTTGTTTTGTAATCGATTACTTTTCACTTGATGCGATTTGTAATCGATTACTTTTTACGGGTGGGGCTTATCATGGTGTCGACAACTGAAAGTAGTGGAAAGGTGACAGGGGAGTACCGGCTGCTGGTACCGCGCCTCTCCCTGATGATGTTCCTGCAATTTTTTATCTGGGGTAGCTGGTCGGTAACGCTCGGTCTGGTGATGACCCAGCACAACATGTCATTGCTGATTGGCGACGCCTTCTCCGCCGGGCCGATCGCCTCTATTTTATCGCCGTTTGTGCTCGGAATGCTGGTGGACCGCTTCTTCGCCTCGCAGAAGGTGATGGCGGTGATGCACCTGGCCGGGGCGGCGATCCTGTGGTTCGTGCCGGGGGCGCTGATCGCGGAGAACGGCGCGCTGCTGATCGGCTTGCTGTTTGGCTACACGCTTTGCTATATGCCGACCCTGGCGCTGACCAATAATATCGCTTTCCACAGCCTGGCGAACGTCGACAAAACCTTCCCGGTGGTCCGCGTATTTGGCACCATCGGCTGGATTGTCGCGGGGATCTTTATCGGCGTTACCGGCGTGGCCGCAAGCATCACCATCTTCCACGTGGCGGCGGCCAGCTCCGTCCTGCTGGCGCTCTACAGCCTGACGCTGCCGCACACGCCTGCCCCGGCCAAAGGGATGCCGGTGAAGGTGCGCGATCTCTTCTGCGCCGACGCCTTCGCCCTGCTGAAAACCCGTCACTTCTTTATCTTCTGCCTGTGCGCGATGCTGATCTCCGTCCCGCTCGGCACCTACTACGCTTATACCGCCTCTTACCTGGCGGATGCCGGGATCGCGGATGTCAGTACCGCCATGTCCTTCGGCCAGATGTCCGAAATCTTCTTTATGCTGGTGATCCCGCTGCTGTTCCGCCGTCTGGGCGTTAAATACATGCTGCTGATCGGCATGCTGGCGTGGTTTGTCCGCTACGCGATGTTTGCTCTGGGGGTAAGTGAAGAGGGGCGCATCCTGCTCTATCTCGGCATCCTGCTGCATGGCGTCTGCTATGACTTCTTCTTTGTGGTGGGCTTTATCTATACCGACCGCGTGGCGGGCGAAAAGGTCAAAGGCCAGGCGCAGAGCATGATCGTGATGTTCACTTACGGTATCGGCATGCTGCTGGGCTCGCAGATTTCCGGCGCGCTCTACAACCGCCTGGTGGCGGGGCAGGCCGTGCCACAGGCGTGGGTAACATTCTGGTGGATCCCGGCGGTGGCTGCTGCTGTGATTGCACTCGTTTTCCTTGTCTCGTTCAAATATGACGATGACAAGGCGTAATTTCTGGAGGTGGTATGAGGACGATTAAAGGCCCGGGTATTTTTCTGTCGCAGTTTATCGGGGCACAACCCCCGTTCAACACCCTCGACGGGCTGGCCGGTTGGGCGGCGGAAAAGGGCTACAAAGCGCTGCAAATGCCCTGCAACCATAAAGCGATTTTTGACGTCGAGCAGGCGGCAGAGAGCCAGACCTACTGCGACGAGATAGGCGGCAGGCTGGCGGAGAAGGGGCTGGTCATCAGCGAGCTCTCCACTCATCTGGAGGGGCAGCTTATTGCGGTCAATCCGGTCTACGACGAGGCGTTCGATAACTTCGCTCCTCCGGCGGTGCGCGGTAACGCCAGCGCCCGCCAGGCCTGGGCGACCGATATCGTGAAAAAGGCGGCGGTCGCCTCGGCACGGCTCGGTTTAACCGCCCACGCCACCTTCTCAGGATCGCTGGCCTGGCCGTTTATCTATCCCTGGCCTCCACATAACGAGACGCGTTTTGCGGAGGCGTTCAGCGAGCTGGCCCGCCGCTGGCGACCCATTCTGGATGCGTTCGATGAGCAGGGGGTTAACGTCTGCTATGAAATTCATCCCGGAGAAGATCTGCACGACGGCGTCACCTTCGAGCGTTTTCTGGCGCTGGTAGACAGCCACCCGCGCTGTAACATGCTTTACGACCCAAGCCACCTGCTGTTGCAGCAGATCGACTATCTGACCTGGATCGATCACTACCACACCCGCATCAAGGCGTTTCACGTTAAGGATGCCGAATTCCGTCCCAACGGGCGCAGCGGGGTGTATGGCGGCTATCAGAGCTGGATCAACCGCGCCGGACGCTTCCGGTCGCCGGGGGACGGGCAGATCGACTTTAAGGGCATCTTCAGCAAGCTGACCCAGTACGACTACGACGGCTGGGCGGTGCTGGAGTGGGAGTGCTGCCTGAAAGATGGCGAAACCGGGGCGCGGGAAGGGCGCGAGTTTATCTCCTGCCACATTATTCCCGTATCCGATCGGGCGTTCGACGATTTCGCCGCAGGAGAACTTCATGATTAACGTCGGCATTATCGGCAGCGGCTTTATCGGCCCGGCGCATATCGAAGCCCTGCGCCGCCTGGGGTATGTGCAGGTGGTCGCCCTCTGCGATGGCTCGCTGGAACAGGCGCAAGAGAAAGCCCGGGCGCTGAACATTCCTCACGCCTACGGCAGCGTGGATGCACTGCTGGCGCACCCGGAGCTGCACGTGGTGCACAACTGCACCCCTAACCATCTGCATGCGGCGATCAACCGCCAGATCCTGCGTGCCGGTAAACATGTTTTCTCCGAAAAGCCGCTGTGCATGACCCCAGACGAGGCGCGGGAGCTGGTCACGCTGGCGGAACAGGCGGGGGTGATACACGGCGTGAGCTTTGTCTACCGTCAGTTTGCGATGGTGCGCCAGGCGGCGAGCATGGTGGCGCAGGGCTCCCTCGGACGGCTCTTTGCCGCCCACGGCAGCTATCTGCAGGACTGGATGCTGCTGGAAACCGATTACAACTGGCGAGTTGATGCGGCGCTCGGGGGCGCATCGCGGGCGGTGGCCGATATCGGTTCTCACTGGTGCGACACCATTCAGTTTCTGACCGGACGGCGCATCACCGACGTGATGGCCGACCTCTCCATCGTCTGGCCGACCCGCAAGGCGAATCTGGCCGGGAATCAGACCTTCAGCCAGGCGGGCGAGGCGGTATATGAAGACAAACCCGTCACCACCGAGGATTTCGGCTCGGTGCTGTTCCGCTTCGACGATGGCAGTAAGGGCAGCTTTACCGTCTCGCAGGTGAGTGCCGGACGTAAAAATCGCCTCAGCCTGGAGGTGAACGGCAGCGAGGGCTCCGTGGCCTGGGATCAGGAGGTGCCCCAGCAGCTATGGGTAGGGCATCGCGCCCGGGCCAATCAGGTACTGACGGACGATCCGGGTCTGATGAACCGCGACGTGGCCGACAGCGCCCACTTCCCGGGCGGCCATATCGAAGGCTGGCCGGACGCCTTTAAAAATATGATGGCGCACTTTTATCAGGCAGTACAGACGGGCAGGATGCCGGAGAAGCCGGTGTTCGCCACCTTCCATGACGGAGCGAGCGTCATGTATATCATTGATGCGATAGTCAAAAGCCATCAGCAGCAGCGCTGGGTCGCAGTCGCGCAGTAACACGTTGCCCGGTGCGCCGGGCAGCCCATTTATGGTAGCCTGCTGCAAACGCAAACCGCAGGATCACTCGTCGCTATGTCAATTCAGAAAATCGCCCAACTGGCGGGCGTCTCGGTGGCGACGGTATCGCGCGTGCTGAATAACAGCGATACCGTCAAAGCCAAAAACCGCGATCGCGTCTTGCAGGCGATTAAAGAGGCGAACTATCAGCCCAATCTTCTGGCCCGCCAGCTGCGCACGGCGCGCAGCTATATGGTGCTGGTGATGGTTTCCAACATTGCCAACCCGTTCTGCGCCGAGGTGGTGAAGGGCATTGAGGAGCAGGCGGAGAAAAACGGCTACCGCATTCTGCTGTGCAACTCCGGCTCCGATATTGAACGCTCCCGCTCGGGGCTCAGCCTGCTCTCCGGCAAAATGGTCGACGGCATTATCACGATGGATGCCTTCACCCGCCTCCCCGAACTGGCGGCACTCATCGGCGATGCCCCCTGGGTACAGTGCGCCGAATACGCCGATGCGGGTGCGGTCTCCTGTGTGGGGATCAACGATGTCGACGCCTCCCAGCATGTGGTCAGCCGTCTGGCCGACGGCGGGCGACAGCGGATTGCGCTTATCAACCACGATCTGAGCTACAAATATGCCCGCCTGCGCGAGCGGGGCTATAAAAGCGTGCTGCATCTGCGCGATCTGGCGTATCAGGCGGTAGAGTATGCGAGCGATCTGAGCGCGGCGGCCGGGATGACGGCGATGAGCAAACTGCTGGCAACAGAGCCGCGCCCGGATGCGGTATTTGCGGTCTCCGATACCCTGGCCGCGGGAGCGTTACGCGCTATCGAAAAGGCCGGGCTGCGCGTGCCGGAAGATATCGCGGTGGTGGGTTTCGATGGCACCGAGCTGTCGGAGATGGTCTCGCTGACCACCATTGAACAGCCATCGCGGGATATCGGGCGCAAGGCGGTCGATCTGCTGCTGAACAAAATCGACAACCCCGATGCGCCCACGGAGCGGGTGATGATGAACTGGCGCTTTATTTCCCGCGCCAGTACCTGATTATTTCGCCAGCACGCCGGCCAGGGAGCGAATATCGTTCCCGGTGGGCGACTGGTGAATACGCAGGCCAAATTCATCGATCACCGCAAAAATATGGTCGAAAATATCGGCCTGAATCGCCTCATATTCCGCCCAGATGACGGTGTTGGTGAAGGCATAGATTTCAATCGGCAGGCCGTTGGCGTCGGGGGCTAACTGGCGCACCATCAGGGTCATATCCTGGCGAATACGCGGATGGTTGCGCAGATATTCATTCAGATAGGCGCGGAAGGTACCAATATTGGTCATCTTACGCAGGTTCAGCACCGATTCGCCTTCCCCGTTTTGCTGATTCCACAGGGTGATTTCCTCATGGCGCGTGGCCATATAGGGCTTGAGCAGCTTCGCCTGAATCAGCCGCTGCTGTTCCTGTTCGTCGAGAAAATGAATGCTGGTGGTATCAATATTCAGGCTGCGCTTAATCCGTCGTCCGCCGGAGGCTGACATGCCGCTCCAGTTGATAAAAGCGTCGGAGACCAGCGCCCAGGTCGGGATGGTCGTAATCGTGTTATCAAAATTGCGCACCTTGACGGTGGTCAGGCCGATATCGGTCACCGTGCCGTTCGCGCCATATTTCGGCATCTCCAGCCAGTCGCCGAGCTTGAGCATATCGTTGGCCGAGAGCTGAATACCCGCCACCAGCCCGAGAATGGGATCTTTAAACACCAGCATTAATACGGCTGCCATCGCGCCCAGGCCGCTAATCAGAATGGCGGGAGACTGACCGATCAGCAGAGAGATAATCAGGATCCCCACCAGAATGGCGCTCACCAGCTTGATCCCCTGGAAGATGCCTTTCAGCGGCAGCTGGGAGGCGGTCGCCATTTTTTGCGACAGGTTGAATATCACGTCCAGCAGCGAGAAGAACGCCAGCAGGGCATATACCATCACCCACAGCTTCGCGCAGGTGGTTAATATCTCTGCCGCGTCGCTGCCTTTTTGCAGCCACAATACCGCCTGAACGTTGACGATGATCCCCTGCAGGGTAAAGGCCAGGCGGTGAAATAACTTATTCTCGGTAATGATTTGCAGCCATAAATGGCTGCTGGCCCGGGCCCGTTTCTCGAAGGCCCGCAATACCACTTTGTGCAGAATAAAGTGAATAATCAGCGAAGTAAGAAAAATAATTCCAAAGATAATCACGAGGGAAGTGGTGTGATTAATTTCAATTCCTGACTCTTCGACCAGGGAAATAAACTCCTGCATAACATCTCCTGTATTAAAGCAGCCGCCATAATGGCGGCTGCGGATCGATTATGCAAACCCAGGGGTTTATCGGGACGCGTGGCAGGCTTTCGTGACCGGCAGGCTAAGGCGATGGCGCAGCCGCAGGGTCGCCAGCGCCAGCACCACCATCATGCCCGTTTCTACCGCCAGGAAGAGGTTAATCGCCTCCGCGTAATCCCCGTGATGGTTTTGCAGGGCGTGGAGCAAAATCGCGCCAAATATCGCAGGCCCCAGGCCGAGCGCCGCCTGTTGCAGGGTGCTGAGAATGGCGCTGGCGGCCCCGGCGTCATCGGGCTGAATATCGCGCATGCCGATGCGGTAGAAACTGTTCACAATCAGTGCCTGGCCGTAGCCCACCAGCCCGGTGGCCGGGGCGAGGGTCAGGGCGGTGTTCTCCAGTCCCCAGATGCGGAAGGTGGCGATCAGCGCCAGCAGGCCGGTTATCTGGATTGCCAGGCCGGTAAGCAGAAGGGTGCTGGTGCTGTAGCGGGCAATCAGGCGCGGGGCAAACCACGCCGAGACAAAATAGGTCACGCCCAGGGCGATAAAGCTGTTGCCGGACTGCCACGGCGCCATCCCCAGACCGGTCTGCATGGTCAGCGCCATGCAGAACATAAACCCGGACCAGACGCTGAAAAAGAGCAGCGCAATCAGCACGCCAAAGCGGATGCTGCCGAGCTGCATTAAGCGTGGCGGGATCAGCGGGTGGGCCCCTTCGCGCTCTTTTTTACGCGCGTTCAGCGCCATCAACCAGGCCAGAGGGACAATAGCGACCAGCATCGCCTTCAGCGGCCACGACCAGTGCCACTGGGGCCCCAGCGCCATCGGGAACAGCAGACAGCAGAGGATCGCGGCCAGCAGCGCAGTACCCGGCCAGTCGATGCGCGACGGCGTATCGCGACGGGTTTGCGGAACAAAACGGCGGCTCAGGGCCAGCACCAACAGGCAGATCGGCACGTTGATAAAGAAGGCGTTGCGCCAGCCCAGCCCGGCGATATCCGCCGACACCAGCCAGCCGCCGCCCATCTGCCCGACAATAAAGGCGATCCCGCCGATGCCGCCAAACAGGCTGATGGCTCTGGCGTGGGCGGTGCCTTTCAGGGTCACGTGAAGGGTGGCAAGAATTTGCGGCACGATCAGCGCTGCGCCCGCGCCCTGCACGATGCGCGCGGCCAGCAGTTGCTCGATATTGCCCGCCATCCCGCACAGCAGTGAGGCCAGACCAAAACTCGCCACGCCCCACATAAACAGACGGCGGCGCCCGAGGTTATCCCCCAGCTTGCTCCCGAGCGCCAGACAGACGGCGAAGGCCACCCCGTAGAGCGCCACAATCAGCTCCAGCTCGGTGGCGGTGGCATGCAGCGAGTGGGTGATGGAATCCAGCGCCACGTTGGTGATCGAGGTATCGATCAGCGGCAGCATCTGGCCGGTTAACAGCAATATCAGGCCTGCCCGGCCCGGTGAAACAACTGACCTATTCATGGTGACTCCATTGCGTCAAACAGCGTAGCGTCGTAGCATCAACCATCTGATAAACGGGTACCAGTTCTTGCTTATACTGGTACTGGCACTACCATGCAGGGGGCACTATGGCGCTGATGTCTGAACCGGTCACCGCACTGCAGGATGACACCCGAAAACAGTTGGGGGCTTTTCTACGCGCCCGACGCGAAAGCCTCGATCCGCAGCGTCTTGGCCTGCCGCGCAGCGGTCGCCGCCGCACGCCGGGCCTGCGGCGTGAAGAGGTGGCCATGCTGGCGGATGTGGGCGTCACCTGGTACACCTGGCTCGAGCAGGGCAGGAATGTGAATCCGTCCAGCGCGGTGATGGCGGCGGTAGCGAAAGCGCTGCAATGTACCCCGACCGAAGCCCGCCACCTCTTTCTGCTGGCCGGCCTGCCGCCGGGCGAAGCGCCGCAGGCGGTCTGCTGCGAGGGGATCAGTGAAGGCACCCGCCGTCTGCTCGATACCCTGATGCCAAAACCCGCCAGCATCCAGAAACCGAATTTCGATATCGTGGCGTGGAATGACAGCTTCGGCCACCTGATGGGCGTCGACTTTAACGCCATTCCGCCGGAAGATCGCAACTGTATCTATCTCTTCCTCACCCATCCCGCGTGGCGCGCCCGGCTGGGCAAGCGTGATGACGTGCTGCCCATTTTTGTCTCCTATTTTCGCGCGGCGATGGCCGAGCACCGGGGCGACCCGCAGTGGGAGGCCAAACTGGCACGCTTCTTTGCAGTATCTGAAGAGTTTGAAACCCTGTGGCACCAGCGCAACGACGTGCGCGGCGTGGAAAACCAGCTCAAGCTCTTTACCCATCCCGAACTGGGCGATTTTCATCTCCAGCAGATGTACTGGTACTCTGCTCCGCGCAACGGCTCGCGGCTGCTGGTCTATCTGCCGGTGGATGAGGCGGGAGAGAGGGCAATGGCGTGGCTGGCTGCACAGAAATAATTTCTGCGAGGGGCTTTCAGGGAATAGAAGTCACTCCGGTCTGACCTGGATAAAGGGGGTAAGGTAAATCACGAAAGGCAAAATTAGCCTTTAATGCAAATTGCCTTACATGCTAATATCTTCAGGGATGAAAAATCGTGTTCAGACTTATCGTTCATCAGGCAGTCAGAGAAGAGATCCTCTCGTTGCCTGCAGGCGTACAGGCGAAGCTGATTCGTCAGCTTGATAAATTGCGTGCTAACCCAACGGCACTTCGGGAGCCCGACAGCAAGCCATTACCCCATGGTTTGTTTGAAATAAGAACCGTCGGTCTGATTCATAGTCGCGGGATCTATGTGTATCAGCGGGAAAAAACAATTTATCTGTTGCGTGTATTTATCAAGAAGATGAAGAAAACGCCTTCTGCTGAAATCCGTCTGGCACTGAAAAGACAACAGGAGATGTTGGATGAGCAAGAAGATCATTGACTGGGATACGTTAAGAGCGGAGCTGTTAAGCGATTCAGATGTGCAGGCTGCCTTTGACGCCGAAGAGCGTAAGGCGCGGCTGCAGGAGATGCTGGCACAGTGGCGCAAACAGGCGGGGCTGACGCGTGCTCAGGTGGCGGAGCGCATGGGGGTCAGCGCGCCAACCGTCTCCCGAATGGAAGCCAATATTACCCGGGCGAGTCTGGATACCTTAACGCGTTATGCGTTGATGTGCGGCGTTAAGCATCCGCAGATTACGCTCTATTGAAAACAGGCACGCCGGAACCCAGCGTGCCAGTAGTCATTAGCACTCAGTCACAATCGTGCTCAGCGGCAGACGCGATTTCGGCAGCGTGGCGTTGAAATCTTCCACGCTGTGATGCCCGACCGGCACCACCACCAGGCTGGTGAAGCCTTTCTCTTTCAGACCAAACTCTTCGTCGAGGATGGCGGCGTCGAAACCTTCAATTGGCACCGCGTCCAGACCCATTGCGGCCACGCCCAGCAGGAAGTTGCCGACGTTCAGGTAAACCTGTTTTGCCATCCACTGGTGGTCATCTTTCAGATCGACACGGTGCATATCGGCGAAGAAGGTGCGGCCCTTGTGGTTAGCGGCTTTCGCTTCCGGGGTGGCGAAACGGCCATCGGCCTCTTCCTGATCCACCACGCGGTTCAGCCAGGCATCGTCCATCGCGGTTTTGGCGCAGAACACCACCACGTGAGAGGCATCCAGCATTTTGCGTTCGTTGAAGACAAAGCCACCGGCTGCGGATTTCGCCACGCGCGCTTTGCCTTCTTCGGTGCTGGCGACGATAAAGTGCCACGGCTGCGAGTTGGTACTCGACGGGCTGTACTGCAGCAGGGTTTTCATTTTTTCTGCCTGGTCGGCAGTCAGTTTTTTACTCGGATCAAAGGCCTTCGTTGAGTGACGCTTTAAGGCAACAGAGATGATATCCATAACGACTCCTGGGGTTTAATGCAAAAGGGAAAATGATACAAAGGGAAAGGAACAAAGGTAAGGGCATTCCGAGCGCTTAAGGGCCCGGACGCAGACGTTTTTGCTCTTTTTTTGGCAGCTTATCCACCACCAGATGCCACGAATCATTGACCAGATCGGCTATCAGCTCAGGAGTGATATCCTCCGCTGCATAAACCGAGATCCAGTGCTTTTTATTCAGATGGTAGCCAGGCTCAATGCCCCGGTAGATCTGCTGGTTGAGCAGCGATTTTTGCGGGTCGGACTTCAGGCTGACATGCAGGCGCCCGTGTGCGACGCCAATCAGCATAAAAATCTTGCCGCCAACCTTAAACACATCGTAGTCCGGGCCAAACGGCCAGCACTGTTCGGTAAAGGGCAGCTCCAGGGCCACCTGTTTTGCGCAGGCGGCGAGGGTTTTACTGTCCATCGCTATCCTCTTCGGCCAGCGCCCGCCACATCGCTTCAAAACCCAATGCCTTAAATTCGGCTGCGCGGGCCGGTTCGCGAGTAGCGAAGGACATGGTGGTCTCCGCCAGGGATAAAAAGAGCGCGTCGCCAAACAGCCGGAACTCTTCCGACATAAACACCGGGCGGATATGGCGACGGCACAGCTCGTGCAGCTCCGGGAACATCTCGTGTACCGCCTGCTCGGTTTCGGCGTTGATCTTCTCGCTCACCCCAAGCTGGCGGATGGCGCCGTGGGCCACCGGATTGCGGATCCCCCAGTCAACGTAGCTGTTCCAGATATTGCGGGTATGCTCTTTTGGCTGGGTCAGGGCGCGATCCATATTCGCCAGCATAGTCTGGCACAGATCCTGCTTCAGGTGCAGGTAGAGGGCGTTAAGCAGGTCGTCTTTGGTAGCGAAATAGCGAAACAGGGTGCCTTCTGCCACGCCCGCACTGCGGGCGATTAACGCGGTAGAAGCCGCAATGCCGGACTGGGCAAACGCGCTGGTTGCCGCGTCCAGCAACGCCAGTTTTTTATCTTCACTTTTCGGACGAGCCACTGCATTTCCTCCAGGTAATGTGCAAAAACCCCGATTGAATCATGCCCTTTGTGGGGCTGCAACGTGGAATGTCAAAGATCTTAAAACGTCTTGACGACTTTCACATCACTTCTATAATGAGTGCTTACTCACTCATAATCAAGTTTTGCCCGCGCAGGCCATCGGATGGGGCGCGAATTCGGGTCGGGATATGAAAAAGCGTTTTATTGTTAGCGTGGTGGTAGTGATGATGATTGCATCCGCGGCGAGTTTGCCGTTTGTACTCAATGCCGGGTTCGGCCAGCCGCCACAGGGCGCGCAGCTGAATGAGTTTGCCGCCTCGCCGCAATATCGCGACGGCCAGTTCCATAACACCTTGCCGACGCCCGGCTTTACCGGCAATAAGAACATGCTGGCGGCGTGGTGGGATTTTCTGGTGACGAAGCGTGAGAACGCGCGTCCGGCCCAGCCGCTGCCGCTGGTGAAAACCGATCTGGCGCAGCTGCCCCTGGATCAAGAGACGCTGGTCTGGCTTGGCCACTCCTCGTGGTATCTGCAGCTGGCAGGCAAACGCATTCTGATCGATCCGGTATTCAGCAACTATGCCGCACCTTTCTCTTTTCTCAATAAAGCCTTTGCCGGGGAGTACCCGTGGTGTGCCGAAGAGATGCCCGATATCGATCTGCTGATTATCTCGCACGATCACTACGATCATCTCGACTACGCCACCATCAAAGCCCTGTTGCCCAAAGTGAAGCGCGTGGTCACGCCGCTCGGGGTGGGATCGCACCTGCGCTACTGGGGCATGGAGCCCTCGATCATTGAGGAGCGGGACTGGGAGCAGTCGGTGCGGATCAGCGACGATCTCACCGTACATGTCCTGCCGGCGCGCCACTTCTCCGGGCGCGGGCTCAAGCGCAACCAGACGCTGTGGGGCAGCTTTATGTTTGTCACCCCAGAGACGAAAGTGTTCTACAGCGGTGATTCTGGCTATGGCCCGCACTTTAGCGCCATTGGCGAGCGCTTCGGCGCCGTCGATCTGGCGATCATGGAGAACGGCCAGTATGACCAGGACTGGAAGTACATCCACATGCAGCCTGCCGAAACGGCGCAGGCGGCGGCGGATCTTAATGCCAGCGCGGTCGTACCGGGCCACTCCGGGCGCTTTGTGCTGGCAAAACACACCTGGAACGACCCACTGATCCAGCTTACGCAGGCCAGCAAGGATAAAAAATATCGCCTGCTGACCCCGGAGCTCGGTGAGCCGGTCAGGGTAGATGATGCCACGCAACAATTTCGTGCGTGGTGGGAATAATGTTAAATCGAAGAGCAGAGGGGGAGAGCAGCATGACTATTTCCGCTCAGGTTATCGACACCATTGTCGAGTGGATCGACGACAACCTTCATCAGCCGTTGCGTATCGAGGATATCGCCCGACATGCGGGCTACTCCAAGTGGCACTTACAGCGGCTGTTTATGCAGTACAAAGGCGAGAGTCTGGGGCGCTATATTCGGGAACGTAAGCTGCGGCTGGCGGCGCGGGATCTGCGTGAATCGGATGAAAAGGTCTACGATATCTGCCTGCGTTACGGCTTTGACTCCCAGCAGACCTTTACCCGCGTCTTTACCCGCACCTTTAACCAGCCGCCTGGGGCGTATCGCAAGGATAACCACAGTCGCGCGCATTAACGGCAGGCTTAATGCGCAAACCAGCGGCGCCAGATGAACCGCAGAATAAAGAATTCAATGGCGCCGAGCAGTAAAAACCACAGGCAAAAGATGATGGTGTAAAGCTGATTCAGATCCATCAGATGGAAGAGGGTCATCAGCTTTTGCGCCACCACCAGCCCCAGCGACGGCGCAGGCAGTAACAGAACGGAGAGAAAGGCCATCAACAAAATGCCGCCTGCCGTTAACAGCGATTCTAACGGGTGTCTCATGATTATGTTAATCGTCAGTTAAAAATAACATTGTCACGGATAGGGCTTCGTAAAGCAATATCAACCGTCAGACGCAGGCGCGATAAATAATTGTCCGCTAATTCGCTGTTATTTCCCCCGCCAGAAAGATCTCTATTCAATTAACCTGCATTAATGTCAATTATTGTCACCCTCCGGCAAAGACTTTTACAAAGGTATAGGTGCTCATTCCAATTAACGTCGCAATAACAATGGCAACGAAAATATATAACGCCAGACGTCGTCCTCGATAAATCCCAAACATGGTTCCCTCTCGTTTAGTTTCGGTTTAGAAATAATTTGTAAAAATCGCTCTGGTGAAATGAGACGTTACCGGTTTAATGCCGCCGACAACAATAATAGTGCGATAAATTAATTTTCCTGACAACTCAATATTGTCGACAGATTTATAAAAGCAGAGATGGAATTCAGGCTTTTGCTCACCGCAAACTGAAGGAGCTGAAATATGACCAAAATGCACCACACCCAGACGCCGCCTCCTACCACGCCAGACATGGCCTATCAGCAGACCGTAGAGCAGACGCTTGCCGCGCAGCAGAGCACCGCGGCGGGTCTGAGCCGCGCACAAGCACAGGCGCGGCTGGACAAACATGGTCCCAACGCGCTGCCGGAGAAAAAAGCCAGACCGGCCTGGCTGCGTTTTCTGGCCCATTTTAACGATGTGCTGATTTATGTATTGCTGGCCGCTGCACTATTAACGGCAATAATGGGCCACTGGATCGATACCCTGGTTATTCTGGGTGTGGCGGTCATTAACGCGTTGATTGGTCATATTCAGGAAAGTAACGCCGAAAAATCACTGAACAGCATCCGGAATATGCTCGCCAGCGATGCCCGTGTTATTCGTGACGGCGATCATGAAACAATACCCACAACTGAAATAGTTCCCGGGGATATTATTTTCCTGCGTGCCGGGGATCGTATTCCGGCCGATATGCGTTTAATTGAGGCACATAATTTACGCGTTGAAGAGGCTATTCTCACCGGCGAATCGACGGTGGTGGATAAACACACCCAGCCGCTGAACGGGGAATTACCGCTCGGCGACCGCACCAACCTGGTCTTCTCCGGTACCACGGTGAGCGCAGGCGGCGGCGTTGGGGTGGTCATTGCCACCGGCCAGGAGACCGAACTGGGCCACATTAACCAGATGATGGCCGGGATTGAAAAGCATCGCACCCCGCTGCTGGTGCAGATGGACAAACTCGGCAAGGCCATCTTCGGGATCATCATGGCGATGATGGCCGCGCTGTTCGTCTTTAGCCTGCTGCTGCGCGACATGCCGATCGGCGAGCTGCTGCTCTCTTTGATTAGCCTGGCCGTGGCGGCGGTGCCGGAAGGTCTGCCTGCCATTATCTCGATTATCCTGTCGCTGGGCGTGCAGGCGATGGCCCGCAAGCGCGCCATCATCCGTAAACTGCCCACAGTCGAAACGTTAGGAGCGATGACCGTGGTCTGCTCGGATAAAACCGGCACCCTGACCATGAACGAGATGACCGTCAAGGCGATCATCACCGCCGACAGCTGCTATCGCGTTGAGGGCGACAGCTATGCCCCGGAAGGCAACATCTCTCTGGAGGGCAGCGACGAGCCGGTGAAGATCCAGCCCGGTACGGTGCTGGAGCACTATCTGCGTACCATCGACCTGTGTAACGACAGCCAGATGATTCAGGACGAGCGCGGCCTGTGGCGTATCACCGGCGGGCCGACCGAAGGCGCGCTGAAGGTGCTGGCGGCAAAAGCGCAGCTGGCGCCGGTCACCACCACGCTGATTAACAAGATCCCGTTCGACTCCCAGTATAAGTACATGAGCACCCACTATCGGATAGGGGATGAGGAGCAGATCCTCATCACCGGCGCGCCGGACGTTATTTTCGCTCTCTGCGCCCGGCAGCAGACCCGTAACGGTGCCGAAGCCTTTAACCGCAGCTACTGGGAAGCCGAGATGGAGCGTTATGCGCGCCAGGGGTTGCGTATGGTGGCGGCGGCGTACAAACCGGCGAACGGTGAGCAGACCTTAACCCACGACGTCCTCAGCCACGGCCTGATCTTCCTCGGTATCGCCGGGATGATGGATCCGCCGCGTCCGGAAGCGATCGACGCCATTCATGCCTGCCAGCAGGCGGGGATCCGCGTCAAGATGATCACCGGGGATCACCCGCAGACGGCCATGAGCATCGGCCAGATGCTGGGGATCGCCAACAGCGGCCAGGCGGTGACCGGCTCCCGGCTGGAACAGATGGATGATAGCGAGCTGGCACAAGCGGCGGTGGAGTACGATATCTTCGCCCGCACCAGCCCGGAGCATAAGCTGCGTCTGGTGAAAGCCTTGCAGGAGAAAGGTGAAATCGTCGGCATGACCGGCGACGGCGTAAACGATGCCCCGGCGCTGCGCCAGGCGGACGTGGGCATCGCGATGGGCATTAAGGGCACGGAAGTGACCAAAGAGGCGGCGGATATGGTCCTGACGGACGACAACTTCGCCACCATCGCCAGCGCGGTGAAAGAGGGGCGTCGCGTCTACGACAACCTGAAGAAGACCATTCTGTTTATCATGCCGACCAACCTCGCGCAGGGGCTGCTGATTGTGATTGCCCTGCTGGCGGGGAACATCATTCCCCTGACGCCGGTGCTGATTTTGTGGATGAACATGGCGACCTCCGCCACGCTCTCCTTCGGGTTGGCATTTGAGGCCGCCGAGCGCAACATCATGCGTCGCCCGCCGCGTCAGACCGGGCAGCACGTGATGGATGGTTATGCCGTCTGGCGCGTGGCCTTCGTCGGCACCCTGATTGCCGTCGCCGCCTTTGCGCTGGAAGCCTGGCTGGCTCCGCGCGGCCACAGCGCGGAGTTCATCCGCACCGTGCTGCTGCAGATGCTGGTCTGTGCCCAGTGGGTCTACATGATTAACTGCCGCAACACCGAAGGCTTCTCCCTGAAGCGCGGTTTGCTGGCGAACAAAGGCATCTGGCTGGTGACGGGCGTGCTGTTGCTGCTGCAGCTGGCGATTATCTACCTGCCGTTTATGCAGATGCTGTTCGGCACCGAAGCGCTGCCGCTGCGCTACTGGGGTGTAACCCTGGTGACCGCGGGCGCGATGTTCTTCATTGTCGAAATCGAGAAGCGACTCACCCGCAGGTTCCGTAAGGCGGCATAACGTTTGCCCCTCTCCTTTGGGAGAGGGGGAAAGAGAGCGATTACGGACTCGTCGCCCACAGCTCGGCATGTTTTTGCACCAGAGAAATGAGCGAGCCGCCGTCGGCGATAAAGTCCCGCATGCGCTGCGCCTCGCTCTTCTCCTGTTTCAGGCTCTGGGCAATCTCTTCAATCGCACTCGACGCCCCGAGATTTGCGGCAGAAGGCGCGACGCGCTCCAGCAGCCAGGCGAGATCTTCTGCAATGGTTTTCTGCTCCCCGGTATGGACGTCCGTCAGGATCCCCTCCAGCCCGTAGCGGCAGGCCTGAAAACGGTTAAAGCGGTAGAGCAGAAAATCCCGCTCCTGATGCTTGTAAGGCCGGGTGGTGAGCAGCCAGTGGGAGGTGGCCTGGATCAGCCCGGCGATATTGATGGCATGGGCGAGGGTCAGCGGCGTGTCCATCACCCGTACCTCTACGGTGCCAAAATGGGGGCTGGGGCGAATGTCCCAGTGCAGATCTTTAATGCTGTCGATCATGCTGGTATGGCTCAGGCGGCGGAACAGCCCTTCGAACTCCTGCCAGCTGTTGACCCACGGCATCAGGCCGTTATCCGGAAAGCCGGAGAAGATATTGAGGCGCGAAGAGGAGAATTTGGTGTCGGTGCCCTGCATATAGGGCGAGCTTGCCGCCAGGGCGATAAAGTGTGGCACGAAGCGCGACAGGCCGTGCAGCAGGTAGATGGCGTCATCGCCAGTGCGACAGCCCACATGAACGTGCTGGCCGAAGACCGTGGCCTGCAAAATCAGATAGCCAAAGCGCTCCAGGGTGGCGTTATAACGCTCGTCTTCGCATACCTCCTGACGCTGCCACTTCTGAAACGGATGCGTGCCGCCGCCGCAGATCTGGATATGGTGCTCCGCCGCCGCGCGCAGGATACTCTGCTGCATGGCGGAGAATTGCGTCGCCGCCTGGTCGATGTTCTGGCAGACGCCGGTGGCGATCTCCAGCATGCTTTCGGTGATATCGTGCTTCACTTCACCGCTTTTGATGTCATCTTTCACGGCGGCGATCAGGGCGGATGAGTCCTGGCTCAGATCGTAGCCCGGCGGGTTGACGACCTGGAGTTCAAGCTCAATGCCGAGGGTGTAGGGTTCAGAGGATTTAAAATCGGGTAAAGGCATGGCGCACTCCGTTGTCTGTGATGAGTTGAGTATAGACAATGGGTGAAGTTCTCCCTTTCCCTATGGAACAGGCCCAGTCTACCTTGACGCTCCAGAGTCGTTATCGCTATTAATATTGGCCTGATTATTAATATTAAGGTGCAAGTAATGGTCTCATTTCGACCCCTGACAGAGGATGAGTATCCTGCTTATCTGGACTATTTTATTGATGATTATGCCGGGGAGATCGCCTCAAACTACGGACTCTCTCAACACGATTCTCTTGCCAGAGCGAAGCAGGAAATTGCTGAAATGCTTCCTGAAGGCGTGAATACGCATGGACACGTTTTACTCTCTCTTGTTGCGCCGATAGATCAGACCAACAGGCCTGTCGGTTATCTCTGGTACAAACCCGATACGATGATGCGTTCAGTGTTTATCTACGATTTTCATATTTTCACCTCTTGTCAGGGGGAGGGGCTGGGTAAACAGACTCTTCGCGTTTTTGAAGCGCATCTGCGCGAAAGGGGCTTTAAAGAGATCAGACTGCGGGTGGCAGGGGATAATGCCCGTGCCCGGCATCTTTACGAGACCAGCGGTTTTGGCATTACCGGAGTCAACATGAGCAAGTCTATTGTGGCGCCCGCGGAAAAAATATTGTGAGGATGCTAAAATCCTCGCAACAACTGACACCCTGAGGATAACGCATGAGCAACGACGTACCGATTAAATACTATGACATCGTGGATGAGTACACGACGGAAGCCGCCGAACCGGTCAACGAGTCAGAGCGTGATTCGCTGGCGCTCTATTTCCAGTTGCTGATCACTCGTTTAATGAATAACGAAGAGATCAGCGAAGCGGCGCAGACCGAGATGGCGGTGGAAGCCGGCATCAACACCCAGCGCATTGACGATATCGCCAATTTTCTGAACCAGTGGGGCAATGAGTAGTTCCTGCATGAAAGACATAGTCTGCGCAGGCGTTGTGCTTTACACTGCGCGCGGCAAAAACTGAGTTAGTAACGATTAATTAGGCGGTAACGGCAATGGCGATGAACGGAACAATCACAACCTGGTTTGCAGATAAGGGCTTTGGATTTATCAAAGATGAAAACGGCGATAACCGCTATTTTCATGTGATTAAGGTCGCCAATCCCGATCTGATTAAGAAAGATGCCGCGGTAACGTTTGAACCGACCACCAACAACAAGGGGTTGTCGGCGTATGCGGTGAAGGTGATCCCCGAGAGCAAATATATTTACCTCGATGGCGAGCGTCATAAGATCACCTCCATCAAATCTTACCTGGTCTACAGCGAAGAAGAGCCCGCCGAAACCCGGATTGATAAAGAGAACGGCGTGCTGTCGGTGAAGAGCCTGATGGGCAATATCGCGCCGAAATCAACGGCCAAAGCGGGCGAAATGCGCACGGTAAGAAAACTGGCTATCACCACCTTCCAGGGCAAAACCTTTATCTTCTCCGAAGATGAGATTGACCTGGACGCCACGGTGAAAATGCTCAAGAACCTGAAGTAATCTGCATCCTGCCGGGTAGCGGCTGCGCCTTACCCGGCCTGCAAACCAAAGCGGCGCGAAACGCAGACCCGTGCAAGCGCAGCGCCGTCCTCTCATCGACCTTCTCTCCTGATACATCGCCAGTATAAAGAATTATTTACGCGATTAACGCGCCCGGCAGTACTGTTATGCAGACAATCCTGTATTGTGAAATAACAAACCGTTAACAAAGAAGGGGGTAGCAGCGTGCCGGAGATGAATATCTGGGGACAGATGGTTAACGATCCTGTTCCCGGCTGGCAAGGGGCCAGTGTACTGGAGCGTGGGGTGCTGGAAGGGCGTCTTTGCCGCCTTGAGCCGCTGAATGCGCACCAGCATGCGAGCGATCTGTTCGAGGCCTACGCGCTGGGCGACGACAGCGACTGGACCTGGCTTGCCAGCAATCAACCTGCCAGCGTGGAAGAGACCGCCTGCTGGGTGCAGGGCAAAGTGCAGGATATGGCGCTGGTGCCTTTTGCAGTGATCGATCGCCAGAGCGAGCGCGCCGTCGGGCTGGTCTGTTATATGGCCATTGAGCAACAGCTGGGTTCGGTGGAGATAGGGCATGTCACCTGGTCGCGCAAAATGAAAAACAGCCCGCTCGGCACAGAGGCGATCTGGCTGCTGCTGAAATATGGTTTTGAGCGAGGCTATCGCCGTCTGGAGTGGAAGTGCGATTCGATGAACATCCCCTCGCGCCGGGCCGCAGAGCGGCTGGGCTTTACCTGGGAAGGGCGGTTGCGCCAGAAGCTGGTGCGTAAAGGCCGTAACCGCGACAGCGATATGCTCTCCATCATCGATAGCGAATGGCCGGAGCGGGACGCGGCTCTGCGTGGCTGGCTGGCCGCAGATAATTTTGATAACGATGGACGGCAGATCAAACGCCTTGAGGCGTTTCACGCTCGCCCCGAAACGGCATAACAGTGAGTCTACCGCAGGCGCCCCTCTGAAAAGGGGCCCCTGCACCGTTTATTTTCTTTTGCCATTAACAATATTATTTATTCAGATTACTCCGCAATTAAAAGTATACATTTATTATCTTTAGCAGCCCGAATTAATACGCCTTATTATCACCCCGTTGGTATTAATTGCGCGGATGATAGCACTCAGCGGAAATAACCAACCTGTCTGTAAAACGTTCGTGGAGCGCAGCCTTTTCGGCTGGCGCAATCTTGTGCCGCGCGGTGAGGCCAGGCGTTTGTTTGTCGAAAGCCGTCATGATTCATGGTGATGTGAATTAATTATTAAATCCTTTACTTAATTTAAAAGAGAAATTTGAAATGGGCATAATTAAAAAAATTCTTCTGGCTATTGTCATCATTGCTGGTGTGCTGAATATCTCCAGACAGGCTCACGAATATGGCCTCGATATTGGCTTGCAGTTGCTGACAGTATTTATCCTGAGTACCACTTTCCTGTGGCGCTGGGCGTCCGGCCACCTGCCACATATCGGGAAACCAGTCGCGATTACGCTCATGATGGTAACCATGCTGATCGCGCGGGTAATTGTTGAGTATGCCATCGCCGATCATCTGCACGTTGACCTGGTGGAGGTCATCCATACCAGCCTCAAATACAGCCCATGGCTCTGGCTGGCGATGTTCCTGGGTTCGGGTGTGAAGGTCTTTTTCTGGCGCTGGCTGTTTGCGGGCGTGCGCCAGGAGAACAGATCGGATGTTACCGCCTGAGGGCAGGGCAGAAACCGGCGCAGGAACGCGAGCACGATCGTAAGGCGCGCTACAACCATCATCACCACCGTTAAACAGGTCAGCCCACCTCTTTGGTGGGCATGATATCGTCCGGTTACCGCACTTTATGAGCCTTGACTCATTTGACTAAAGTCAAACTTTAGTGACTTATTTAATTGTCTTAATAATGTTATTTAGTGACGGTTTTTAAAAAGTTGTTACTAGATAAAATAGTCTTTAACTAGTCTTTTGCTCTGGTTGAGTTTGACGGGGTTATCTGAAGAGTACAGCTCAAACGCATAGGGTATCGGGTCATTCTCTCTGAGTATCACTCTCTTCAGGCACATAACGCTCTGGTGCGCCTGACATTTGCGCAATCCCGGTAAAGATGGCCACTTTGACAATCATTGAAGTCTTATTCATGAAGTCTAATCGCAAACATAACGTTCTGCGCTTCCTGTCTATTGTAAGACATATTATTTTCTTTCATTTGAAAATAATCTATCGATAAAGTCTTTCTAATTTAACACATCTTCAACAAGATATGTCTCAGGTTTTGAATATTGACATGTGTTAAGCAGACTTTCATATTTCAGGACATGAAATAACTGCATGCTTAAGACGGAGGGAGTGTGGACAAAATCAGAAGTTATCCATCAAAGCGCAGACCGCGAGGTGAAAGTAAAAATGCCCGGTTAACCATGCTGAGCGCACGTATCGATGATGAGCTTTGTGAATACGTGCAGGCCACCGCTTACGAAACGCGTAAAAGCAAACAGGACATCATCGCAGAAGCCCTGATGCTTCATCGCCAGCACTATCAGCTTAACCCTGGTAACTGAAGCACGCCTCAGCGTACAGGTTCGTCAAACGAAAAAGGTTGTACAGAATGAGGTTTCTACGCCTCTGGCATGATTGCACTCTGCTCCGGTGATGACGTCGATGTAACCCACTTCATGCCAGCATCTAAACGTTTTCTGAAAAAGTAATTTAACTGGCTAAATAACCAGTGGAAAGGCGGTTTTTTCACCGGTACGAGCGTAGTATTGCAGCGGGTGCCTGATGCTTTCTTAGCTCAGGCAGGTCTGGAGATGCAGAAAGCAAAAGCCCCGGAGATGTTTCCATCAACCGGGGCTACCACTCCAAACCCAGACAATTTGGATGGTAGCCTCTTCTTAGCAAGGAGGCAATGACATGCTTAACAAGTACGCCTTTTGGGCGATCCTGGTGCTGGCTTTAACTGTGCTGGGCGTCACGTTTCTGGTTCGCGAAACGTTATGCGAGCTGAGCTTTAAGGAGCGTGATGTGGAAGTGAAAGCTGTTCTCGCTTACGAAACGAAGAAGTAGCGGTATGCGGGGAGCAATCCCCGCTTATCCGGTTGTAGGTTTGGTACAGGCACCCGTTTTTTTGCCCCGTCTGGCGTATCGCCAGGCGGGGCATTTTTATTTCAACAGCGTTGTAGCATCCATCTTAGGCAAGTCTCTATTTTCGGACGGTTTGTTGAGGTTTTTGGGGAGAATTCATAAATGCCTTCAGTCCTTTTATGCGGCGCTTAATAAGGCGTTATGCCAAATAACCTGATGTCACGTCCGCTATGAGCGAGGAGCGGACGTTGCATCTTGCATCTAAACGCGCTTTAACTCAGGCGTTCCCTGATGGAATATCAATTGCCATTGGCCATTGCCACTCATTTCCCAGCATGAGGAACGAAGAGAGGCATTACTGCCATCTGGATCAAAAGTTCTGTAATGCAATATGGCGAAATTTTTTCTAACGATGATAAGTCTAAAGTCGTCACTGTGAATTATTGGACTTTTATCTTCAGTAGAAAGTGCCTCTATTGTTTCTGCCCTATCAACTAACATGCCAGATCGCGTTATCTCTCGAAATTCCTCATGAAGTATCTCTTCAAGCCATTCCCGATCGTTCCGCTTGTCATCATGAAGAGAACATTCGAGACTTTTTAATCTCTCAAGGAGCATAGTATTGTCCTTATTACATTGGGCCATTAACTTTTAGGACAATGAACGCTGAAAAGCAACATCCCCTTCTGGCACAAAGCGGACATCCCTCCTTCATGCGCTCTTTCTGCCGTCAGTTAACCCAGTCTTCCAGCGTGAGGTCCGGTACCGGCACGTCACCACGACCGTTTCTTCGTCTTTGTAATTCTGGGCCGACGACCTGCATCCGGCGCGCTTCTGCGCCTCAGAACACGGGCCGCTCCGTTGGTGGCAGGCGCAGCGCGTCGC
This sequence comes from Leclercia sp. UBA5076, assembly GCF_002416465.1. Lineage (NCBI taxonomy): Bacteria > Pseudomonadati > Pseudomonadota > Gammaproteobacteria > Enterobacterales > Enterobacteriaceae > Leclercia > Leclercia sp. UBA5076. The sequence goes on from NZ_DIAO01000014.1 coordinate 277,480, forward strand.
GTATCTGATCGACCATATCCAGAAAATCCCCCACTTTCTGCAGGAAGAACAGTTGATTATGCACCTCCATCAGCGTCGGTAAATCACGACGGGCGGCCTCGATAAAGAGGGCAAACGCCAGTGAGGAGCCATGCGGGATGTGCGTGATGTCAGGCAGCTGTGAGGCACGCAGTTCAAGCAGGGGAACGCCGTTACGCATGATAGTCTGCAGATCTTCCTGTTTATAAATGCCCAGCAGACGACACCAGGTCCGGTTCTCGGCCAGCGTCTGGGCGCTGTCATACCAGTAGTCAGCGAGGGCGGCCCCCATCATGCCAGCCACGTCTTTATCCATCAGCGCAACAAGGCTGTTCCCGCGCATGAAGTTACCGATCAGATCCCCGAACGAGGCCGACAGGAACTCTTTGATAAAATCGCTTTTTGACTTGCCAGCCGCCCTCGCCTGCTCCGTGATCTCAATATCCACATCAAGCGGCATGTTCCGCACGGTCAGCGTGCGGGTGAATCCTTTTTCGGTACTTTCGTTCTGTTCAGCCATGTTTGTCTCCAGAGGGGGATGATTTATCAGAATCGATAGCGTCTATCTCAAAAATGCCACGATGACTACAAACTATTGCATTCCGTTTCAGATATAAATCCTGTATGCATATTTATTGTTATGGTGCTGTCATTGTTAAATATTAACCACCTGTAAACAGGGCGCATTACCGGCCACACAGAGATCCGAAAAAAGGTAAAGTCGGATCCTGCTCAAATTGATAAGGGCGCAGTGTCAGAATAAGAAGACTGAAGCAGCGAGATATACAGACATACCCCTTGTAAGAACAAAACTTTCATATCAAGAGGTAGGATTCCGAGTCAGATCACAAGGTGCAGTTCCAGTAGAAAGATTAAAACCGGCCGTTCTAAACCATCATTGTTGAATAAATTAAAAGTGAAATTAGAGTCATGGCATTCCGTTTTTATCATGTCCTACGCGTTTTGTTCTTACTTGTGTCTTTTTTATAGGCCAATTTTGATTATTATGATTTAAGTCTGAAGTATCAATTAGTAACCCTTCTGAAGAAGGTGGGGCTATTTCCGTAGATAAATCATCTACCTAACTATCTCTAAAGGAAAGAAAATGAATCGTCCAAATTGGTTTCAAGTATCTGCAGAAGGCTCAAAGGCACTGGGAGCGCTACATCATTTCGCCACAAAAGGAACAAATCTTCCGGAAGAGCTAATACATTTGGTTTTTTTAAGAGTATCTCAGATTAATGGCTGTGCACATTGTATTGATATTCACACACGCGATCTTATAAAGTGTGGTATGTCAGTAGATAAGATAGTACTGATTCCAGTGTGGGAAGAGGCTACTTATTTATTCTCGGATCTGGAGCAAGCGGCATTGGCATGGGCAGAAGAAGTTACCCGTGTAAGTGAGACACATGCTTCGGATGAAGCATATTCTGCAGCGCTTTCAGTATTTGGTGAAAAAGATTTGGTCGATTTGACCATCGTTATTGCAACAATGAATGCACTTAATCGTATGGGCGTCAGCTTTCGAATGAAGCCGCTGGCCAAGGCGTAAATTACCATTCGTTTTCTTCTCGCGATTGGTTATTAATTTCCCCAATGAAAAAACCGCCGAAAGGCGGTTTTTTCATTTTTTAGCAGCAAGTCATGAAAATAATCAATCTTAACATTCTTTTAGGTATGGAAACTTATGCAAGCTTAGATTCAAAAATAAAGCCGCCAACGTGAAGCGTTGGCGGCGGACATTTATCAATGTAATTCAGCACGATCCAGACCGTAAGCGCTATCCATCGAGCCTGGTGCCATCTGTGATAAAATCTGCAGGCGATTCCAAGCGTTGATTACAGCAATGGTGAATGTTAACTCTGATACTTCCACTTCAGAGAAATGTTCGCGCAATTCGCTGTACAGCGCTTCGCTTACACCATCATTACCAATGCGTGTCAACGCTTCAGTCAGTGCCAGAGCCGCTTTCTCTTTGGCGCTGAATAATGGCGATTCCCGCCAGATTGCAACGTGATAAAGACGCAGTTCACGCTCCCCATGCATTTTTGCTTCTTTAACATGCATATCCAGACAAAACGCACAATGATTCAGCTGTGAGGCACGGATATCCACTAAGTGCTTAAGTTTTTTATCCAGCGAGATTTTTCCTAATGCCATAGATGCATCGGCAAGTGTTTTAGCCAGTGCCGGGATGGTTTTGAAATGATTCACACGTGACGACATATTGTAATCCTCTTTTTAAAATAAACGATCAATGGTTTGTAGTGCATGGGGTAATGCTGTAGTACGAGTGACGGGATCATGCGTGCCGTCTACCCGAATAAATTGCACGTCGGTAATGCCAATATATTCAAGCGCTACGCGAATGTATGGCGTGAACTGGTCATCTGCTACAAATGGACCGTGGGCAAATACGCTGCCGCTGGCGACAACGCAATACACCTTTTTGCCACTGACGAGCCCTATTTTTTTGCCCTCTGGCGTAAAGGCGAAAGTTCGTCCGGCGCGGGTTATATGATCGAACCAGGCCTTTAACACAGAAGGCAGGCCGAGGTTCCACATCGGTGATGAGATAACCAGCGTGTCACAATCTAAAAGCTGATCTACCAGTTGTTCCGAAGTCTGAATAGCGGTGAGCTGAGCTTCACTGCGTAGGTCTGGTGGGGTAAAAAAACCAGCAATGGTAAATGCATCAAGATGTGGTAGCGGCCGTTGAGCCAGGTCCAGCACTGATTCTTCAAGCCCGGCATGATGCGCGCGTAATTTTTCTACCAGGCGCTCAGACGCCGCGCGGGATGCCGATCCTGATAAATCCGGGCTGACTTTAATGTGAAGCAGTTTCATCATTTTTTCCTCAGGTGAGATCGCGATAAAAGTGCAGGCCGAGGGCGGTGTATCCGACACGTTTATAAAATGCCTGGGCTCCTGAATTACTAATGGCGGTATCAAGGACTATCTGACCACAACCATATTCACGTGCGATTACCGCTAAATGATTCAACAGCTTTGCACCCATCCCCTGACCGCGAGCCTCGTTCACTGTTACCAGATCGTCGACGTAACAGAATTGCCCGTGAATGAAATTTTCGAGCACTCGATAACCGGCCAGCGCCATTGGTTTGCCATCCTGCTCCAGTCCTGCAAGCCGATAGCCTTGCGCCTGCTGGCGCTGTACCTGGGCGATAAATTGTTTCTCATTCGTTAGTTTGCTGCGTAGCTCTTGCATCAGCGCAAAGCAACGGGCAAGGGCAATGACTGTGTCGTAATGTACAATCTTCATGACGCCTCATAGTGAGTGGCTTAGTTAATAGCCATATCTTAATCTTGTATGTCTTGTTAAAAAGGGTCATTATTAGACTTAATTGATAGGACATTTAAGGTGCATTTGATGGGGTACAAAGAGATTTATGCCCGCTATCGTCAGCAAATTCAGGACGGCCTTTTGAAACCGGGGGAGCGCGTCCCCTCGATTCGTTCGCTAGCGAGCGAGTTGCAGGTCGCGCGAAAAACGGTGGAAACCGCGTATGAAATTCTTACTGGAGAAGGCTATTTCGTAAGTCTGGGGGCGAAGGGGACCTATATAAATCCGGAGCTCCGGCTAACCTCAACGGTCAGCGCAGACAACGCTGTATCGTCTTGTTCACTTAACACACAGGTTACTGAAAGGAAGGGTGATCTGAGGCTCGGAATCCCTGCCCTGGATGAATTTCCCCATAAAAAATGGTTACTAATATCGGGAAAAGCGGCGCGAAGTCTTCGTCCGGAAGAAATGCTCATGCCCCCGGTAATGGGCTTTCAGCCGCTACGTGAGGCCATTTCAAGTTATCTCAATATTTCAAGAGGACTGAATTGCCGACCGGAGCAAATCTTTGTTACCAGCGGCTATCGGGCCAACTTACGGTTAATTCTGTCGGTACTTGCACAGCCTGAAGATAAAGTGCTGTTTGAAGATCCTGGCTACTTTTATGGTCAGCAATTATTGAAGCGAATGGCATCCAACCTGCACTATATACCTGTTGATCGGCAGGGCATGGATGTTGATTATCTTCAGCGCTATCATAACGATGCACGCTTCGCTATCGTTACACCCACTCATCAAAGTCCGCTCGCAGTTAGCCTTTCATTACCGCGTAAGCATCAGTTGCTGGCCTGGGCACAGCAAAACAGTAGCTGGATAATCGAAGATGACTACGACGGAGAGTTTCATTACACACGAAAAGTAATCCCGGCGTTGAAAAGCCTCGATATGCATGACCGGGTTATTTATACCGGTACGTTTAGTAAAACGATAATGCCAGCTATGCGTATCGGCTATATGGTAATACCACAGGAGACGGTAGCCCGTTTCAGTGAACTGGGCGAAATCCTTGAAACGGGTCTACCATTACTGCCGCAAAAAATACTTGCGCAATTCCTTAGCGAAGGGCATTTCTACCGGCATATAAAAAAGATGCGCTTACTCTATCAGCAGCGGCGGCGCATGATGCTTGAAGCAATTGAAACGAGCTTTCCAGGGTTATTTGAATTTGAGCTTACAGATGGCGGGATGCATATTGTCGCCTTCCTGCAACGCGGTATTGAAGATACTGCATTAGCTGCATTATGGACACAGCACGAGCTTTACGTCCGGCCACTCTCGAGTTGGTATGCGCAGACACAAAAACGTTATGGGTTAGTAATTGGATACACTAATATTCGCTCAACCGAAGAGGCGCAGAAAATTTTGGAGCGGGTTAAGGAAAAAACACTGGCGCTTATGCAGCATTAAGCTTTTTGATAGCCAGGCGTGAATAATAATCTCTTGTTTAACCGTATCGTTGCCTGATAAAAATATTTAGTCGATCACTCCCTGTAAATGAGGGTCGACTAAATATAATCGTGATAGTACATGTGTTTTTTAACAGGAATTTAGTCTGGTGTCGGTGCCATATATCTCCTCCAGGATATTACGTATAGCTAACGGGAACACCGGTTCTAAGCCAGACGTTCCAAAATAGAGCGGGGTTTTGAGAATATCTGGAATATTAGCGGATCTCAATTTCAGGAACGGCTGACATCCCGACGCGCAATAATTTTGCATCGGGTTGATTACCATCCAGCACTATTTTCACCGGTAAACGCTGGACGACTTTAGTAAAGTTACCCGTTGCATTGTCTGGCTGGATGGCTGAAAACGTTGCGCCGGTTGCAGGAGCGATACTATCGACATGTCCAGTAAACTTTTTGCCCGGCATGGCATCAATTTTAATTAAGACCTTCTGCCCCTGCTGAACATTTGCCAGCTGTGTTTCAAGATAATTGGCAGTGATGTAAGTTTGATGTAGCGGAACCACGGCCAGTAGACGTGTCCCTGCGTTAACGTAGGCACCGAGGCGCACCGAACGCTGGCCTACCATCCCATCGACTGGTGCAACAATACGCGTATAAGAAAGGTTAAGCCTCGCCTGACTGACCTTTGCCTGCGCGACTGCAACATCGGCTTCCGCCTGACGTAATGCAGCCCTCAACACGCCTACCTGTTTTTCTGCTGAGGTCAGAGCAGCTTCGTTCTGACGAACGACTGCGGATGCAGAACGCTGCGTTGAATGGGCTTTTTGTTGATCGTCCGCAGCGACGGTACCTCTTTGATAAAGCTTGTTAAAACGTTCGGCGTTCTGACTGGCGTACTGCGCCGATGCCTGACTGGCTAAAAGGGTCGCTTTAGTCTGGGCAATAATGGATTGTTGCTGCTCCAGTTGTGCAAGGCTGCTCAGGTGTTTTGCTTGACTAAGCTGCAAATTAGCTTGCGCCATTTCAAGCGCTATTTTGTAGTCTCGGTCATCCAGCGTGGCCAGTGTTTGCCCTGCTTTAACCCGTTGGTTATCCGCGACATAGATATTTTTGATATAACCCGATACTTTTGGTGCTACCAGTGTGTAATCCGCATTTACATAGGCATCATTGGTACGGGTATCATTATTCAGCATTGTCGACCATACGAAAAATATCATCGTCATCATCAGGATTAATAATGCGCTGAGCAGAATCGTTCTTCTGGATACAGAAAATTTCATTTAACCACCTCTATTCAGTCATGGCAGGTTGAAAACGTGTCTGGGGCGGCCAGACACGTTTTGGCAACCAGATAGTGAGTAATAACAGGAGGACGGCAAAGCCAGTCATCAGCAGATAGCTGTCGCCCAGACTCAGAACAATTGCCTGATGTTTCAATAGGGTGATAAATCCCGCGATGTTCTCGGTGTTGCTGATGCTGCCGTCGTGTAATAAAGGGATACTGCTGCTGGCCTGCTCACTGACCGGTGTCGATATCAACCATGGGCGGTTGGCTACGTTATTGACCAGAACATTAGAATGAAATTGTTCTCTGTGATTTATAAACCATTCCACTAAAACGCCAGCAGCGATGCTTGAAAAACCCCGTACGGTATTGAACATAGCAGAGGCATAATGTCCTTCCGGGGGAGCCACAACACTGGTTGCGCTCATAAGCAACGGTAAAATAATTGACGGTAATCCAATCGCCTGCAGAACCTGTATGGCCCAGAAATTCTGGCGTGCCCAGCCGCTGGTTATCTGCATACCCATCAGGCTGGCGGAAATCATCAGAGCAATCCCGAAAGCTATCAGCCAGCGACAATCAACCCAGCGCAGACTAAGCAGTGCGGCAACAAGCGGGGTGATAATTAACTGCGGGAGCCCAATGGTCAAAGCCAGTGGCGCAAATTGCGCTGTTCGAAAGCCCTCTACTTTGCCAAAGAAATTGGACGGCAAAGCCGAGCCAGCCAGCGCCAGTACCAACACTACAGCGAGCGCCATCAGGCCATATGAAAAGTTACTTCTCTCCAGCATCTGTAATTTGAACAAAGGGAGGGGATGAAACCATTCATTAATCAGAAAAATCGCCAGGCACACGATGGCGCTGGATAACAGACAATTAAATAACGGCGATTCAAACCAGTCCAGACGTCCACCCTGAGTGATGGCGATTATTAAAAACGTCATACCAGAACAGCCGGTAAGCATACCGAACAGGTCGATCTGTTTAAATCGGTCGAGATAAATCGGGTCCTGCGGCAAACCCCAGCCAATAAATATCATCGAAATCAAAATGGCGGGGACCACTTGCCAGAACATGAACATCCAGCTCACTTCATCTGTCCAGAATGCCGCCAGTGAAGGTGCCACATTTGGACCAAAAGTCGCAGTCAGAGCATAAGCTCCCAGGCCATAAAGTTTTATAGATGGTGGCAGAAAACGTAGCGCCACAGTCATGAGTAAGGGAGGAAGTGCACCGCTAAACAGGCCCTGTATCGTTCGCAAGAGAATAAACAACTGCGCGTTCGGTAGTAAGGGTAAAAGTATGCCGCAAACCATAAAACCGCCAGCGCAACCAAGAGCCAATTTACGCAGCGAAAAAGTCACAGCAAACCATGGTGCGATCATCATCGCCACTACTTCCGCGGCCTGGTAGGCAGATGTGAACCAACTGGCTTGATCATAAGTCACGCCAATTCCGGCACGCACATCTGCAAGCGCTATATCTATAACCCGACCATTAAGGCCGGAGGTCAAGGCTGCAATCAGTACACCCACAAATCCCATTGCAAGGCGCCAGGTAAAGGGGGGCGAGGGTGGGGTAGAACGCTGTGCATTCATACAATGTTCTCGTGCATTAAATCGGTACGATGTACCGTATTGTGGTACAGTGTGACATCTTACATTGCGAGAGCGTCCGTTGCAATGTGATAATTAATACATGAACTGAGGTAACAGGCTGCCCGTCACCGGACAATAAGGAGCTCTATATGGCCGTAAATGCTTCAAGCTTTGAGGATGAAAAACCCGCGGGGATTCAGGTTATCGCCCGCGCAGCTGCGATTTTGAATGTGCTGGGTAAGCACCCTGGCGGCATGAGTCTGGGGGAAATTGCGCAGGAGGTTGCTCTCCCTCGTTCAACGGTGCAGCGTATAGTCGCGGCCTTAGAGAGTGCTCAACTTGTGCGTAGCAGCGGTGCAGGTGGCCTGCGTCTGGGACCAGCACTACTCAAACTTATTTCCAGTGTGCACAGCGATGTAGTGGATCTTGTACGTCCCTTCCTGGAACAACTTTCGGCCAATATTAATGAAACAGTGACCCTTGCACGTGCCAGTGGTACCCAGCTGGCAATCGTCCATTACGTTGTAGCATCACGTGAATTACGTGTTGTACCTCGTATTGGACTTAATTTGCCGCTCTACAGTACTTCCGGCGGACGTGTGTTACTGGCTATGGAAAGTGATGAAGATGTCCGCATCCTGGTAGGCGAAGCCTATGAAGATCTCACCGGAATGACAGTCAAAACGCTTCCACAGCTTCTGGAACTTATCGCCGATGTCCGTGCCAGGGGGCTGGCTATTGATCTGGGTGAAACTCTTGAGGGTGTCTGCACGATAGCGGTAGCGCTGGACACACTTTTTGGTCGTTTTTCTATCTCCTTATTAGTTCCGGCGCCACGTTTCCATAAACATGAAACCTTTTATCGGCAAGAACTCATGCAATGCAAGGAGGCGATAGTTAATGAAATTGGAAGAATAATTTCGGTAGGAGAATAACTAACAGCAGGAATAAGTGTTTTCAACGAAATTTGTGAGGCCGCTTGCACGGCCTACCCCATCCTTCGTTGACCTGCTCCCATTGATTAACACCACGATGTTAGTAATGTCTTCATCAGCAACGTGAGGACATCCCCATAAAGAAGCATTTTCTGACGAACAGTTCATCAGTATTCTCCGCGTGGCCGAGGCTGGCATTTCCGCTATCAAGGTTTTAATGCCTCCTCACTGCGCTGTAAACAACATCTCTCTGGGAAACAGAAAGATCATTAAATTTTACTTTATCACCGTACAAAGCCTTTGTTTTTAGATGTTATTGTTCAGTTCTACAAGTGAAATGAAGTACCTCAGTAACAGTAAGAAAAGTTGAAAATGACGTAGCTTTATGCATTCATGATTTCCACTGGTGCTACTTACCATATACCCACTTATGTTTCATGGGTATATGGCACGAATTCGACCGTTTTAGCTTTTGATATAATGCTGTATGGATTAGAACGAGAGGTCGACCATGGGCTTTTGATTACTTTGAAAAAGAAATATTCAGCATAGCTTCGCTCAGCTTCCACAGACGTTGGGCTGCGACTTGGTCGATAGCATAAGGCATAGCATCTAATGTTAGTTCTTTCGGCTGGTTGAATGGGTTAAGCATGTCATCTTCCAGAACCCCGGTAATGTCTGAATTTGCACAAAAGACGCCGCCTTTTCCGTTTAGTTGTGGGCTGACCGCACACCAGACATGGGTCGCTGCGCCTTGAGGGATGGATTTCATGTCGTGTTCAGGAGCGATCACGGGATTACCGTTTGCATCGAGATTGCCCATGTTTTTCAACTGCTCAATCGACATATGCTTTGCCAACCCGGTCACGATACCTCCCGGATGCAGTGAGAAAGCACGGACGCCGTAGTCACGCCCCCTCCGATCCAGCTCAACCGCAAATAGTACATTGGCGGTCTTTGACTGACCATACGCACCCCATCCATCATAGGCACGGCGCTCGAAATTAACGTCGTCCCATACGATATCCGACAAACGGTGGCCGAGCGAGGAAACGGATACAACGCGCGCGCCGTGCGCGCGAAGCAGAGCTGGCCAAAGGCGTAGGGTCAATTGAAAATGGCCGAGATGGTTGGTTGAGAACTGCATCTCATTGCCTCGACTGTCTCGAGCTAACTCCGGCAAAGCCATGATGCCGGCGCTGTTAACCAAAATATTCAACGGCATCCCGGATTGCACTATGCCGTGCGCGAAGGTATCGATTGAAACAGGGTCGGTCAGGTCCATCGGCCTGACTTCAATTCCTCCACCGATTTCAGTAATTATTTGGCGGGCGCGATTTACGTCGCGGGCGGGCACAATCACTCGTGCGCCAGCCGAAGCGAGCGTTCGGGCAGTTTCAAGACCCAGCCCAGCGTAACCGCCAGTAACGATCGCGAGTTGTCCGGTCAAGTCAATACTTCGAATGACGTCAATTGCCGTTGTATAAGCAGTAAATCCTGAACCGAGCGGCTTTTGCAACGTGGTCATATAGAGCACTCCAGTGGTTAATTGCTTTAAACCGTAGTGTGCACCTGTGAATTAGTACGTTTAATACGCTAAAATACTTTTTTCTTTAGCGAAAGTACAAAACGTAATGCATGACCCTCTGTCCCGTACACTCGAACTTGTCGAGGCGCGAACAATCTATGCCGGTGGTTTCATTGGCGGCGGTGATTGGTCAATCCGGTTCCCGCCACCACGTAAGATCAAGTTTTTTGTGATCGGTCGTGGTTCTTGCCTGCTGGCCCTGGATGGAATTGAAACGCCCTTCCGACTTGCCACAGGCGATGTTTTTTTACTCACACGCAACGCCGGATTTACCGTGGCGAGCGATTTGAGGCTAGTACCTCTGCCTTCAAGCGAGGTTTACACGGGTAGAAATTCACGCATCATCCCAGTGGGACAAGGTGACGATTTCCTGTTTCTGGGCGGTCACATTGATACCAATCATGCAGGCGGGCGCTTGATGGCTGAGAATTTGCCTGATTTTTTACATTTCTCTGCTTCCGAAAGTGGTGCGAATCGACTTAGCGCATTGATCGGGGAATTGGTTGAAGAGGCGGCCGGTTGTGTACCCGGTGCTGAAATGGCCTGCTCAAGTCTAGCGCATCTACTTTTGATCCAAATATTGCGCCGCTACCTTTCCGCACATGAGTCAGACGAGGCGGGCTGGTTTCGAGTCGCCTGTGATTCGCGGTTAGCCCCAGCGTTGGCGTTAATGCACAGTGATCTGGCCCGAAAGTGGACTCTGACCGAATTGGCACGTGCTTGCGCCATGTCTCGAACCAGCTTTTCTAAGCACTTTCGTGTAATTGCTGGCATACCGCCATTTACTTATCTTACTGAATGGCGGATGCGCCACGCTGAACATGAATTGCGCCGCGAAGGTAGCTCAGTCGTCAAGGTCGCTCTGTCGGTTGGCTACAACTCCGAAGCTGCGTTCAGCATCGCGTTCAAGCGTGTGATGGGCCACTCTCCTCGTCGCAATACTCATCGCAGCACAAAAGGTTTAGTTTGTGGCTCAACACCTGATGATGCTTAACTTGTCACAAAACCTCAAACCTATGCACTGTAACTGTTAGGCCTTGACGCAACCTTGATGCGATCGCTGGTTTTCATAGCAACAGAGAAAAGCCCTCTTACTTTATCGTGAAGCAACTCGTAATTCCGCTCGCAAGTAAGATATAACGAAGTTCGACCACTCTGGCTGGTCCGAATTGCTTAGCCTCGAACTGGCGCTCTTTGGTATCAAGGCAACATGCATTCACTCGGAACCGTTTCGCACCGATTTCCTCGATGCGATCTCCGTCATATTCGGCGATGTCATCAACGACCGCTCCTGACACAAAGCGGACCATTATAAATTTTCTGATGCAGGCGGTAATCGCGACTTTTTCAGGCTTTCCACCTGCAATGCAACCTATAGAACTCTTCAGTCTTAGGGCTATATCAGCACCGCTGAACGCATCGCCCTCTTTTGCATGGCCGTAACAGAGCAGACTGATTCCTCTGATATCGGGTTTAAAAGACGTTCAGGATTGTTCCATTAAAAAACGTAAAAATCTGAGTTGCATTATTTGTAATAGGCAGAAGAGAGGATGAATAAGGGCACATAATGAAGCGTGCGTGAAGAAACGCTAATTCATCCCCTTAAGTTAAATTAACGCCGATTAACAGAGCCCCAGGCGAGACATTGTGTAAGTGGTTGTTAAGATTAATCTTAGAATGAACGGCGATAAGGACTAATCATTAGAGATGCTAAATGTTTTGGCGTAAATTCATTCGCAAAAATTATGTTACAAATCCTGCGAATTTATTCACAACCAAGGACGTTTAGCGTATGGGGATTTTAAAACCTGGTTTATTACTGACCGCTTTTGTGTTGACTGCATGTGGTGGTGGCGGCGGCGGCGGGGGTGGTGGCGGAGGCGACAGCACGCCTCCGGTAACCACTGCGCCTGTGCAAACGGATAACGGCAATACGGGTACCACCCCGGAAACCCCTGCCACGGCACCGGTCAGCCTGACCACCGGCGGTACCCTTTCTGGTTGGACCTACACCACCCCTGAGGGCCGTGAATATGTTATGCGCGGCACCGGGATCTCTGCGGGCCTGGTGCAAACCCAGCGGCTCACCCGTGACGACCGTTCCCCGGTCTCCTCAACGTCATGGTGCTGTGGCCGGATGAGTTACACCACATTCGGTACCTGGACACAGTATGAAAAAGGTCAGCATGAGGTCTTCTACACCGGGGATGCCACGCTCGCGGCTAACGTGCCAACCCAGGGCACTGCGACCTATGTAGGTCACGGTATGCGTGAAAATATCCTGAGCGATGCCAGCTTTAACATTGATTTCGCCGCGAAAACCATCAACGGCACTATTGCCGGCAATGATACCTTTGGTAGCGAAATTGCGATGCAGGGCAACATTGCCAACGGTGGATTCACCGGTAATGCGCAATCCGGCGGGCAGGCGGGGACCTTCACCGGACATTTCAATGGTCCCACAGCTGAAGAGTTAGGCGGTCTGGCGCAGTTTGCAGACACGACTAAAAACGCATCCTTTGGCGCGACACGTCAATAAAACGTTTTCCGGTCAGCCAGGCTGACCGGACCTTCAGATGGTAAGCCTTTCTATGAATATTTTGCGTACTGGCGCACTGAGTTTGCTCTGCCCGCTCAGCGTTGCGTTTGCTGCGCCGCCGGAAACCGACTCAATTCCTGCAGCTCCCCACCTTGAACGACTGACCACGCCGGACAAGCGCACCGGGCCTGGCGATAAGACGCTGCATGTTACCAATGCGCAACTGGCGGAACAGCCAGAGCTGGCAATGGCGATGCTCGATCAGGCCATTCGTGAAGAGAAGTGGCCGATGGTTCGTGCCATTTTACCTGTCTATGCGGCCTCACCCAATCCGGATTCAACCCTGATTCATTTTGCAAAAGCCGGTCTGGCGCGCAGTCAGGGGCATTATGCAGAGGCGATCGAACACTATCGCGCTATTCTGAGCAGGCATCCTGACTTTGCTGCGGTGCGTCTGGATTTAGCGCGGGCCATGTTTGAAAATCGTCAGTTTGACGCGGCTGATTATCAGTTTCGTCGGGTATTACAAAGCAATCCGCCTGAGAATATTCAGCAGGTCATTGCGCAATATCTTGAGCGCATTCAGCAAGGCAGCGCATTAACGGGTTCCTTCAGCGTGAGCTATCTGAATGACAGCAATGTGAATAATGCGTCATCGGGTAAAACCATTCGGGTTGGCGATCGTCTTTTTATTCGTAATAAAGAGAGTTTCCCTCAGCGCGGGGAAGGTTTCTGGTTCAATGGCGCATTACAAAAAGATGTTCAACTCTACGATCAGCATGGCTTGCGATTTATTGGTACGGTAAACGGTAAGAGTTACTGGAATAACCATGATTTTGATGATATTACCACCCGCGCTTATGCTGGCTATCAATGGCGTAATTTCCGACAACAATTCGCCCTGTTACCTTTCTATGAAAAAAGATGGTATGGCACCGAGGCCTATTCTTCTGGCCCTGGCGTCCGCGCCGAATACAGTTATTTACTTACGCCCACCTGGCAGGTGAGTCAGGCGCTGGAATATCAGAAACTGGATTATGATAATGAAGATTATCGATTCCTGCACGGGCAAAATCGTTACTCCTCCACAACCCTGTCCCATGCCTTCAGTAACCGGGTGTCAGGGTTTGCCGGCTTCGATCTGCTCGATCAGCAGACCTTCACTCGCAGTGAATCTAACCATCGGGTAGGTTTACGCAGCGGGGTGCAGGTGGATATGCCCTGGCAACTCTCTTTTGCCGCCACCACGGCCATTGCCAGACGCAATTACCAGGCCGACAGTGATATCTTCTCGACGCGACGGAAAGATAACGAACAGATCTATAATCTCTCGCTCTGGCATCGCGACCTCTATTTCTTTGGGGTGATGCCGAAACTGAATTTCACCTGGAAGCAGGTCGACAGCAATATCGATTTCTATGATTATCGACAGAGGAATGTCCTGCTATCGCTGGATAAGAATTTTTAACAGACGTTTACCAGGCCATTTTACTGAGTGTGCAGAAGAAGTCTGATACGAAAGGGTGAAATTAAGATGAAAAGCACGCTTCGGCGTGTTTTTTATTTTATGGATTGGTAAAACTTCAGCGTGGCTGCTAACTTTTTTGAGCGGCGTTCAGGTCCTTTTTTTAAAGCAAATAGTCTTTTATTGAATAATGATAAATACGAAGAAAGTATGAGATTTTAAATTTTCCGGTGCTTTTTAGTTTCTTGTTTAGCTATTGCATTTTCGTCATCTTTTAGCCATGAAAAAATGAAAGGCTCATGTTAAAACAGAGATAAAGGGATAGCTATGCTCAGAGTTTCCTGCCCCTCTTGCGTTATTAATCCCTTGCGTTCGGGACGATATTTATTAATGGTGAGCATGTTATTCCCGACATGGGTATACGCTGAGATGTCGACCTACGACGAGCTTATTATTCAGGCGCGGGATGGTGACCGCCAGCCTTTATTGCAATACCTGGCCGTTCGGGAAAAGGAGACGCAGTTAACAGCGGGAGAGATTGCTGACTGGCTTCAGGTTTCCTCATGGGCTAATAATGATGCGGAGACGCTGGCGGTATGGGAGCGTTATCGCCAACACATGGCCATCCCTGCCAGAGGGCAGGTCGCTGCCGCCCGCGCGCTGCGTAACCAAAAGCAGTGGAATGCCTCGCTGGCCGTCTGGGAAAGCGTTCTGCAAGATGAACCCGGCAATAGCGACGCCCGCACCGGCTGGATAATGACGCTCGCAGATGCCCATCGCAACGAGCAGGCCGTCACCGAAGCCCGGCGCTGGGCAGACGAGGAGCCGGGGCCAGAGAGAGAGGCCCTGCTGGCTTATGTTTATCATGCTCAGGGGAAAAACTGGGATTCTGTACTGGCGGCCAGCCACCTCGATACCGATTCAGACCGCAACAAAAACGTGGTGCCCACGCTGTTGGCTGCGATGTCGGCCAGCCGCATTGCGGGCCCTGCGCTGACCCTTTCAGAGCGCTTTCCGCAGCCTGATGCCATTAAACGTCAACTTGAACTGGATGCGGCGGCGCAAACCGTCCGCGCTGCGTTCACGCCCACCCGCAATGAAGATGAACGATTTCTGGTGGCAGATAAAGCCCTGGCTCGCTATGACGCGCTGATTGCCGCATGGGAACACCTTCCCGAGGCGCAAGCTGATGTGCGACGCGCCAGAATTGACCGGCTGGGGGCGCTGGTTATTCGTAAACGCATGGCGGAAGCGATCGCCGAATTTGAATCGCTTGAGGCGAACGGAACGCCCGTGCCTGACTACGCCAGAAGATGGGTCGCTTCTGCCTATCTTGCGCAGAAGCAGCCGGACAAAGCCGAGTCGCTGCTTGAAAGCATCTATTTTCCGCGTGGCTCGACCCTGGCATCCACGCCGCTGACTATGGACGATCAGCAGGAACTGCTCTATGCCCGTCTCGATAACAACCATTTCGACGAAGCGAAGCAGCAACTGGATGACTACAGCAAAGAGAGCCCTTACCTGCGAAAGATCTATGGCTCTCCTACGCCGCAGCCCAATGACAACTGGCTGCTGGCCAGAACCTTACAAACCGAATATCTGGTGGCCGTTAATGATTTGCCCGCAGCCGAGAAGCATGCGGAGCGGTTGGCGCGCACAGGATCGGGTAACCAGGCACTGCGTATTGCCTATGCCTCAGTGCTGCTGGCGAGAGGATTACCGCGTGCCGCAGAGGGCGAACTTAAGCTTGCTGAAGTCATTGAACCCAGCAACCTGGCGCTGGAAAGGCAGCAGGCATGGACGGCCATGGAGCTACAGGAGTGGCAACAGGCCGAGGAACTCACAAAAGATGTGGTCAGCCGTAGCCCGGATGATGCCGCCACGTTGCAGCTTGAACGACTGATGGCGGTGCATAACAAAGCGGAACTGCGGATAGCCGGATCTCAGGGCATCTCATCCGACAATCCGGTCAGTGGCAAAGATGATTTTACCCTCAACACTGCGCTTTATAGCCCGCCTGTTAACCAGAACTGGCGGCTGTTTACCGGCTACAACTTTGCCCGCGGCGAGTTTGAGGAGGGGAAGGGAATAAGCCGGGACCTGCTGGCGGGCGTGGAATGGACCTCAAGGAATAGCTGGGCCGAAATGGAGATCTCCGGGCGCAACGATAACACCGATCAGAAAATCGGCGGACGCCTCTCCGGCTGGTACGATTTCAGCGACAGCTGGCGGGTCGGAGGCTCGGCGGAGCGGTTATCCCGTAACACGCCGCTGCGTGCCCTGCGCAATGGGGTAAACGCCAACGGTGGCGATCTGTGGTTACGCTGGTATCAGAACGAACGACGGGAATATCAACTTTCCCTTTTCGGTGCCCATTTCACCGACGGCAACGATCGCCTGGAGTATGGCATCAGCGGTAAAGAACGCCTCTGGACGTCGCCACGTTTTACGCTGGATTTTATCCCTGGCATCGGCGGCAGCCACAACAGCAAAGAAGATGTGCCTTATTACAACCCCAAACGCGATCTTTCGGCAGTGGCAGGGCTGCGTGCCGAACAGGTGCTGTACCGCCATTACGACACGGTCTGGAAGCAGCAGTTTGAAGCGGGGGCGGGCAGTTACTGGCAAAAAGGGTACAGCGCTGGGGCCATCAATCAGTTTGGTTACGGGCAACGTATTCAATGGAATAACGTAGTGGATGCCGGGGTGAAACTGACCTGGGATAAGCGTCCTTACGACGGGAAGCGGGAGCGCAATATTGCCCTCGCATTTGATCTGAATGTCAGGTTTTAAGGGCGCATCATGATGAAACGATGGCTTCTCGCCGCGAGGGTAATCGTCGGGTGGATGATGATGAGCATGTGTGCACTGGCCGCGGCACCACGTTATCTTCCTCCCGCCGAACGGCCGGCGCTCTATGCGGACCAGCCCTGGCCCAAAAACAGCTTTCTTGTGCTGGCCTGGCACGACGTGGAGGACGGCGCCGCCGATCAGCGCTATCTCTCCGTGCGCACCAGCGCCCTGAACGATCAGTTTGCCTGGCTGCATGATAACGGCTACCACCCGATTAGCGTGCAGCAGGTGCTGGATGCCCATGCAGGAAAAAGCACCTTGCCGGAAAAGGCGGTGATGCTGACCTTTGATGATGGATACAGTAGCTTCTCGACGCGCGTTCTGCCGCTGCTTCGGTTGTTCAGATGGCCTGCTTTGTGGGCGCCAGTCGGCAGTTGGGTGGATGCACCGGAACATTCGCTGGTGGATTTTGGCGGACTCAAGACGCCGCGGGAAAAATTTGCCACCTGGAAGATGGTACGCGAGGCGAGCGAGTCGGGGCTCGTGGAAGTGGGTGCGCACACCTGGGCATCCCATTACGGTCATCAGGCCAATCCGCAAGGCAGTCAGGAGCCCGCAGTCGCTAACCGTTTCTACGATAAAACCCGCGGGCAGTACGAAACGGATGCGCAGTTTGAAAAGCGTATAAATGCCGACCTGGCGCGTATTACGGGCAAAATCAAAGAGGTCACCGGGAAAGCGCCGCGCGCCTGGGTCTGGCCCTACGGTGCGGCGAGCGGAACAACGCTGAAGCTTGCGCATCAGCAGGGCTACCAGATGGCTTTCACCCTAAACCAGGGGCTGGCGAATGCCGCCAGGCTGGAAGACGTTCCCCGGGTGCTGATTTCCAACAACCCTTCGCTGCGTAGCTTCGCCAGCCAGATAGCTCAGGTCAGAGAACCTGAAAACATGCGGGTTATGCATGTCGATCTCGACTATGTCTACGACAAAAACCAGGCTCAACAGCGTAAAAATATCGATCTGCTCATCCAGCGTGTTTTCGATATGAAGATCACCCATGTCTTCTTACAGGCCTATGCCGATCCGAAAGGGGACGGCAACGTCAATGCGCTCTATTTTCGCAGTCGCTGGCTACCGATGCGGGCGGATCTGTTTAACTTCGTCTCCTGGCAGTTACAGACCCGTGCCGGGGTGAAGGTTTACGCATGGATGCCGGTACTGGCGTTTGGGTTAGACCCCTCGGTGCCTCGCGTGGCGGCATGGTCGCCAGACAACGGACGCATTGCGCCAGATAACCAGCATTATTTGCGCTTATCACCCTGGAATGCGGTTGCCCGGCAGAGAATCAACGACATCTACGAAGACCTGGCGCGCCATGCCAACTTCAACGGCATCCTGTTCCATGATGACGCTTTTTTAACCGACTTTGAGGATGCCTCCCCGGATGCGCTCAAAGCCTATCGTGCAGCAGGCTTCCCGGATAACCTCGCGGAGATACGCGCCAATCCGCAACTGCTGGCGCGCTGGACGCGCTTTAAAAGTCGCGCCCTGATTGATTTTACCCGACAGCTCACGCAAACCGTGCGTGCCGTGCGCGGCCCGCAGATCAAAACTGCCCGCAACATTTACGCCATGCCGGTACTGGATCCGCAGAGCGAAACCTGGTTTGCGCAGAATCTGAATGATTTTCTCAGCACCTACGACTGGACAGCGCCGATGGCGATGCCGCTGATGGAAAATGTCCCGGTCAACGAGGCCAATGCCTGGCTGGACAGACTCGTCGGGCAGGTCGCCCGTTTCCCTGGCGCGCTGGATAAAACGGTCTTTGAACTTCAGGCGCGGGACTGGCGTAAGGGGGCAGGGCAGGACGCTATTAGCGGTGAAATGCTTAACGGGTGGATGCGACAGCTCAAGATGAGCGGTGCCGGAAACTATGGCTACTACCCGGACGATTTCATTAACGATCAACCCCGGATGGCAGAGATCCGTTCTGCTTTTTCCTCTTACTGGTATCCGCAAAAATGACCGATCGCCTCATCGCCTTCCTGATCCTTTGCCTGATGTTCAGTTTTCCGCTCGGCGTGGCGGTGATTTTTACCGGTGAAGTGATCCTTAATTTCGTCTTTTTCTGGCCGCTGTTTATGTCGGCCCTCTGGATAAGCGGTGGGCTTTATTTCTGGCTTCACCGCGAGCGCCACTGGCCGTGGGGGCCGGGCACACCGCCCCCTACACTCGCAGGCAATCCGCTGATTTCCATTCTTGTGCCCTGCTTTAACGAAGGGCTGAATGCACGCGAGACTATTGAAGCGGCGCTGGCGCAGCGTTATGAAAATATAGAAGTGATTGCTATCAATGACGGTTCTATAGACAACACCGCGACCGTGCTGGACCAGTTAGCGAGTAAATATTCGCGGCTGCGGGTGATTCATCTGGCGGAAAATCAGGGCAAAGCGGTCGCCCTGCAGGCAGGTGCCGCGGCGGCGCGCAGTGACTTTCTGGTGTGTATTGATGGTGATGCGCTGCTGGACAGAGATGCGGCGGTGTATATGGTCGCACCGCTGCTCAATTACCCTCGCGTGGGGGCCGTGACCGGTAATCCGCGTATCCGTACCCGTTCAACGCTGATTGGGCGAGTCCAGGTGGGGGAATTTTCATCTATCATCGGCCTCATCAAGCGTACCCAACGCGTCTATGGTCAGGTCTTTACCGTTTCCGGTGTCATTGCCGCTTTTCGCCGTCGCGCCCTGGCAGAGGTGGGGTACTGGAGCCCGGATATGATCACGGAAGATATTGATATCAGCTGGAAGTTACAGCTGCGCCATTGGTCAATTTTCTTCGAACCTCGGGCGCTGTGTTGGATTTTGATGCCCGAGACGCTGAAGGGGCTCTGGAAACAGCGTCTGCGTTGGGCGCAGGGGGGCGCGGAGGTGTTTATTGTCAATATGCGTCGCTTGTGGAGCTGGGAGTACCGGCGCATGTGGCCTCTGTTTCTTGAGTTTTGTATGTCAACCGCATGGGCCTTTGCCTATGCCGTCAGCATCCTGCTGTTTCTCATCGGGCTGCTTATTCCGATGCCCGATTCTTTATATGTTCAGCACCTTTTCCCACCGGCTTTTACTGGCCTGATGCTGGGCGTGGTCTGTCTGTTGCAGTTCGCGGTCAGTCTGTTTATTGAACGACGCTACGAGAAAGGTATTGCGGCGTCACTGTTCTGGGTTATCTGGTTTCCGGTGGTGTACTGGATGTTGAGCCTGTTCACTACGCTTGTGGCTTTCCCGAAAGTGATGCTGCGCCGTAAACGCAGCAGAGCGCGTTGGGTGAGTCCCGATCGCGGTATTGGGAGATTAAAACCATGATCCAACCATTAATTTTTACTGAACAACGGCTGTTTCCACGCGCGCTCGATTTGCTGTTAACGATCGTTGCCTGGCTGGGGTTTAGCTGGCTGATTTACAGTGGTCTGATAAGCGCGATTGAACATGATCCGTTTATGGGGACCAGGCCGTTCTACACCACGCTCAGTACGTTGAGTATCTACCTGCTGGTGGCCTGTCTTATCGATCTGGCGCTGATCGCCTGGGCAAAATATAACCAGCTGCGCTTTCGTGTTGAACGTCGTAAGCGCCGGCCTGGACTTGAGCGCCATGAAGTGGCGGCAAGTTTCAATATCACTCCTGAACTGGCGCTAATGATGAACCAGGCCCAGGTTTTTACCCTCGCCCATTATGATACGGGGGCAATAGACCGCGTGTGGATGGCGAAAATTCTTGCTGACGTGCGAAGCGAGTAACGAAAAACCGTGCCCCGTCTGGCGTATCACCAGACGGGGCATTTTTACCGCCGCACCCGGGCAACCGTCTCCTGCCAGGCCTGCCAGCGGGTCTGTAGCCGGGCGTGACGCGCCATGTCCGGCGTAAAGGTGACATGCTCCGGCAGATACTGGCGCAGCTGGGCGGTGGTCAGGTTAAACAGCGCCTTACGCGCCAGCAGTGCCGCCCCCATCGCTGAAAGTTCCGCCACGTCGCTGCGCATCACCGGGCAGCCGAGAAGGTCCGCCTGGTACTGCATCAGCCAGTCGTTTTTTGTCGGCCCGCCGTCCACCATCAGCGCGTTCAGGGTAAAGCCCGGATGGGCGCGCATCGCCTGCACCACGTCGGCAATCTGATAGGCGATCGACTCCAGCGCCGCGCGGATCAGGTGCGCCCGCTTCACGCCGCGGCTCAGGCCGTGGATCATCCCGCGGGCATTCTCATCCCACCAGGGGGCGCCAAGGCCGGTCAGCGCCGGCACAAAATAGACGCCGAGCGTGGAGTCTACCGAGCGGGGGAGGGTGTTGAGCTCATGGATAAGCTCCGCCTGCGACAGCTCGCTTAGCCCGGTGCTGTCCGCCATCCATGCCACCGCGTCGCCGGTGTGGGGGATATTCCCCTCCAGCCCGTAGACCAGCGTCTCGCCGTCGTGCCAGGCCACGGTGGTGGCCAGGGCTCTCACCTCGCTGCGGGCGGAGGCCACCGGCGCCATCACCGACGAGCCGGTGCCGTAGGTCGCCTTCACGCAGCCTTCCGCCCCCAGACCGTGGGCAAAGAGCGCGGCGTGAGAGTCACCGATCATCGCCATCACCGGCAGTCCGTCCGGAATAGAGGGGCCGCCGCGGGTGTAACCAAACAGACCGCTGGAGGGTTTAATCTCCGGCAGGGCCGCGCGGGGGATGCCAAACAGCGCCAGCATCTGCGGGTCCCAGTCGGCGCTGTGCAGGCTCATCAGTTGGGTGCGGGCAGCGTTGGCGTAGTCGCAGCTAAACGCCTGCCCCTGGGTCAGGTTCCACAGCAGCCAGCTGTCAACGGTGCCGAGGCAGAGCTCACCCCGGGCGGCACGCGCTGCGCCGTCGGGGATGTTATCCAGCAGCCAGCGCATTTTGGAGGCAGAAAACAGCGGCGCGATGGGCAGGCCCGTGGCCGCTCTAATCTCCGGGCCGTGGCCCTGCTCACGCAGCTGGTGGCAAAAGGCCGCGGTGCGGGAACATTGCCAGCTCAGCGCCGGGGCAATGGGTTTGCCCGTTGCCCGCTCCCAGCCCACCACGGTTTCACGCTGATTGCTGATCGCCAGCGCCGCCACTCTCTCTACCCCGACGGTGGCCAATGCGCGGGCCACCACCTCCAGAGAGGCCTCCACCAGCAGGTTGGCGGATTGTTCAACCCAGCCTTCGTGGGGCGTCTGGATTGCCAGCGCCCGGGAGAAGCTCGCCACCACATGCCCGCTGGCATCCAGCGCCACCGCTTTGGCATTGGTGGTGCCCTCGTCGAGGGCGATGATAATGTCCTTGTTCACCGACATAGCGGCCTCCAGCCTTAACGATGAAGGTAAGTTGAGACGCCAAGGTAGCGGGTAAAGGCTTCATACAGGATCTCCGCGCTGGCGGAGTGGTTCATCGCCACATGATGCTCAAAACCGTTGCGGCAGATCCAGTTCAGCAGGTTCTCCAGATGCGGCACCTGGATCACCGCCCGGCAGCCCACCGTGTCGAGCGGATCGTCCACCGACTGGCCCTGGCCCACGTAGGCTTTAATTTCCCCGGTCAGATCGTCGGTGCTCAGGCGGAAGTAGGTCAGCGGCCCGCTTTTCAGACGACCATGCACCGCGCCGCAGGTGTTCTCTTTCCCGACCGTGGTGCCGATGATGTCGGCGGTGCCCATATGCGGGGATTCAAGGCTTTCGGCGGCGAAGTTACCGCAGTGGAACAGCACGCACTTGTCGCGCTCGTCGCCGAAGTTATTGTTCCAGTCGGCAATGGAGGCCGGGTTCATATTGCTGCTGGCCAGGGCGTACATAGAGAGGGCGCCCATCACGTCCACCTCGCAGGCGCTCGGCATCAATTGCCCGGACATGACGCTCATGATCGAGCAGACGTTAATGCCGAGGTTCTCCTGCAGCGAGGTCCAGCACTGGATGGCGGTAGTGTCGATGTCGTTGGCGACCACCCACTCGCTGATCACCACAAACAGCTTCGCCATGGTCACCAGCTTGTCGGCCGGAATACGGCTGGCGTCGGCGTTATCGATCAGGATCCGCCGTTTTTCATCCACGCGGATGTCATCGTCGCGCAGGGTTTTGATCCGGGTAAAGACTTCTGACAGGTCGAGCGTCTCCACGGCGATGCCGAGGCGTTCGAGCAATTTTTCGCTGTAGCGCACGGTGTTAAAGCCCGCCGGACGGGCACCGATTGCCCCCACGCGCACGCCGCGCATGCTGCTCACCACGCGGCAGACCTGTTCGAAACGCTGCAGATCCTGCGCAAACACCTCACCGTTGAGGGCGCAGACGTGCTGGGTGGTCAGGGTAAAAGGAATGCCGTACTGACGCAGGTTGTTGCACAGGGAGATCTTGCCGCAGAAACTGTCGCGGCGGGTTGCCAGCCCCATTTTATCGAGGTTGTCCTCCTCGGCCTGCACCAGCACCGGCACGTTCAGGCCGGAAAGACGCAGGGTCTCGGCGATGGCTTTTTCATCGCCAAAGTTAGGCAGCAGCACCACCACGCCGTGAATGCTGTCGCGGTGGGCGCGAAACAGCTCGGCGCAGGCTTTCGCATCCTGACGGGTCTCCACGCCGCCGAGTTCGGTCTGGCTGGGATCGAGCATAATGGTGTTAATACCCAGACGGCCAAAGAGGGCGATCGCCTGCTCGCGCGCTTCCGCTACCAGATAGCTCGGGAAGAACCCCCGGTTGCCGATGACCACGCCCATTGTCAGTTGTTGAGGAATTCGGGACATTGCTTTTCTCTCCAGTAAGATGTTGTTGTTATTTTCAGCAAACCTGTCGCGTCAGCATTTCCCGGGCGTGCTTCACCACCCCGGCGACATCAATCTCGTGGCGTGCCCGCGTTGACGCTCTGTCGGCAGCAATCGCGTATTGTCCATCCGGGATCCCCAGCCGTTTCAGCGGCACGGCGCATCCCGCTTCGGCCAGCACTTCCGCCACCAGGCTGCCGACGCCGCCGTTGACGTTATGCTCCTCGACGCTTACCACTGCCCTGCACGGGGCAAGGGCGGCCAGCAGCTGTTGGGTATCACAGGGACGAATAGATGGAATGCTGATAACAGTGGCGTCAATACCTTCTTCCGCGAGTTGTGCAGCAGCTTCCACAATTTCATGTACCGTCGAGCCCATCGCCACCAGCGCCACGTCAGGGCCTGCGCGCAGGACGTCAATCTTGCCCGGCGTAAAACGGTAGCTGTCGTCATGCAGTTCCGGCAGGTTTTTCCCGTCGAGACGGATATAGACCGGGCCCACATGATCGAGGGCGTAATCGATGATCTGGCGGCACTCGTTCGGGCTCGACGGGGCGTAAATTTCGATATTGCCGAAGCCGCGCATGATGGCGATATCGTCGATGCTGTGGTGGGTGCTGGCGAGCGGGCCGTAGCTGGCCCCCGCGTTCAGGCCGAACAGCTTGACGTTGGTGTTGTTGTAGCAAATGTCGACTTTGATCTGCTCGTTAGCCCGCGAGATCAAAAATGGCGCGGCGTTGCAGGTGACGGCGATCTTGCCGCCGATTGCCAGACCGGCAGCGGCGCCCACCAGCGTCTGCTCAGCGATGCCGACGTTGACCAGGCGGCCCGGAAAACGCTGCATAAAGGGGGCAATTTTCGCCGTGGAGGTGGAGTCCGCCACCACCGGCACCAGGTCCACGCCGCGTTCAACGGCGTCAATAAAGGCATTCACCATCACCGTGGCGAGGTGTTCGCTATTACTCATCTTTCAGTTCCTCCAGCGCCAGTTCAATCTCTTCCCCTTTCGGCACCCGGTGGTGCCATTCAGGCCGTCCCTGAATAAACGAAATTCCCGCGCCCTTGGTGGTGTGGGCGATCACCACATGGGGTTTGCCGTTGGGTTTCAGCCCTTCCAGGGTGGCGACCACGTCCGCCATGTCGTTACCGTTGCAGGTGGTCACCTCCAGGCCGAACGCTTTCCATTTCTCATCCAGCGGATCGGTATTGAGGATCTCTTTGGTGGAGCCCGCCAGCTGGAGGTTGTTTTTGTCGTTGATAATGAACAGGTTATCCAGCTGATAGTGGGCAGCGACCAGCGCGGCCTCCCAGTTGCTGCCTTCCGCCAGCTCCCCGTCACCGGTCACCACAAACACCCGGCGCGCGCTGTTGTTGCGTTTTGCCGCCAGGGCGATCCCCACGGCCACTGGCAGACCATGCCCCAGCGCGCCGGTATTCAGCTCAATCCCCGGCGTTTTATGTTTCACTGGATGGCCCGGCAGGTGAGAGTCGGCATGCTGATAGGTGGCGAGCCACTCAACGGGGATAAACCCGGCCTCGGCCAGCACGCAGTAATAGCCGCCCACCGCGTGGCCCTTCGACTGGATATAGATATCGCGTTCATCGCTATCCTGAAGCGCCGGGGAGCAGTTCAGAATGCGGAAGTAGAGGGCGGTGAGCAGTTCGACCTGCGACAGATCGGCCCCGGTGTGGCCTCCCGCCGGGCTTTCGGCATTCAGCACGATGATCCGGCGACGAATCGAGCGCGCCCGGGTTTCAAGCTCCGCGATGGAGAGCGAAAACGGATTCATAACATACCTCCTGAATTTATAATCTGTTGTGAATAATTATTCCAGCCGGGTAAGTTATTTCCCTGTTCTCTCTGTCAGAGCAGGGATTTATAACCGCTTTGAATATATATTCAATGCTGATTTATTATTCATGTAATGTAAGGTATGCCCAGTCAGGAGGTTTGTCTACGGTTTGAGCGGGCAAATTTCGAAGAAAGGAGAAAAGGATCACATTTGCCTGGCGGATCGGGTGGGCGCTTGCTTGTTAAATATTCAGTGATGAATAAAAATAACGACAGCCGATTAAGGGGAACGTTATGTCGAAACAGGATGAACAGCGATTGCTGGTGAAGATCGCCACACTTTACTACAGCGAGAATAAAAAGCAGTCCGAGATTGCCTCGCTGCTGCACCTCTCACAATCCTTCGTGTCGCGAGCGCTGACGCGTTGCCAGAAAGAGGGGCTGGTCAAAATTACCGTCGTTCAGCCTACCAATATTTTTGTCTCGCTGGAAAAGGCGCTGGAGGAGCAGTACGGCATCCGCCAGGCCATCGTGGTGGACGTGGGCGAGAGCCCGTCCAGTGCCCAGATCAAGCACGCCATCGGCAGCGCGGCGGCGCACTATGTCGAAACCCGCCTGCGTCCGGAAGACCTGGTGGGGATCTCCTCCTGGAGCAGCACCATCCGCTGCATGGTGGATGAGATGCACCCGCAGAATATCCGCGCCGCGGGGGTGATCCAGCTCCTTGGCGGCGTAGGTCCCAACGGCAACGTGCAGGCGACCATCCTCACCCAGCAGCTGGCGGCACACCTTGGCTGCCCGGCGTGGCTGTTGCCGTCGCAAAGTATTGAGCACTCGGTAGAGGAGCGCGCCCGGCTGGTGAGCAGCCCGGACGTGGCGGCGGTGGTAAGCAAATTTGCCGAAGTGGATGTGGCGATCGTCGGCATCGGCGAGCTGGAGCCGTCGCAGCTGCTGAAGAACTCCGGCAACTACTACAACGAAGAGATGCTCAAACTGCTGGCCGAACGCGGGGCGGTAGGGGATATCTGCCTGCATTACTACGATGCGAAAGGCGAGCCGGTGCTGAGTGCCGAAGAAGATCCGGTGATTGGTATGGAGCTGGCGCAGATCCGCGCCTGCCCGCAGGTAATCGCCCTGGCGGGCGGGGAAGAGAAACGCAACGCCATTCGCGGGGCGCTGGAAGGGAAGTATATCGACGTGTTAATCACCGATTACCCGACGGCGCGGAGTTTATTGAAGACATCGTAAGCAGTGCATTTTGCCCGGCGGCGGCTTCGCCTTGCACGGGCCTACATGTTGTGCCGTTGTAGGCCGGGTAAGCGTAGCGCCACCCGGCATAAACCCCGCACAATGTCGCTACTTTCCTTCCATCACCGCCTTCTGCGCCACCACCGCCGCTTTCTGCTGCATCCGGTTTTGCATCTGGTCGATAATCACCGCCACGATAATCACAATCCCTTTGATCACCATCTGCCAGAACTCGCTCACCCCCATCATCACCAGGCCGTCGGCCAAAAAGCCGATGACGAAGGCGCCGATCAGGGTGCCGAGAATGGTGCCGCGGCCGCCAGCAAGCGAGGTGCCGCCCAGCACCACCGCGGCGATGGCGTTCATCTCAAAGGCGGTGCCGTTGGCCGGATGGCTGGCTAACAGCTGGGCGGAAACCACAATCCCGGCGATGGCAGCGCAGAACCCCGACAGGGTATAGACCAGCACTTTCACCTGCTTGACCCGCACCCCGGAGAGTTCTGCGGCGCGCTCGTTATCGCCGATGGCGTAGACGTGGCGGCCAAAGGGCAGGCGGCGGGCGATGTAGGCGATGACCAGCGCCAGCACGATCATCATCCAGATGGCCCACGGAATGCCGAGGAACGTGCCTGCGCCAATCTCATCAAAGCCGGTATTCCCCAGCTGCGGGTTACCGGAGAGCCCCGGGAAGGTCTGGCCGTCGGAGGTCAGCATCGACGCGCCGCGCAGCACGTACATGGTACCCAGCGTGCAGATAAAGGGCGCGACGTTATAGCGGGTGATGATCCAGCCGTTCACCGCCCCTATCAGTGCGCCGATCAGCAGCACCACGGGCACAATCACCCACACGCTCGGGAAGATGGCGATGCCAAACATCGGCAGCACAATCCCTTTGGTGATCATCCACCCGGCGATCATCCCGCACAGCCCCAGGGTAGCGCCGATGGAGAGGTCGATCCCGGCGGTGATGATCACAAAGGTGATCCCCAGCGCCAGGAAGGCGTTGATGGCGATATGTTTAATCATGATCACCAGGCTGCCGGTGGAGAGAAAGCCCGGCACGGTCATGGTGAAGAAGCCGACAATCAAAAACAGCGCAATGAAGGTGCGCATTTTCAGCAACAGCAGCAGAACATTTTCCCGGGAAAGCGAGGCCCCTTTATGCGGTGCCAGCGCGACAGACTGTGTCGTTTTCATCTTAGAACCCCTGAGCACTTGCGGTTACCAGTGCCGACTCTTCGGCCCGATCGCGAACAATATCGGCGGTCAGTTTGCCGCCGGACATCACCAGAATGCGGTCAGATACCGCCATAATCTCTTTCAAATCCGAGGTGGAGAAGACCACCGCGATCCCCTCCTCAGAGAGCTGCACCATCATGCGGAATACGTCCGCTTTGGCCCCCACGTCGATGCCGCGGGTCGGCTCATCAAGGAAGAGCACCTTCGGGTTGGTCAGCAGCGAGCGGCCAATCACCACCTTTTGCTGGTTGCCGCCGCTGAGCGCCTGGATCTCTACTTCCGGGGTGGAGACCTTAATCGACAGGTTGCCGATGGTGCTGGCGACGACCTGCTGCTCCGCCTTTTGCGCGATGGCAAAGCCGCGCTGCAACCGACGCCAGAGGCTGGCGATGGTCAGGTTGCTGGCCACCGACGAGCCGGGGAAAATGCCGGTGCGTTTGCGGTCTTCCGGCACCAGGCTCATCCCCATGCGGATACGCTCGGCGGTGGTTAAGCGCTGGGGCACCGGTTTACTGTCGAGCCACAGCTTGCCCAGATAGTTGCGCTCGGTGCCGAGCATGCACTCAAAAAGCTCCGTGCGTCCGGCCCCCATCAGGCCGTAGATGCCGACGATCTCCCCGGCTTTGACCTGGAAGCTGACGTCGTTGACCACCGTATTCCCGGCAGCGTTGACGCAGGTGATGTGCTCCGCTTCCAGCACCGGCGCGCCGAAGGTGCGGCCCGGCTCAAGGAAGTTACTCACCGGGTCGCTGCCGAGCATCTCGCGCACAATCCACGGCACGTCGATATCCTGCACCTTCGCTTCGGCCTGGAATTTGCCGTCGCGCAGAATGGTGATCACATCGCCTATCGCCATCAGCTCTTCCAGGCGGTGGGAGATATAGATGATGGAGACCCCCTGACGGGTCAGCTCGCGGATCACCCGAAACAGGATCTCCACCTCGGTTTTACTCAGCGCCGAGGTGGGCTCGTCGAGGATCAGGATGTCGGCATCCTCGGCCAGCGCCTTGGCGATCTCGATCAGCTGCTGCTGTCCCACCTTCAGGTTGCCCACCAGTTCACGCGGGGAGATAGGCTGATCGAGGCGCTTCAGCAGCTCCGCGGTGCGGGCCTCCTGTTCCGCCTCGTTGATCGGCGTTACCCCTTTTTGCAGCTCGCGACCAAGGAAGACGTTCTCCGCCACGTTGAGGTTCTCAAACAGGTTCAGCTCCTGGTGTACCATGCCAATGCCGTGGGCGGCGGCATCCCGGGTACTGGCGAACGAGACCTGTTTGCCGTTGAGCCACATCTCGCCGAGGCTGGGCTGCTGGACGCCTGCGAGGATCTTCATCAGCGTCGATTTCCCGGCGCCGTTCTCGCCGATAATCACGTTCACTTTGCCGCGCCAGACGCGGTAATCGACCTTATCCAGCGCCACGGTGCCGGGAAAGAGCATCGAGATGCCGCGGGTGCTGAGGATAATGTCGTCTGCCGGGGTATCGCTCATCACGGCGTCTCCTGTTTCAGTTCCAGCGCTGCCGCCTCATTCGCCTTGCCGCCCGTCAGGGTGGTGGCGAACAGCACGGTGGCATTTTTGCCGCTCCAGCTGTCGTCAATTTTCGGCAGATGCTTCGCCGCCTCGCGGTTCAGGGCGCGGGAGAGCTGGGCATACTGAACCTGGTTGGTAAATTCATCGAAGCGGAACCCGGCGGCGTCGCGGATGGCGTTACCGCGCATCACCGGACCGCTCTGGATCTCCACCGGCTGGCCGTTCACCGTCATCACCAGCTTCTGCTCACGCGCGTTGCTGGCATCCACGCGCTCCACCTTGCCGGTAAGGCGCACGAAGACGCTCTGCGGTGTGGCTGCGGGCGTGTTCAGCTGGGTGGAGAGGGCGCTGGCGTCCAGGGCATGATTTTTCGCGGCGTCGAGGATCCGCGGCTGCCAGGTTTGTTGCGCGATCTGCTGTGGGGTCTGGTTGTCAAAGCTCGCTTTGGCGTTGGGATCGGCAGGCATGATCGGCTTGCCGTTCTCATCCAGATCCACCACGGTGCAGGCCGTCAGCAACAGGGCGGCTGCGCCTGTCAGCGCGGCGCCCCATTGTGTTAATCGCATACTGCCTCCGCTTATTTGCTGAGGTTAAACAGGTTCAGCTTGCTGGCGTTGGATTCGTCGATGAGCACGCAGTCCATCAGCTGCTTCTCATCTTTTTGCGCTTTGCCGTTTTTCAGGTAGTAGTCGGCCTGCTCAACGGCCATCTGCGCCTGCTGCCAGCCCGGCTGCAGGACGGTGGCTTTGATGTTGCCTTTTTTCAGGATCGAGTCGCGGGTGTAGTCGCTGCCGTCAAAGCCGACCACAATCACGTTGTTCTTCCCGGCGGCCTTCAGGGCGGCTTCGGCGCCCAGCGCCATGGTGTCGTTACCGGAGATCACGCCCACGATATCGGGGTTGGTCTGCAGGATGGCTTCCATACGGGTGAAGGCTTCGGTCTGGCTCCAGTTGGCGGTCTGCTGCGCCACCATTTTCATGTCCGGGTAGTCGTCGATGACGTCGTGATAGCCCTGGGAGCGCACGTGGGCGTTGGTGTCCGACGGACGGCCCAGCAGCTCAACGTATTTCCCTTTGCCGTCCAGCAGCTTGACGAATTTCTCCGCACCGAGCTGCGCCCCCTGATAGTTGTTCGAGACAATCTGCGCTACCGCCACGCCGGTTTTGTTGATTTCACGATCGATCAGGAAGGCAGGGACGCCTGCCGCTTTGGCCTTCTCCAGCGGACCAACGGTGGCATCCGCCCCGGCGTTATCCAGAATGATCGCTTTCGCCTTACGGGCGATGGCGGTCTCAATCAGCTGGTTTTGTTTGTTCACGTCATCGTCGTGCGAGGCGACAAGGGTGGTATAACCCAGCTCCTTTGCTTTCGCCGCCGCGCCGTCGGCTTCAGCCTTGAAGAACGGGTTGTCGTGTGAGGGGGTAATAATCGCAATGAGTCCGTTATCGGCGGCAAACAGGGAACCGGAAGCGGCGATCATTGAGGCCAGTAAAGCGGATTTTACAAAGGTCGTGTTCATTCTTTTTCTCCACATTGAATATTTATTCAATAATGATTTATTATTCATTGTAACGATAAGACTGCCTGATAAAACTGTCTACGGTTCAGGCAGCTAATTTGTTTAAAAGGAGAAAAGGATCACGATCCTGAGCAATTATTCATCACAGATCAGCGTCACCACCGTCGCGTCTTTATGGAGCCAGTGCGCGGTAAATACCTGATTTTGTGTGAAGGGAGAAAGCGGGCGGGTCAGCATTAAGGTCAGCGCGTCGGCGGTCAGGGAGGTGACGCGCGCGCACTCAAACCCCATCCACGCCTGTACCTGAGGGAAGAGCGCTTTGAACAGGCTCTCTTTGGCGCTAAAGGCCAGGGTGAAGGCGAGCGCGAAGGGAAGACCGCAGTCGGCCAGCACGTGGGCTTCCGCAGGATCAAGCACCCCATCCTGAATCTCACGCGCTTCGTTTTCCGCGATAATCGCTTCGCAATCGATCCCCACCAGGCCATTATCGCGACAAATCGCTACCGCCTGCGTGCCGCTGTGGGAGAGGCTGCCCCGCACCCCGGCAGGCCACAGCGGTTCCCCGCTGCTGCCGATGCCGGGAATGGCCTGCCTGTTGAGGGCATGAAAGGCGGCGATGCGCCCGGCCAGATGATCGGCTTTGCGTTTGCGTCCGGCGTCAGAGAGCTGGTGATGGTGCGGCAGCCAGAGCAGATCGGCCTCGGTGAAGGTGGCGGGATCGAAGGTGACGCGGTGAATGGTCTCTCCGGCGAGAAGAAATGTGGCGTGGGTGGTCTGCATATTCTTCTCGCGGTGGACAAAAGGAGCGCTATCTTAACCTGTTTGCGGCCCGGTTGCTCAGAAGAGGGCGTTTTTGTCGATCCCCAGGCGCTTCATGCGCGACAGAAGGGTGGTGCGTTTCAGCCCCAGACGCTGGGCCGCGCCTCGCGGTCCGGCGATCACGCCGTTGGTCTCTTTCAGCACCCGCACAATGTGCTGATACTCCTCCTCGCCTTCGCGAATTTCGCTCACCACGGTCTCCGGCGCGGTACTGCTGGCGCGATGAAAATCGATATCCGGCATCGAAAGCTGCAGGACGTTGCCGCGGGTGAGCAACACGGCACGCTCAATCACGTTTTCCAGCTCGCGCACGTTGCCCGGCCACTCCATCCTGCTGAGCTGGCGCAGGGTCTCCGCCGGAATGCTGTCGATGTTGCGCCCCAGACGGTGGGCAATCTTAAAGGTGAAGGATTTCACCAGCAGGGGAATATCTTCCGGGCGTTCGCGCAGCGGCGGCAGGAAGATCGGGAAGACGTTAAGACGATAGTAGAGATCGCTGCGGAATTCGCGGTCGGCCACCATCTGCGTCAGATCGCGGTTGGTGGCGGCAATCAGCCGCACGTCGGTGTGGATGATGCGGTTGCTGCCGAGGCGCTCAAACTCCTGCTCCTGGAGCACGCGCAGCAGCTTGGGCTGGAGCTCAATGGGCATATCGCCCACTTCATCCAGAAACAGGGTGCTTTTGTCCGCCAGCTCAAAGCGGCCAATGCGCTGGGCGCTGGCGCCGGTAAAGGCCCCGCGTTCGTGGCCAAAGAGATCGCTCTCCAGTAGCCCGGCAGGCATCGCCGCGCAGTTCATCTTCACCATCCGCCGGTCGCTGCGCCCGCTCTGGTTGTGAATGGCGCGGGCAATCAGCTCCTTACCCGTGCCGGTCTCGCCGAGGATCAGCACGGTACTGTTGCTCCGGGCGACCATCTCCACCTGCTTCATCACCGTCATCATGGCGCTGCTGCGGCCAATGATTTCGCCAAAATCGGTGGCAACGTTGTTGATCTGCTCGGTCAGGGCGAGGTTTTCGTCGATCAACCGCTCCTTGAGATGGCTGATTTCCCGGTAGGAGAGGGCGTTATCCACGGCGATGGCGACACGTTCGGCAATCTGGTTCAGCAGCTTCAGATTGGACGGGGTAAACACCTGGGCGTTGCACTGCGCCAGCTTCAGGGTGCCCAGCACCCGGTCGCGGAACATCAGCGGGAACAGGCAGAGGGTCTGATCCTGCTCGCCCCACATATCAAACAGCATGCGTTCATAGGGGGCGTGCTGATCCCGGTGATGCAGGTTAAGCATCAGCATCTGCCTGTTGCGCATCACTTTTTCGGACAGGGTGCCCTTTTCATCCACTTCGCTCTGGTCGTGCAGGGGCGCCTCTTTATCGAGATAGTGGGTGGAGTAGACGAGGAGCTTCCCTTTGCGATCGCTGCGCAGCACCATGCTGATGGAGTCGATGCCGAAGTTGCGCTGGATCTCCTGCGCCACCTCCGACACCAGCTCATCAAGGTCGAGCTTCGACAGCACGGCGTTGGTGATCGCCACCAGCAGGCGAAAATCGTTACGCTCCCGCCAGAGCAGGTCGTAGTTGTCGCTGTTGTGCAGCCGCGCCTGGATCTGCTCCACGGCCAGCCCGGCCGCCTGGGTGAGGGTTTGCAGGCGGGAAAAATCGCTGTCGCTCCAGGGTTTCTCCTGGGTGCGCAAAAACTCGCAGCCGCCGAAGATGCGGCCATCGGCGGCGATGGGCGTCAGGCAGTAGTGGGCAAATGAGGGATAACGATCGAGGGCGGCAAGCTGCGGCCAGGTCTCGTTAAAGGTCGCCGCCGTGCAGTGCAGCACGTCCGGGCGGGAAAGCATGCGGCGAAAAGGGCCGCTCGCCAGCAGGGGCTCATCTTCGTAGCGGATATCACAGCCCTGTTCGTCGGTGCTGTAGAGACAGACCCGGCGCGATTCCGACTGCCAGAGCAGAATATGAACGCTATCGGCGAGGTTTATCTGCCGGACATGCTGGGTCAGCGCCTGCGCCAGGGCGCAAAGATCGGTCTGTTGCAGCAGAGTACGGGTAATGTCGAACAATCCGTGATCGACAGGATCGTTGGTGGGTGTATACGACATGCGTTTTATCCAGAGTATCCAGAAAAATAAGAGACGAATGCGCCGCCCGGATCAGCAAATTCGCGGCAGTGGCTCGCTGTGGGGCAAATTCAGCGACCGTTTTACGCCGTATAGTCCGGTAAGTCGTACCCCTTTGTGCTCAACCACCTCACCAATAATAGCGGCGTTCACGCCCAAAGGATGCGCCCGCAGCCGGGCCAGCACCCGTTCGGCCGCCTGGCGTTCCACCACGATAGCCAGCTTGCCTTCGTTGGCGAAGTTGAGCGGGTCAAGCCCCAGCAGTTCGCACGCGCCGCGCACGGCAGGTTTCACCGGCAGGCTGGCTTCTTCTATTTCAATCCCGCAGCCGCTGCTGGCGGCAAACTCATGGGCCACGGCGTTCACGCCGCCGCGGGTGGCGTCGCGCAGGGCTTTGATGCCGGGCTCGCCACGCAGGGCCTGGATCAGCGGCGTCAGTACCGCGCAGTCGCTCTGCAGATCGCCCTCCAGACCTAACCCTTCGCGCAGGTTAAGGATGGTGGCGCCGTGATCGCCGAGCGTGCCGCTCACCAGCAGCACATCCCCGGCCTCAATCTGGCGCATACCCCAGTTTACCCCCTCGGGCACCGAACCGATACCGGCGGTATTAATAAACACTTTATCTGCCGCGCCGCGCGGTACCACCTTGGTATCGCCGGTGACGATGGCAATGCCCGCCGCCGCCGCGGTGGCGGCCATGCTGGTGACGATGCGCTCAAGGGTCGCCATCTCCAGCCCCTCTTCGAGGATAAAGCCGCAGGAGAGCCAGCGCGGGATCGCCCCGCTCACGGCGACATCGTTGGCGGTGCCGCAGATGGCCAGCTTGCCGATATCGCCCCCCGGAAAGAAGAGCGGGTCAATCACGTAGCTGTCGGTGGAAAAGGCCAGCCGGTCGCCGTGGACGGTCAGTTCGTGCAGCGGGATCCGGGCCTGGTCTTCCTGTTCATCCAGCAGCGGGTTGGCGAAGGCGCGCATAAAAAGCTCGCCGATCAGCTGCTGCATCGCCTGTCCGCCGCTGCCGTGGGCGAGGGTTATCTGTTTCAACTTTCACACTCCTGAGAACGGTACTGATACCAGGCGCTGCACGCCCCTTCCGATGAGACCATCAGCGCGCCAAAGGCGCTTTGCGGCGTACATTTGCCGCCAAACAGCGGGCACTGCGCCGGTTTACAGCGCCCGGTGAGTACCTCGCCGCAGCGCGCCTCGGGATCGTCGCAAATCTGTTGCGCCCGGGGGCGAAAGTGACGCTCGGCGTCAAACTGACGATAGGCTTCGGTGAGATGCACGCCGGAGTGCGAAATCACCCCCAGCCCGCGCCACTCGCTGTCGCCTTCAATGCCGAACACCTCGGCGATGGCCGCCTGGGCCACGGCGTTGCCCCCTTCCGGGACGATACGGCGATACTGATTTTCGACCTGGCTTATGCCGGCAATCTTCTGCTCCACCAGCATCAGCACCCCCTGTAGCAGATCCACCGGTTCAAAACCGGCCACCGCCAGCGGGCGCTGATGGTCGGCGGCGATAAAGTCGTAGGCATGGATGCCAATCACCATGCTGACGTGCCCCGGCGCCAGGAAGGCGTCGATGCCGTTTTCCGGCTGCGCCAGCAGGCTTTTCAGCACCGGGATCAGCGTGATGTGCTGGCAGAAAAAGAAGAAGTTCTGCACGTTAAGCGCTTTTGCCTGGCGCAGGGTCAGGGCGGTGGCGGGCATGGTGGTTTCAAACCCCAGCCCGAAGAAGACCACCTTGCGATCCGGGTTCTGCCGGGCCAGCTTGAGCGCGTCGGCGGGGGAGTAGATGATCCGCACATCCGCGCCGCGCATGCGGGCGTCGAGCAGCGAGCCATTTTGCCCCGGCACCCGCATCGCATCGCCGAAGGTGCAGAAGATCACCTCCGGATGGCTGGCGATTTCGATGCAGGTATCGATCCGCCCCATCGGCAGGACGCAGACCGGACAGCCGGGGCCGTGAATAAACTCGATGTTGTCGGGCAGGAGCTGATCCAGCCCGAACTTAAAGATGGCGTGGGTGTGACCGCCGCACACCTCCATAATGCGCAGCGGACGGGCATAGGTGTAGGCCAGCAGCCCGGCCCGGGCCTTCAGGGCCTCGATCAGCTGCATCACCTTTTGCGGGTCGCGGTATTCATCAACAAAGCGCATCAGCGGGGATCCTCGCCAAACAGCAGCGGGCCGACGTCCGGCTCCACCTCAAACATGTTCTGCAGGGCGGCGAGGGTATCCAGCGCCTCCTCTTCGTTAATCACGCTCATGGCAAAGCCGACATGCACCAGCACCCACTGCCCGAGACGGCTCTGGCCCTTTTCGTCACGATCGCCAACAAGGGTCAGATCCACATCGCGCAGTACGCCGCACACCTCCACGCTGGCCTGCATGCCGTCATGGATGGCGCTGATCTTTCCAGGAATGCCTATGCACATCGCTGCGCCTCCAGCCAGTCGAGCCAGGCGTCCATCCCGTCGCCGCGGGTGGCGGAGACCAGCAGAATCGCAATTTCCGGGTTTACTTCCCGGGCGGCGGCGAGGCATTTCTCCACGTCAAAATTGAGGTAGGGCAGCAGGTCGACCTTGTTCAGCAGCATCAGCGAGGCGGCGGCGAACATGTGCGGGTACTTCAGCGGCTTATCCTCGCCTTCGGTAACGGAGAGCACCGCCACCTTATGGCGCTCGCCAAGATCGAAGCTCGCCGGGCAGACCAGGTTGCCGACATTCTCAATAAACATAATGCCGCCATCCTCCAGCGGCAGGCGCGCCATCGCATCCGCGATCATCTGCGCGTCGAGATGGCAGCCCTTGCCGGTGTTGACCTGGATGGCGGGGGTGCCGGTGGCGCGGATCCGCTCGGCGTCGTTCACCGTCTGCTGATCGCCCTCGATCACCGCGCAGGGTACGCGCTGCTGCAAACGTTTTAAGGTCTCGGTCAGCAGGGTGGTTTTACCGGAGCCGGGGCTGGAGACCAGGTTCAGCGCCAGCTGGTTGCGGGCGCTGAATAGCGCGGTTGCGCCGGGCGAGCGCATTATTTTTGCCCAGCACGTCCATCTCGATCTCCACCATTTTGCGCTGGCTGAGGCCGGGCGCATGGGTGCCCGCCTCGCCGTGGCCGTAATCCAGCTGGCCCGCCAGGGGCTCTGTCGGGGTAAAAGCCTGAGCGTCCACGCGGGTGATGCGCAGCGCCGGACGGTGTGCCGGCGCAAAGGGGGCGCTGCGAAAAGCGGAGTGCGGGTTATGCTCATCGCCTTCAATATAGAGGTTGCCCTGATCGCAACCGCAGGTGGTACACATGGTTTACTCCTGTTCAATTTCCAGACGCGTGATATGCAGCCCGTCATCAGCGACGATATTCAGGTTCGCCCCGCCGCACTGCGGGCAGCGTCGTACGCGGTGGGTCACCAGCTCGACGTAGGCTTTGCAATCCTGACACCAGCATTCCGCCTGCTGCTCTTCGAGATGCAGGGCGCAGCCTTCGGCGACCGTCTCGCGGCACACCAGCTCAAAGCAAAACTGCAGGGCGCTGCTCTCCACACAGGAGAAGGCGCCGACGCGCAGCCAGACGCCCGTCACGCGTTTCGCCTGATGCTGGTGAGCCTGTTTTTCGATCAATTCCAGCGCCTGCTGGCAGAGGGTGATTTCGTGCATTGTGCTGTTCCCGGTAAAGTCTGGCCGGATTAAGCAATATTGATGCCATCTTTTAGCAGCAGGGTGGCGAGAGCGGACACGCTGCCCGGTCAAAGATGACGAAATGACATGTCATTTTGTGTGATCTTTTCGGCTTTAAAAATAATTTACCTTCAAATTCAACAAATTAAAAAATGGCACGAAACGTGCTTAAGGGAGCGAACTCTTTACACATTACGCATCAGGTACGTCACATGACACTTTCCGAATTAAGTGAGAAGGCCACCATCATTGCCGGACAGCAGCGGGTGCTGCGATCCCACTGGAACCACTACGGCAATTCGTTGATTCAGGCCATCACCCTCTCTAAAGCCAGCCTGCACCTTACCGTGGGCTGCAACACCGACAGCGGGCTCGGCTTCTGGCTGTTCGACCACTTCCTTATCCGCGTCACGCCGGAGCAGGCGTTCAACGGCCATATCTTCAGTTACACCGTTGAAGAGCGCGATAACCCCGAAAGCGTGCTGATTGGCCACGTCCGTCTCGGGGACGATGGCATGCTGGATGGCGAGATCAACGTCGACCAGCGTGAGGCGGTGCTGAACCATTTCCTGAACAAAATCAGCGGGGTTTACGCCGCGATCTGGCAGGCAACGCAACGCGGCGAATCCCTGACCCTCGCCGTCCTCGCGCAGCACCACGCTGCGGTCTGAGCCGGGTGTCGACAGGTGTCGAAAATGACACTTCCGCCCGTTTTTCGTCAAAAATGACTATCACCAGAGGAAACCAGGTGAATCGTTTTGTAATTGCTGATCCCTCGCTCTGTATCGGCTGCCACACCTGTGAGGCGGCCTGTTCAGAAAACCATCGCCAGCATGGCCTGCAAAGCCAGCCGCGGCTGAAAGTGATGCGTAACAGTAAAGACTCCGCGCCGCAGCTCTGTCATCACTGCGAAGACGCCCCCTGCGCCCAGGTCTGCCCGGTCAACGCCATCACCCGCGTTGACGGCGCTATCCAGCTCAATGAAAGCCTGTGCGTCAGCTGCAAGCTGTGCGGCATCGCCTGTCCGTTCGGCGCCATCGAGTTTGCCGGCAGCCGCCCGCTGGCGATCCCCGCCAACAGCAACACCAGCAAAGCGCCGATGGCGCCCCCGGCTCCGGCCCGCGTCAGTCCGTTCCTCGACTGGGTGCCGGGCGTGCGCGCCATCGCGGTGAAGTGCGACCTGTGCCACTTCGACCCGGACGGCCCGGCGTGCGTACGCACCTGTCCGACCAAATCCCTGCGTCTGGTGAATAACCAGGATATCGC
Organism: Leclercia sp. UBA5076; assembly: GCF_002416465.1. Taxonomy (NCBI): domain Bacteria; kingdom Pseudomonadati; phylum Pseudomonadota; class Gammaproteobacteria; order Enterobacterales; family Enterobacteriaceae; genus Leclercia; species Leclercia sp. UBA5076. Next base: position 316,473 of record NZ_DIAO01000014.1, read on the forward strand.
CCGCGCCAGCAAGCGCAAACGCGAGCTCACTATCAATACGGATCTGGGCGATCTGTCGTTGTTCCAGTCGCAACAAGGAGAGCGCTGATGAATGCCTTTTCGTTAATTAACCAGGCGCTGGGCTGGTACCTCGTCAGCGCCGTGCTGGCGCTGGTGTTCAGCGCCAACCGCACGCTCAGCGGCGCCATCACCGGCTTTGGCGGGGCGATTGCCAGCGCCCTGGCGGTAACCGCGGGGGGAATTGCGCTGCTGGCCGCGCCGCACATCTCCCTGCCGGGGGAGATCGCCTGGCTTCACGTCAACATCCAGATGAGCGGCATCCGGGCGGTGTGGCTTATCGCCATCGGTCTGCCGGCGCTGCTCATCAGCCTCTTTACCGTCGCCTGGCATCGCCACCCGCAGGCTAAAAGTAACGGCCTGCTGACCAACCTGCTGATGGCCGCCGCCGTCGCCGCGATCATGGTTGATAACCTCGGCTGGCTGGTGGTGATGGCGGAGATCATGGCCCTGTGCGGCGCGTTTCTTACCGGCTGCGCTCAGTCCGGCAAGCTCTGGTTTGTGCTGGGGCGTCTGGGGACGCTGCTGCTGGCCTTCGCCTGCTGGCAGGCGTGGCGCTACTACGGCACCCTGGACTTTGCGGTAATGGGGGCGATGGCCTCTGACCAGGCGCCGGGAGCCAGCATCTGGCTGCCGGGTCTGGCGGGCTTTGGCCTGCTGGCGGGGGTGATCCCGCTGCACGGCTGGGCACCCCAGGCGCATGCAAACGCCAGCGCGCCTGCCGCGGCGCTCTTCTCCACGGTGGTGATGAAGGTGGGCCTCTACGGCATGCTGACCGTCGCGCTTTGCGGGGCGCTGCCGCCGCTGTGGCTCGGGGTGCTGCTGCTGGTGATGGGCATGATCACCGCCTTTGTCGGCGGACTCTATGCCCTGATGGAGCACAACATCCAGCGCCTGCTGGCGTACCACACCCTGGAGAACATCGGCATTATCCTGCTCGGCCTGGGGGCAGGGGTGAGCGGCATCGCGCTGCAAAGCCCGCTGCTGGTGGCGCTGGGCTTTACCGGCGGGCTCTATCACCTGGTGAACCACGGCCTGTTTAAAACCACGCTCTTCCTCGGCGCGGGTGCGGTGTGGTATCGCACCGGCCATCGCGATATCGAGAAGCTGGGCGGCATCGGCAAAAAAATGCCGCTCATCTCCCTTGCGATGCTGGTGGGGCTGATGGCGATGGCGGCGCTGCCGCCGCTGAACGGGTTTGCCGGGGAGTGGGTGATCTACCAGTCCTTCTTTAACCTCGGCACCCACGATGCCTTTGTTGCCCGCCTGCTGGGGCCACTGCTGACGACCGGCCTGGCGATCACCGGCGCGCTGGCGGTGATGTGTATGGCGAAAGTCTACGGCGTCACCTTCCTCGGCGCACCGCGTACCCCGGAGGCGGAAAACGCCTGCTGCGCCCCGTGGCTGATGACCGCCAGTACCGTGCTGGCGGCGCTCTGCTGCGTGGCGGGCGGCGTGGCCGCGCCGTGGCTTCTGCCGGTGATTGGCCGCCTGTTCCCGGTGAACGGCGGGGCGGTGAACACTGTCTCCCAGCCGATGATCACTCTCCTGCTGCTGGCGGGGCTGCTGCTGCCCTTTATCGTTCTGGTGCTCTTCAAAGGCAACCGCCTGGCGAACCGCGCCCGCGGCTTTGCCTGGGTGTGCGGCTACGACCACGAGCAGTCGATGGTCATCACCGCCCACGGCTTTGCCATGCCGGTTAAGGAGTCCTTCGCGCCGGTGCTGAAGCTGCGCAAATGGCTCAACCCGGTGCGCTTTATCCCCGGCTGGCAATGCGACTGCACCGCCGTGTTGTTCCACCGTATCGCCCTGATTGAGCTGGCGGTGCTGGTGGTTGTCGTTATCTCCCGAGGAGCCTGAACATGACTTTGATCTACGCACTGATTCAGGCGCTGGTGCTCTTTGCCGCAGCGCCGCTGCTGGCGGGCATCACCCGCGTGGCCCGCGCCCGCCTGCATACCCGTCGCGGGCCGGATATCTTCCAGGAGTACCGCGATCTCATCAAGCTGCTGGGCCGCCAGAGCGTGGCCCCGGCCGCCTCCGGCTGGGTCTTCCGCCTGATGCCGTTGGTGATGGTGGGGGTAATGTTCGCCATCGCCAGCGCGCTGCCGGTGATCACGCTCGCCTCGCCGCTGCCCGCGCTGGGGGATCTCATCACCCTGATCTACCTCTTCGCCATCGCGCGCTTCTTCTTTGCCATTGCCGGGCTCGATACCGGCAGCCCGTTCACCGGGATTGGCGCCAGCCGCGAAGCGATGCTCGGCGTGCTGGTGGAGCCGATCTTGCTGCTCGGTCTGTGGGTTGCCGCTCAGGTGGCAGGCACCACCCACATCAGCGCGGTGACCGCCACCATCTACCACTGGCCGGCGGCGCACACCGTAACGCTATTCCTTGCTCTGTGCGCCTGCGCCTTCGCCACCTTTATCGAGATGGGCAAGCTGCCGTTTGACCTTGCCGAAGCGGAGCAGGAGCTGCAGGAAGGGCCATTGTCGGAGTACAGCGGGGCGGGCTTTGCCCTGCTCAAGTGGGGCATCAGCCTGAAACAGCTGGTGGTGCTGCAGATGTTCGTCGGGGTGTTTATCCCCTGGGGCCAGATGAGCCACTTCTCCGCAGGCGGCCTGGCGTTGGCCGTCGTCATCGCCGTGGTCAAGCTGGTCGTGGGCGTACTGGTGATCGCCCTGTTTGAGAACAGCATGGCGCGCCTGCGCTTTAACGCCACCTCACGAATTACCTGGGCCGGTTTTGGTCTGGCATTTTTAGCTTTCGTCTCCTTGCTGGCGGCGTGACTGTAGAGAATACCCATGTCTGAAGAAAAAATTGGTCAACACTATCTCGCCGCACTGCACCAGGCCTTTCCTGGCGTGGTGCTGGATGAAGCCTGGCAGACCAAAGATCAAATCACCGTCACGGTGAAAATTAACTACCTGCCGGAAGTGGTCGAGTTCCTCTATTACAAACAGGGCGGCTGGCTGTCGGTGCTCTTTGGCAACGATGAGCGCCAGCTCTGCGGCAGCTATGCCGTCTACTACGTGCTGTCGATGGAGCAGGGCACCCGCTGCTGGCTCACCGTGCGCGTGGAGGTGGATGCCGATAAACCGGAATTTCCGTCCGTCACTCCGCGTGTGCCTGCCGCCGTCTGGGGCGAGCGCGAAGTGCGCGACATGTACGGCCTGATCCCGGTCGGGCTGCCGGACGAGCGCCGCCTGGTGCTGCCGGACGACTGGCCGGACGAACTCTATCCGCTGCGTAAAGACAGCATGGATTACCGCCAGCGTCCGGCCCCGACCACCGACAAAGAGACCTACGCGTTCATTAACGAGCTCGGCGACAAGAAAAATAACGTGGTGCCGATTGGCCCGCTGCACGTCACCTCCGACGAGCCGGGCCACTTCCGCCTGTTCGTTGACGGCGAGAACATCATCGACGCCGACTACCGCCTGTTCTACGTCCACCGCGGCATGGAGAAGCTGGCCGAAACCCGGATGGGCTACAACGAAGTGACCTTCCTGTCAGATCGCGTCTGCGGTATCTGCGGCTTTGCCCACAGCACCGCCTACACCACCTCGGTGGAGAACGCGATGGGGATCGTGGTGCCGGAACGCGCCCAGATGATCCGCGCCATTCTGCTGGAGGTGGAGCGTCTGCACTCGCACCTGCTCAACCTCGGCCTGGCCTGCCACTTCGTCGGTTTTGACTCCGGCTTTATGCAGTTCTTCCGCGTGCGCGAGACCTCCATGAAGATGGCGGAGATCCTCACCGGGGCGCGTAAAACCTACGGCCTGAACCTGATCGGCGGTATCCGTCGCGATCTGCTGAAAGAGGACATGATCGCCACCCGCCAGCTGGCCCAGCAGATGCGCCGTGAGGTGCAGGATCTGGTGGATATTCTGCTGAGCACGCCGAACATCGAACAGCGCACCGTGGGCATTGGCCGCCTCGACCCGCAGATCGCCCGCGACTTCAGCAACGTCGGCCCGATGGTGCGCGCCAGCGGCCACGCCCGCGACACCCGCGCCGATCACCCGTTTGTCGGTTACGGCCTGCTGCCGATGGAAGTGCACAGCGAGCAGGGCTGCGACGTCATCTCCCGCCTGAAGGTGCGCATCAACGAGGTCTTTACCGCTCTGAACATGATCGACTTCGGCCTGGATAACCTGCCGGGCGGCGCGCTGATGGTGGAAGGCTTCACCTACATCCCGAACCGCTTTGCGCTGGGCTTCAGCGAAGCGCCGCGCGGGGATGATATCCACTGGAGCATGACCGGCGACAACCAGAAGCTCTGGCGCTGGCGCTGCCGGGCGGCCACCTACGCCAACTGGCCGACCCTGCGCTACATGCTGCGCGGCAACACCGTCTCCGACGCGCCGCTGATTATCGGCAGCCTCGATCCTTGCTACTCCTGCACCGACCGCATGACGGTGGTGGATGTGCGCAAGAAGAAAAGCCAGGTGGTGCCGTACAAAGAGCTGGAGCGCTACAGCATTGAACGCAAAAATTCGCCGCTGAAATAAGGACTTGCCATGTTTACCTTTATCAAAAAAGTGATCAAAACCGGCACGGTGACGGAGTCCTATCCCCTCCAGCCGATTGCGGTCGACAAAAATATGCGTGGCAAGCCGGAGCACGATCCCCAGCAGTGTATCGGCTGCGCAGCCTGCGTGAATGCCTGCCCGTCGAATGCCCTGACGGTGGAGACGGATCTGCAGTTCGGCCAGCTGGCCTGGCAGTTCAACCTGGGGCGCTGCATCTTCTGCGGCCGTTGCGAAGAGGTCTGCCCGACTACTGCCATTAAGCTCTCCCAGGAGTATGAGCTGGCGGTGTGGAGTAAAGCGGATTTCCTGCAACAGTCGCGCTTTGACATCTGCCACTGCCGGGTCTGCAAGCGCCCCTATGCGGTGCAGAAAGAGATTGATTACGCGATCGCCCTGCTGCGCCACAACGGCGACCAGCGCGCCGAATCGCATCGCGAGAGTTTTGAAACCTGCCCGGACTGCAAGCGCCTGCAGGGGCTGACCCCGGCGGACAAAATCCAGCTGACCCGGGAAATGGAGGAAGCGACACGATGAGCGAACTGTTAGGGCCACGTAACGAGCAGGGGATCCCGGTCCCGGTCACGGTGGACGAGTCCATCGCCAGCATGAAGGCCTCGCTGCTGAAAAAAATCAAACGCTCCGCCTACGTCTACCGCGTGGACTGCGGCGGCTGCAACGGCTGCGAGATTGAGATCTTCGCCACCCTGTCGCCTATCTTCGACACCGAGCGCTTTGGCATCAAGGTGGTGCCGTCTCCGCGCCACGCCGACATTCTGCTGTTCACCGGGGCGGTGACCCGCGCCATGCGCTCCCCGGCGCTGCGGGCATGGGAGTCGGCCCCCGATCCGAAGATCTGCATCTCCTACGGCGCCTGCGGCAACTCCGGCGGCATCTTCCATGACCTGTACTGCGTCTGGGGCGGCACCGACAAAATCGTGCCGGTGGATGTCTACATTCCCGGCTGCCCGCCGTCGCCTGCCGCCACGCTCTACGGTTTTGCTATGGCGCTGGGGCTGCTGGAGCAGAAGATCCACGCCCGCGAGCCGGGCAGCCAGGACAACCAGCCCGCCGAACTGCTGCATCCGGAGATGGTCCAGCCCCTGCGGGTACGCATCGACCGCGCCGCCCGCCGCCTGGCGGGCTACCGCTATGGCCGCCAGATCGCCGACGACTTTATGCGTCATCTGATCGAGGGCGATGAGAGCGTGGCCCGCTGGCTGGCAAACGAGAACGATCCGCGCCTGAACGAGATCGTGGGTAACCTCCTCGAGGTGGTCGGGCAGGAGCGTGTGTGATGAGTGAGACGGTGGTATTCAGCCAGCTCAGCCGCAAGTTCATTGACCAGAATGACAACACGCCTGCTGATGCCCAGCAGGTGATCTACTACGGCCTGGCCATCGGCCATCATCTGGGGGTGATCGACTGCCTGGAGGCGGCGCTCACCTGCCCGTGGGAGGATTACCTGGCGTGGATCGCCACCCTCGAAGCGGGGAGCGAGGCGCGGCGCAAGATGGAGGGCGTGCCGCGCTACGGGGAGATTGTCATCGACAGTAACCATATTGTGATGCTGGCCAGCGCCTTTGACGCCGCGATAGCGCGCCAGACGGCGCAGCAGCAGGAGTGGAGCGAGGCACTGCTCGTGATGCTCCACGCCATTCACCAGGAGAACGCCATCTACCTGATGGTGAGGAGGCAACGTGACTGATGTATTACTCTGCGTCGGCAACAGCATGATGGGCGACGACGGCGCCGGTCCGCTGCTGGCTGAGATGTGCCGGGAAGCCCCGCGCGGCGACTGGGTGGTGTTTGATGGCGGCAGCGCCCCGGAAAACGACGTGGTTGCGATCCGCGAGCTGCGCCCGGCGCGCCTGCTGATTGTCGATGCGACGGATATGGGGTTAAACCTCGGTGAGATCCGCCGTATCGATCCGGACGACATCGCCGAGATGTTTATGATGACCACCCACAATATGCCGCTCAACTACCTGGTGGATCAGCTGAAGGGGGATGTGGGGGAGGTGGTGTTTTTGGGGATTCAACCGGATATTGTGGGGTTTTATTATCCGATGACGGAGAAGGTGAAGGCGGCGGTTGAGAAGGTTTATGAAAGTCTTCTGGACCGGGATGGGGTGCTGGGGTTTGAGGAGTTGTAGCGCGTAATCACGAAGGTACCTCTCTGGAAATGCCCGGTGGCGGCTAGCGCCTTACCGGGCCTACGTTTATTGATAGCGTGGGTTTTGTAGGCCGTGCAAGGCGTCAGCCGCCGCCCGGCAAGTGCGAGCACAATATTAAAACCGGGTTGCTGACTGCGTGTACCTCTCTGAAAATCCCGGTGGCGGCTTACGCCTTACCGGACCTGTGCCTGTGTTTTTTATTAGTTCTGATTTTCGTAAAGTGGTAAACCGAAATTAATTTTAACGGATATATGAGCACAGGAGTTTAAGGCGTGAGATCGCATGAAAGAGTAGGGAAGATGTTTACGCTTGCCGTTGTGGTCAGCCTTGCGGCGGGTTGTGCGCCGTTACAGCCTTCTGGATGCCACAAAACCACCGCGATGGGGAGTTGCAGTTCTGGCCGCTGGGACGATCAGGATGCGTGGGGCGCGCAGGCGCGGGGGATCAAGGCGGCGATAGAAGATAAAATTGCTGAGCCACAACGCTGGAAGGGCAAAAAATGCCGACTGCATATGGAATTTGCGCAGGATGGTACGGCTTTAAAGGTATCAACCAGCAAGGGCAACAAAGAGTATTGTGAGGCGGTGAAACTGGCGGCCCAAAAAGCGAAGTTCCCGACGTTTAGTAATCCGGAGGTGTATAGGGATTTTCAAAAGGCTGGGTTTGATATGCAGGGGTAGGTGGCGGACTATTGTTGAAATGTCCGCTTTGTGCCAGAAGCGGACGTTGTTAAGCTCATGCAGTATGGATTCACGAAGAACAGACGTTATATTTTGTCCTGATTGACACGGGATGAAAGCTCCTGATGGCTCTCTTTTCGCTCGCTGTAACGATCCGCAAGATAACCGGTTTGTCCCTTAAGCAGCAGTGTGATTTTAAACAGCTCCTCGGCTACATCGACGATGCGGTCATACCATGACGAAGGTTTCATTCGGCCGTTTTCGTCGAACTCTTGCCATGCCTTGGCTACGGAGGACTGGTTGGGGATCGTAAACATCCGCATCCAGCGACCCAGAATGCGCATCTGATTCACGGCATTGAAGGACTGCGAACCGCCGCAAACCTGCATTACCGCAAGCGTTTTACCCTGTGAAGGACGCACTGCGCCTTTACTTAAGGGTATCCAGTCGACTTGTGCCTTCATAACTGCGCTCATTGCGCCATGCCGCTCCGGTGAACTCCACACCATCCCGTCACACCATCTGACAAGACCGCGCAGCTCGGTAACTTTAGGGTGCGTGTCCGGCGCATCATCCGGCAGGGGTAAATCGGAGGGGTTAAAGAGTTTCACATCCGCGCCCATCGCCGTCAGCAGGCGACCGGCTTCCTCCGCGGCAAAACGGCTGTAGGAGCGCTCCCTTACTGAGCCATACAGGATCAGAATCCGTGGCGGCTCCTGCAGGTGCAGGCGTTCGGCAATGTGTTGATCAAAGCATTCAGTATTCAGTATTCAGTATTCAGGGCAGGAAATTGTTCCATTTTTCTCCTCCGGAGAGAACAGGTGATTTCAAAATAAATACATATGATTTAACATATGTGTATTCTAATGGGAACGGAGTGAAAAATGCTACAACCTGTTCAGCTTTTCAAAATCCTGTCGGATGAAACCCGGCTCGCCATCGTGATGCTTCTCCGGGAGTCCGGAGAACTGTGCGTCTGCGATATCTGTGCGGTCACCTCCGAATCGCAGCCCAAAATATCGCGACATATGGCTATTCTGCGCGAGGCCGGGCTGGTACTTGACCGTCGGGAAGGCAAATGGATCCACTATCGTCTGTCACCCCACATACCGGCATGGGCAGCAGAGACAATCACGACGACCTGGCAGTGTATGCGGGAGGATGTGCGTGAATGGCTGGATAAATCAGCCTGCACCACCTGCTGAGAAAGGAAAACACATTTACATAATCATATATAACGGAGTCTGAGATGCTTTTGGCAGGGAGTATGTTTTTACTGACGCTGGTACTGGTGATCTGGCAACCCAGAGGCCTGAGTATTGGCTGGAGCGCGAGTATCGGGGCTGTGCTGGCGCTGGGAACCGGTGTCATCCATATCGCTGATATTCCCGTTGTCTGGAATATCGTCTGGAACGCGACAGCGGCATTTATTGCGGTCATCATCATCAGCCTGCTGCTCGATGAGTCCGGCTTCTTTGAATGGGCCGCACTGCACGTCTCCCGCTGGGGTAACGGACGTGGCCGCCTGCTTTTCACCTGGATAGTCTTGCTCGGTGCTGCTGTTGCTGCGTTGTTTGCCAATGACGGCGCCGCGCTGATCCTGACGCCGATTGTGATTGCGATGCTGCTCGCACTGGGGTTCAGCCAGGGCACGACACTGGCCTTTGTCATGGCCGCAGGATTTATTGCAGATACGGCCAGCCTGCCACTCATTGTGTCTAACCTGGTTAATATCGTCTCGGCGGACTTCTTCGGTCTGGGCTTTACGCAGTACGCCTCCGTTATGATCCCCGTGGATGCGGCAGCGATTGCGGCCACGCTGGTCATGCTGCATCTCTTCTTCCGCAGGGATATTCCGGCAACGTATGACGTTTCGCTGCTGAAGACGCCTGTCAGTGCGATCAAGGATCCGGCCACCTTCAGGGCGGGCTGGATTGTCCTGTTATTGCTGCTTGTCGGTTTCTTTGTTCTGGAGCCGCTGGGGATCCCGGTCAGTGCGATAGCGGCGGCTGGCGCAGCAGTGCTGTTTGTGGTG